>SFQP01000179.1 GCA_004562975.1 bacterium
GATTTTAGCAGCAACATTCGCCGCAGCAGCTCTCCTGAGCTCCTGCAACAACGGCACTCCCAAGGCTAATTTGAAAACGGACATCGATACCCTCAGCTACGAGATGGGTATGGTGATGTCGGCCGACGAACAGGACTTCGCCAACATGCTCAAGCAGCAAGGAAGCGACTCTGCCTACGTTGACGCCTTCCTCAAGGGCTACACCGAAGGCATGAAGGCCGCCGACGACAAGAAGAAGATGGCCTACAACCTCGGTCTGCAGGCCGGTATGCAAATCAAGATGCAGCTCCCCATGATGGAACAGCAGGTGTTCCAGGGCGATTCCACCAAGAAGGTGAGCGTGAAGAACTTCGTGGCCGGCTTCCTGGCTCAGGCCAAGGGAAAGACCACGCTCAAGGTGGACGGCAAGCTCGTTGACAAGAAAGAGGCCAACAAGCGCATCCTGGCCTATATGTTCGGCAAGCAGCGCAAGGAAGGACAGGAGTTCATCGCCAAGAAGAGCAAGGAGAAAGGCGTGCAGAAGCTCACCGAAGGCGTGCTCTACAAGGTCATCGAGGCCGGCAGCGGCACGGAGCGTTGCGCAGCCACCGACAGCGTGAAGGTGAAGTACGAAGGCAAGCTCATCAACGGCACCGTGTTCGACAGCTCTGAGCGTCAGGACGGCGGCATCGCCACCATCGACCTCAAGAACGTCATCAAGGGCTGGCAGATTGCCATTCCCCAGATGCCCGTCGGTGCCACGTGGGAAATCTACCTTCCCGCCGAAGTGGGCTATGGCGAAAACGGCACAGGCCCCATCCCTCCCTTCTCCGCACTCATCTTCAAAATCACCAACCTCGGCAAGGTGAAATAACCATTGCCCGGAAACGGTGTAACTGACAAGCACACACAAGCCCGGCCCTGCCCGCCACGCCCCACGCCCTGCGCTTCTCCGAGCCACGGACCAAGGCCTGCGGACAGGGTCAGGCATTGACAGACTACTAAACCCATAAACCGTTCTAAAAAATGCAACTCAGAACCATCGGCTGCCTGCTTCTCGCTGCGGCAGCCCTCCATCCTGCCCTTGCCCAAAAGAAGGGCAAAAAGGCCGCTAAGAAGGCAGCCGTAGTAACCCCCGCCAAGAAGTCCGACATCCCCGCCGCCGTCGACAGCAAGACGTTCAGCTTTGCCATGGGTGTGGCCCAGGGTCCCAGCCTCAAGCAGTACCTCACCGGACAGATGGGTGTCGACACTGCCTACGTAGGCTACGCCATCGAGGCCATGACCTCCCCCATGACCGACGACCAGCGCAAGAAGGCCGTCGCCGTGGCCGCCGGTCTGCGCATCGCCGAGATGAACCAGCGCAACCACCCCATGATCAACAAGCAGGCTTGCGGCAAGGAGGACTCCACCTATTTCGACGCCAAGGAGTTTGACAGCGCCATGAAGGTAGTGGAACAGCAGTTCAAGCACCAGCAGGAAACCTACAAGCAGGCCAACCTCGACTGGCTGGCCGCCAACAAGAAGCTCAAGGGCGTGAAGACGCTGCCCAGCGGACTCCAGTACCGCGTGCTCGATGAAGGCAAGGGCGCACTGGCCACCGACAGCTCGGAAGTGGAAGTACACTACGAAGGCTCGCTCATCGACGGCACCGTGTTCGACTCTTCCTACAAGCGCGGACAGCCCTCTTCCTTCCGTCCGGACCAGGTCATCAAGGGCTGGCGTGAAGCGCTCTGCCTCATGCCCGAAGGCTCGGTGTGGAACCTCTACATCCCTGCCGAACTGGGTTACGGCGAGCGCGGTTCGGGCCGTTCCATCCCCGGCAACTCCACCCTTATCTTCAAAGTGGAAGTGCTGAAGGTGAAGACGAACCCGCAGCCGGCCAAGAAGTAACGCCGCCTCGCGCAGAGCGACAACCTTCTCTCTCTTTTTGACATCCGCAACCGGGATGACGTGAAACCGCCGTAGCAGGTGGCTTCCCGTTGTCCCGGTTCTTTTTGGGCGACAGGCAGTTTGGCGGAGTACCCCGGGCGGAGTACCGGAGTCCCCCTTGCCGGAGTACTCGAGTACTCCCTGCGGAATACTGGAGTACTCCCCAGGGGGTACTCCGGCTTGGCTGCGTCCCGACCGCCACAGTTGGAAATTTTTCCTTAATTTTGCCGTACAAATCTATTCACCATGAGCGACGAACAGAAAATACCCGATACGGAGGCCGGCCACACCGACTACCAGCCGCAGGAAACCCGCGATGCCGAAGGCAACCTCCAACTCACCGGGATGTACCAGAACTGGTTCCTTGACTATGCCTCCTACGTAATCCTCGAGCGTGCCGTGCCCCACCTGGGCGACGGTCTCAAACCCGTGCAGCGGCGCATCCTGCACTCCATGAAGCGGCTCGACGACGGACGTTACAACAAGGTGGCCAACATCGTGGGACATACCATGCAGTTCCACCCCCACGGCGATGCCTCCATCGGCGATGCGCTGGTGCAGCTCGGACAGAAGAACCTCCTCGTTGATTGTCAGGGAAACTGGGGCAACATCCTCACCGGCGATGGTGCCGCCGCGCCGCGTTACATCGAAGCCCGCCTTTCCAAATTCGCGCTCGACGTGCTTTTCAACCCCAAGACCACCGAGTGGAAGCTCTCCTACGATGGCCGTAACAAGGAGCCGGTTTCGCTGCCCGTAGCTATCTCCACGACGAACCCTTCCAACTTTATCCCGACTTCCAGACCGGCGGTTCCATCGACGTGTCGCGCTACAACGACGGCCTGCGAGGCGGAGCGGTGAAGGTGAGGGCGAAAATCGAAAAACTGGACAACAAAACGCTCGCCATACGCGAAATTCCCTTCGGCAAGACCACGTCGTCGCTCATCGACTCTATCCTCAAAGCCAACGAGAAGGGGAAAATCAAAATCCGCAAGGTCGACGACAACACGGCGGCCAACGTGGAAATTCTCGTACACCTCACGCCTGGAACTTCATCGGACAAGGCCATCGACGCGCTCTACGCTTTCACCGACTGCGAAATCAGCATCTCGCCCAACTGCTGCGTCATCGATGACAAGAAGCCGAAGTTCCTCACCGTCAGCGATGTGCTGCGCCGCTCCGTGGACACCACGCGCGCCCTGCTCGAAAAGGAACTCCTTATCCGCCGGGGCGAACTCATGGAGAGCCTGCATTTCGCCTCGCTCGAACGCATCTTCATCGAGGAGCGCATCTACAAGGACCGCCAGTTTGAACAGGCACGCGACATGGATGCAGCCGTGGCACACATCGATTCGCGCCTCGAACCTTTCAAGAAGGATTTCTACCGCGAAGTGACGCGCGATGACATCCTGCGCCTCATGGAAATAAAAATGGGGCGCATCCTGAAGTTCAACAAGGAGAAGGCTGACGAAATGATTGCGCGCATGAAGGACGAGGTGGCGCGCATCGACAAGGACCTGCAGAACATGGTGGAGGTGACGGCCAACTGGTTCCGCCTGATTTACGACAAATATGCCGCCGAACATCCGCGCCACACCGAACTGCGCAGCTTCGACAATATCGAGGCCACCAAAGTGATCGAGGCCACGGAGAAACTTTACATCGACCGCGAAAACGGATTTATGGGCACGTCGCTCAAAAAGGACGAGTTCGTGGAAAACTGCTCGCCCATCGACGATGTCATCATCTTCTACCGCGACGGAACGTACAAGGTGACGCGTGTGCAGGACAAGGTGTTCATAGGCGATACGGAACGCTCCAAACACGAGCGCAAGAAGAAGGTGGAAATCATCCACATCGCCATTTTCAAAAAGGGCGACACACGCACCATCTACAATGCCGTCTACCGCGACGGCGAAACGAACGCTTGCTTCATTAAACGCTTCAACGTGACGGCCATTACCCACGACCGTGAGTATGACCTCACCACCGGTACGCCGGGCAGCCGCGTCATTTACTTCACGGCGAACCCCAACGGCGAGGCCGAGACCATCAAGGTGACCTTCCGGCCCAACCCGAAGCTCAAACGCATCAGTTTCGACAAGGACTTCGGCGAAATTCTCGTGAAGGGTCGCCAGAGCCGGGGAAACCTGCTCACCAGGCTCGACGTTCACAAAATCACGCTCAAGGCGCACGGCGCATCAACGCTGGGCGGACGGAAGGTGTGGTTCGACCACGACGTGAGCCGCCTCAATTACGATGCACGAGGCCAGTATCTCGGCGAATTCCATACGGGCGACTTCGTGCTCGTGGTGCTGGCCGACGGACGGTTCTACACGACGAACTTCGACGCGAACAACCATTACGAGCAACAGGGCATCCTGCGTATAGAAAAATTCAATGAGCGCAAGGTGTGGAGCGCGGTGCTCTTCGATGCCGACCAGCAGGGCTTTCCTTACGTGAAGCGGTTCACCCTGGAACGTGCCCCGCAGCAGCGGCCCCAGAGTTTCTTGGGCGAAAACCCGGCTTCGCGCTTCGTGCTACTCACCGACGTGGCCTTCCCCCGTCTGCGCGTCACCTACGGCGGACCCGACGCGTTCCGCGACCCCATGGAGGTGGAGGTGGCCGACTTCATCGGCTGCAAGAGTTTCAAGGCGAAGGGTAAACGCCTCACCACCTGCACCGTGGAAAGCATCGAGGAGCTGGAACCGATACGCCAGCCTGAACCGGAGGAGGAACCGACGGAGACGGACAACGAGGCGGAGGCTGCCGACGCTCTGTCTGCCGATCCGGCGGATGGTCTTGAGCCGGATCTCTTTGCCGGGCTGGAGGAGGAATAGCTTTTCTTCGCCGCGCAGAAAATTTGCCGCCATGAGTCCGGTGTGTCACGCCGTCCTCATGGCGGTTTGCTGTTAGGCTGTGTCCGTCTGCCGCGCCGGATGCTTTATGGGTTCCACGTGGGTGGTGATGAGCGTTTGCGGCCCGAAGCGTTCGCGCAGACGGTCCTCGATTTCGCGTGTGGCGCGGTGGGCTTCGTCGATGGTGGTCTGGCCGTCCATGCGGAAATGGACATCGATGGCGCAATAGTTGCCGATGCGGCGGGTTCGCAGATTATGCGGGTCGGTACATCCCGGTTGCTCGAGGATGACGGCCCGTATTTCTTTTTCCTCCTCCTCGGGCAGCGACTTTTCCAGCAGTTCTTCCATGCTCGGCACGAAGAGCTGAACCGCCACCTTCAGGATGAGCACGCTCACCACGACGGCTGCC
>SFQP01000180.1 GCA_004562975.1 bacterium
ACAAAGGGGGATTGTGGGAAAAATACCCCGTGGAACAAGTGGCCACGCCCGACGGATGGCTGGCCGACCCTAACCTCGTGACGGACTTCTACAACGGGCTGCGCCGGCAGCTCGTCCTGGCCAAACCGAACCGGGGACACGAACTCGTGGCGCAGCTGGAAAAGGATTTTGACGTGACGGTCATCACGCAGAACGTGGACGACCTCCACGAACGCGCCGGCAGCTCCCGCGTCATCCACCTGCACGGTGAACTGATGAAAGTCAGCTCCAGCCGCGAACCGGACAACCCGCGCTACATCCGCCGGCTGCCGCCAGGCCGCACACAGGTGGGCCACGGCGAACGGGCTGCCGACGGCTCCCTGCTGCGGCCCTGGATCGTATGGTTCGGCGAGGCGGTGCCCAACCTGGAGGCGGCGGCACGCGAGGTGGAACAGGCCGACGTGTTCGTCATCATCGGCTCCTCGCTCAACGTGTACCCGGCAGCGGGCCTGGTGCGCTACGTCAGGGCGGGCAAGCCGGTGTTCCTCATCGACCCGAAACCGGTGAAAGTGCCCTCCGGAAGGGAGGTGGAGGTGATTGCGGAACCGGCATCGACCGGAATGCAGACGCTGTGCCGCAGACTGGCCGAACTCAACGCCATGCCCTGACACACCCAACCGACCCTACCGACACACAAACCGGCTCCGGCAAACGCCAAACTGACAACCCGACAAAGCACAGCAGGCGCAACGCCGAAAAGTTTTGCATATTTATTTGGAAAAGTGAACGAACTTTTCTTACCTTTGCCCCCAAGATTGAGTGAGGGGCTTTCTGAAAAGTTCCTCACTTCTCTTTATTACCACTCAACAACAACGGATGATCGACAAAAACACAGTAGAACAACTGGTTAACCAATGGCTGGAAGGAAAGGAGTATTTCCTCACAGACCTCACGGTTAGCACGGACGACCGCATCGTGGTGGAAATCGACCACGAAGAAGGCGTATGGATCGAGGACTGCGTGGAGCTGAGCCGCTTCATCGAAAGCCATCTCGACCGCGAACAAGAGGACTTTGAACTGGAGGTGGGAAGCGCCGGCATCGGACAGCCCTTCAAGGTGCTGCGACAGTACGAAATTCACCAAGGCGACAAGGATTCGACCTCACCTTTGAGGAAAAAGTGCGCGAAGAGGGAAGCAAACGGCCCAAACTCGTCGAACGGAACCTTCACCTGGAGTTCGCCAACGTGAAATGGACCAAATACCTGATTGACTTTAAGTAAAAAACATTCTCCCCAATATTTTTATATGGCCAAGAAGAAAACGGAGACCGCGAGTCTCATCGAAACCTTTGCGGAGTTCAAAGAAGACAAGAACATCGACATCACCACCATGATGGGCGTGCTCGAAGAGAGCTTCCGAAGCGTAATCGCCAAGCTGTTCGGATCGGACGAAAACTTCGACGTGATCGTCAACCCCGAAAAGGGCGACTGCGAAATCTACCGCAACAGAACCGTAGTGAACGACGACGAGGTCACTGACCCCAACAAGCAAATTGCTCTCAGCGAAGCACAGAAAATTGCCCCCGACTACGAGGTGGGAGAAGACGTGGCACAGGAAATCCACTTCGCCGACTTCGGACGACGCGCCATCCTCACGCTCCGGCAGACGCTGGCCAGCAAAATACTCGAGCTGGAACACGACGCGCTCTACAACAAGTACAAAGACCGCGTGGGACAACTCATCACCGCCGAGGTGTACCAAATCTGGAAGTCGGAAACACTCCTCATGGACGACGAGAAGAACGAGCTCTACCTGCCCAAATCGCAACAGATACCGCGCGACTTCTTCCACAAAGGAGATGCCGTCACCGCTGTCATCGACCGCGTGGACAACACGAACGGCAACCCCAAAATCTACCTCTCACGCACCGCACCGGCCTTCCTCCAGCGGCTGCTCGAGAACGAAATCCCCGAAGTGGCCGAAGGCCTCATCCGCATACGCGCCATCGCTCGCATCCCGGGCGAACGCGCCAAAATCGCAGTGGAGAGCTACGACGACCGCATCGACCCCGTCGGAGCCTGCGTCGGCGTGAAGGGCAGCCGCATACACGGCGTGGTGCGCGAACTCCACAACGAGAACATCGACGTCATCAACTTCACCAACAATACCTCGCTCTTCATCCGCCGCGCGCTCAACCCCGCACAGGAGCCTGGCCATCGGCAAGGGGGGCATGAACATCAAACTCGCATCCATGCTCACCAACTACACCATCGACGTGTTCCGCGAAGTACAGGGCGAGGAGGAAACGGAGGACATCTACCTCGATGAATTTGCCGACGAAATAGACCAATGGGTCATCGACTCCATCAAAGGCATCGGGCTCGAAACGGCCAAAGACGTGCTCAACGCACCGCGAGAAATGCTCATCGAAAAAGCCGACCTCGAAGAGGACACCGTCGACGACGTGCTCCGCGTGCTGAAAGCCGAATTTGAAAGCGAAGAACAAAGAACGGACAATCCTACGCCCGACAACGAAGAGGAACTGACGCAAGACGACGCAACGGAAGCTGCCGAAGAATTGCCTCAACCTGAAGAACAAGAAACAGAAGCTGCGGAAGAAAAGAGTTAGGACTGATGTTACACAAGATGGACCGCAACACGGCAAAGCGCAGGCACGCCCCGCGCTGCAACCGCCTTGCACCATCTTACGAAAAGAGGAATGGAGGCCGGCACGAACAGGCATAAGCCGCCATACCGGCACCAAACCGTTCCTGACTTGCCTCGCACTCCTAATTTCATAAACTCGCATCCTAATTCAATAGAAAAACTTATCAACCCGCATGAATATCAGACTGAACAAAGCAATCAAAGAATTTGGCGTCGGACTCCAAACGCTCACGGAGTTTCTCAGCAAAAAAGGGGTAGCCGTCACGGGCGACCCCAACCAGAAGCTCAACGAAGCGGAATACGAAATGCTCCGGCAGGAATTCGGGGCGGACAAAGACCTGCGGAACAAGGCGGAAGAGATGATGCAAAGCCGGCAGGAGAAAAAAAGACCCGCACCCAAAAACAACACCAAGCCCGAACCGGAAATGGTGGAGACGGTCGTGCCCGAAGAACTGCGCCCCAGGGTGAAAGAGATGGGACGCATTGACCTGGATGCACACAAACGGCCCAAGACTGCCGAGAAAAACAACCCGGCGGACAAACCCGCCACGGAAAGCGCGCCCCAGGCACAACAGCAGGAGGCACGCAACGACGAGCCGAAACAACAAGCCGCTGCCAACGTAACCACCGAGGCCAACGCCCCACAAACGGCCCAGCAAACCCCGGCCGCCGCCAAAACGGAAACGGAAAAACCGGCCAAGCCCGCCAGACCCAGCGTGGAGGAAAGGGCCAAAGCCATCGGCGAAGAGGAGGACGGCGTGTTCAAACTCCGCACACAAACGGAAATTACCGGACCCAAAGTCCTGGGCACCATCGACCTGAGTGCCATCAACCCGACCACCAGGCCCAAGAAGAAGTCGAAGGAAGAACGCCGCCGCGAACGCAAAGCGGGAGCACAGGCTGCCGGAGCGGCTGCCGGCGCAACCAACGCTGCAGCCGGACAGGGAGGACAACGCAAAAAGCGCACACGCATCGGCAACGAACGCGTCGACGTGAACAGCGCGGCCAACCAGCCCAAAGCCGGAAAGAACAACCAAGGCAAGCGGCGTAACGAGGGCGGAGGAAACAACAGCCAGCCCAACGCCGGAAATAACCAGAACCGCAACAACCAGAACCAACAGCAAGGCTCGAAGCGTGCCGCCAAGGACCGCAACCGAAAAGCCAAGGAGGTGAAGGTAGAAGTTTCGGAAGAGGACGTAGCCAAGCAGGTGAAGGAAACCCTCGCACGCCTGACGAACAAGCAGAAAGGCAGCAAGGGCGCCAAGTACCGCAAGGAGAAACGCGAACAGCAGCACGCACGTGCCGAAGAGGAACGCCGCGAAGCCAAGGCCGAAAGCAAAATCCTGAAACTCACGGAGTTCGTCACCGCCAACGAGCTGGCGCAGATGATGGACGTGCCCGTGACAAAGGTCATCGCCACCTGCATGAGCATAGGCATCATGGTGTCCATCAACCAGCGTATGGACGCTGAGACCATCGACCTCGTGGCCGAAGAGTTCGGCTTCAAGACGGAATTCGTCTCGGCCGACGTGCAAGAGGCCATAGCCGAGGTGGAGGACAATCCCGAGGACCTCGAACCGCGCGCACCGATCGTCACCGTCATGGGTCACGTAGACCACGGAAAGACCTCGCTCCTTGACCACATCCGCAAGACGAACGTCATCGCCGGCGAGGCCGGCGGCATCACGCAGCACATCGGTGCCTACAACGTGAAACTGGAGAACGGTCGCCGCATCACCTTCCTCGATACCCCGGGCCACGAAGCCTTCACCGCCATGCGTGCCCGTGGTGCCCAAGTCACCGACATCGCCATCATCATCATCGCTGCCGACGACGACATCATGCCGCAGACGAAAGAGGCCATCAGCCACGCCGTGGCTGCCAACGTGCCCATCGTCTTCGCCATCAACAAAGTGGACAAGCCGCACGCCAACCCCGACAAAATCAAGGAGGGACTGGCGGCCATGAACTTCCTCGTGGAGGACTGGGGCGGCAAGTACCAGAGCCAGGACATCTCGGCCAAGAAGGGCATCGG
>SFQP01000181.1 GCA_004562975.1 bacterium
ACCGATTCCGTCAAAATGCAGTTACGCATTCTAAACAGTTGCAAAAATAGGGTAAAACATTATACAAACAAAAAGAAGGGGCAGGAAGCATTTAAGCAGCACAAAAAAGATAGTGGGAGAATACGGGAAATGCGCCTTGGGCGCGTCGGCTCCTGCCGCCATCGTCGCGGGCGTATAGCCCTCCAGGCTAAACTTTCCTTGCTTCCAGCTATGGGCGCCGTAATCTTTAATTACGACACAGCCTCCTTAGGATACCCTGGCGAGACTCGGACTGGGAACATTTGCAGGCGGTCCGGCAACCGCTGCGGCGTTGGCGGGGGTTGCCGTTTGAGGGTCGGGAAAAGGGGTTCCAAGCGCGCAGAAGCGAAAAAAACGGCCTTTTCGGGCTTCTTGCCGCCCCGAGTCATTACTTTTTGGAACTTTCAAACTTGGGCAAAGCACAAAAAGGCGTACTTTTGCACCGGTCAGGCGGACAAACGGCTTCACAGCCCCAAACCACGCCTGCCATACGGCAGATTTCCACAAACAAGTTTTACGACAGAGCTACAGGCCCCAGACAAGGACGGACAGGACGCTTCAACCGCCCACCCCAGCCTGCCACGCCGTACTCTGTCCGATTGACAACCTAATAGCATGATAGCAGAAGAAGACAGAATTATCAAAGTGAACATCGAGGAGGAAATGAAGACTTCCTACATTGACTACTCGATGTCAGTCATTGTGGCGCGCGCCCTGCCCGACGTGCGCGACGGTTTCAAACCCGTTCACCGACGCATCCTCTACGGCATGATGGGCCTGGGCATCACACACGACAAACCAACCCGAAAGTCGGCCCGTATCGTGGGCGATGTGCTCGGTAAATACCATCCGCACGGCGACAGCTCGGTTTACGGCGCACTGGTCCGTATGGCCCAGCCCTGGAACATGCGCTACACACTGGTGGACGGACAGGGTAACTTCGGCTCCATGGACGGCGACTCGGCAGCTGCCATGCGTTACACGGAAGCCCGACTGACCCAAGTGGGCGAGGCCATGATGCAGGACCTCGACAAGGAAACGGTGGACATGGACCGCAACTTTGACAACACGCTCGACGAACCCACCGTGATGCCTACGCGCATCCCCAACTTCCTGGTGAACGGTGCCAGCGGCATTGCCGTGGGTATGGCCACGAATGTGCCCACGCACAACTTGGGAGAAGTGATTGACGGCTGCGTGGCTTTCATCGACAATCCGGACATCGACACTGAAGGGCTGATGCACTACGTGAAAGCACCCGACTTCCCCACCGGAGGCTACATCATGGGCATGCAGGGCGTGAAAGCGGCCTACGAAACCGGACGCGGAAGGGTCGTGATGCGCGCCAAAACGGAAATCGAAACCGGACCGACGCACGACACCATCGTGGTGCGCGAACTGCCCTACGGACTGAACAAGGAGGAACTGGTGAAATACATCGGTCTGCTGGCCGCAGAAAAACGAATCGAAGGCATATCGAACGTGAACGACGAGAGCGACAAGGACGGTATGCGCATCGTCATCGACGTGAAGCGCGACTTCAACGCCAACGTGGTGCTCAACAAGCTCTTCAAGATGACGGCACTGCAGACCTCGTTTGCCGTGAACTGCATCGCCCTTGTACATGGCCGCCCGAAACTGCTGACACTGAAGGAGTGCATAGCCTGCTTCGTGGAGCACCGCCACGACGTGGTGATACGCCGCACGGAATATGACCTGCGCAAGGCGCGCGAACGCGCCCACATCCTGGAAGGACTCATCATCGCCTCGGACAACATCGACGAGGTGGTGCGCCTCATCAGGGCATCAAGAAACCCACAAGCGGCCATGGAGGCGTTGATGCAACGCTTCGGACTGGACGACCTACAGGCCAAGGCCATCGTGGATATGCGACTGGCACAACTGACGAACATACAGCAGGAAAAGCTGCATGAGGAATACGAGGAAATCGAACGGCGCATTGCCTGGTTCGAGCAGGTGCTCTCCGACGATGCCGTCTGCCGTCAGGTCATCAAGGACGAACTGCTGGAAGTGAAAGAGAAATACGGCGACGAACGCCGCACGGAAATCTGCCTCTCCTCCACCGAATTCAACCCCGAGGACTTCTATGCCGACGACGAGGTGGTGATCACCATCTCGCATCTGGGCTACATCAAACGCACGCAGCTGGCCGAATTCCGCGCACAAAAGAAGCACGGCATCGGCTCGAAGGGTGCCAGCACGCGCGATGCGGACTTCATCGAACACATCTACCACGCCACAATGCACAACACCATGCTGTTCTTCACGGCCAAGGGTCGCTGCTACTGGCTCAAGGTGTACGAAATTCCTGAAGGCACGAAGAACTCGAAGGGCCGCGCCATACAGAATATGTTGAACATCGAACCGGACGATGCGGTCAACGCCTGTCTGCACATCCGCCGTCTGGCCGACCCGGCTTTCTGCCAAAGCCATTACGTGATATTCTGCACGCATCAGGGCGTGGTGAAAAAGACTTGTCTGGCCGACTACTCCCGTCCGCGCGCCAACGGCGTGAACGCCATCAACATTCGTGAGGACGACCGCGTGGTGAGCGTGGCACTGACGAACGGCACGGACGAAATCGTGGTGGCCAACCGCAACGGACGGGCCATCCGC
>SFQP01000182.1 GCA_004562975.1 bacterium
GACGTCCTGCGCCACGGCGCCCTCCGGCAACAGCTTTGCCATGAGGACCAGCCGCTGGTCGCCGGTATTGGCTTCATCAAACATCCGGCAGCAGGTGGAGAGCGTCAGAAGCTTGTCCTCCTGACTGATAGTCACACCATCGAAGTTCAGCCAGTTCTTTGCCGCCACACTGTCAAGAAAGGCGGTCTGGCCGTCACCGGTGGGATCCGGGCTGATGTAATCGAACGCAATATCCGTAACGAACAGGGCGGCCACCTGGAAAACCAGATCCTCCCCATCCAAAGAAAGATAGATATACGGATTTTCCCGCACGAAATCAGCATCCATATAGCGGAACAGCTTGGTAAACTTCGGGCCGTCCGGATCGCAGTTGCTGGCGAAATGACCGAAGATGACCGTGTTGGTATCCAGCTTTGCCCTGCTGTCAAAGTGATCCTCACAGTGGGCGTAGTAGCAGCCCCACATACTGTACTCGCCGTTTTCATCCAGCTTCAGATAGTAGCCGTTGTCCTCTGCCTGCATCACTGGATCGTCCACCTCCGCACCAGGGATATACAGCCATGCCACGGTGTCCGGATTCTTCTTTCTGGCAGCGGCCAGTTCCGATTGCCGGTCCACCGTGGGGATAGGTGGTGTCAGCGGTGGATGCCATAGCCGCAGCAGCGTCCTTGACGGGCTTGGCAACGGTCAGGTGCTCCACCATGATGCTGGTCAGCATGGGGATCGGGGTGTTTTCGCTGCGCTTCGCGTGGCAGTCAACGCACTCCTCATGCTGCTTGCCCGCTGCGTTGGGGGTTGCCGCAGTGTCTACCACCCACTGCCAGTTATGGTTGGCGGTTTCGGTGTAGTTTGCGGTTTCGCCGGACTTCTTGCACTTGGAGCAGGTGCGGCTATGATTGGTATCATCAACCTTCCTCCATGCGGAGAAGTCGTGGTCTTCGAACTGCACATCATCGCCTGCCGTGCAGCTTCTGGAATGCTGGCTGTCGTCCACCATCGTCCATGCGCCGTAGGTATGCGTATGGGTGCCATCCTCAACGATGCTGTAGACCGCCTTGGAGTTGGGAAGGACGGTCAGTTCAACGGCAGTGCCGGTGCCGGTATAACGCAGCGCGCTCTTCGGCATTTCTACGCTGATGGCCGCGGCGGAGGTCTCCGTGGGCGTGCCGCTGATGGTGATGACCAAGGTCTTTGTATAGTTGGTTTTCTCCTTTACGGTCGCTTTCAGACCAGTGGGCAGATTGGTAAACCAGCCGGAAACATCCGTGTCTGCCGTAAGACCTTCCGCGAATACGTCGCCACTCAGCGTAATGCTTACGTCGACAGGGGCGATTTCTTCATTTACCTTGCCGGCCACGCTCGCATCGGCAATAGTGGCATAGGAAATGCGGGGGTAGGAATATTCCTGCTTATCGCTATGCACCCAATATGTATAACCCTCGGGATGCTCCATACGGATACCGGTGACCGCGTAGAATCCGTGCGTACCATATCCGCCGCTAAGAGTGATGCTCTCCTTCTCCGGTTCATATTCCTTCCACTTGCCGGGATTGCCGAGATCATCCACATCCAGATCATCATAAGACCACATGATCTTTGCATTGACAATATCAGTGGACAGGGAGACGTTCAGGCTATCATAGAAGCTGGTGCCGGAAGCAGGGTCGGCAACAGGCGGCGCGCATGTAACCTTAGTGAAGTCACAGGTTACGATGTCGCCAAATTTCTCCATGTTGCTGTAACCCTCAGAGTTATAAAGGCAAGCCTTGATGGTGGTGTCCTTGCTAATCGTTACTTGTGTACTATCGTTTTCTTCTATGGCGGTTGGATTCTTTGTCCAGGTCTCTCCACTCTTGTCATACGGGTCAGAACCGTCTGTGGTATAGAGAATCCCCCAATAGGTATTCGGCGTTTTCAGGTTTACCTCAAGCGTCTCAACAAACTTGCCGCCTTCTGGATATACCGTTACATCCGGTGCGCCCGGGACGTTATACCATTTCAAATCAAACGTCCGGCTTGTAAAGTTCTGACCATTGGAGGTAACGATAACCCGGCAGGTCATCTCTGTTTTATCAGGCTTTGGACCCAGAGTTGCCGCGACAAGAGCATTTGCGCTTTCAGCGTTGCCGCTGGCAAGCGTTGTATCATCTTCATTCACCAGCTTCCAGCTTGTGATGGGCTGGCTGAATGCAAAGTAAACCTTGCTGTCATCAACCGAAGAAAGCCAGCTGTCGGTAGGCTGATTGGTGAACGAAACCTGCTGGAATCCGGGGTTCACTTTCACATCGCAGTCCGGCATAACAAAGGTTGTTACACGGTCGTTCACATTTGTGAAGGTCACGCCGGCGGTGTTCGTATACCACTGGGTGAACATCATGTAGTTGGCGGTGTCATCTTTCGCCGTTACGGTAACGGTTTCCCCAGCCATTGCCGAGGTGGGATTTGCCGTGCCTCTGCCGTTCGTGACCGTGATGCTGTGCGCCACGGGTGCGGGATTCACCACCAGCTTGACGATATGATCGTTGGTGTAAATGCCGACGGAGCTGCCGTTCTTCTCCAGATTCAGCTGCAAATCAAAGGGATAGACCGACGGGGTTGCGCCTGCGCGAATGGTATGGCTATATTCGGTGGCGGTGGCGCTGACCGACGGTATAGCAATCGAAATTGGCTCGATAGGTATAGCCCGCGTCTTTCAGCTCCTGCGCCAGAGGATACCACTCGAACTTGAGGGTATGCGCCTCGTCGTTGGTCAGATTCTCAACGGTGCCCTTCCAGTCCTTGAAGTAGTCGATGGGGTTGCCGTCCAGCGTGACGGACTTCATGCCCCATGCGTTACGGATGACGGTGACCGAAGCTCCCCTGGGGGTTAAATAAATCCACGGGGACTGAATTTCAAACCAATCCGATTTCGACCAGTCGTATGCCGTCCGGATGTCATTGCCGCGAAGAATGGCACTATTGCCTATGCTGGCCCGATATTGCGGCTGAGTCGCATCCCAAGTGTATTTTCCGCCCACGAATCTAATCGTAGCTCCATTCTTAAAAGTGCCTCCTCTCAGCTTAGTCGGCAAATCAATACGGATAGAACTTGCATACGAGCTATATTCTTCATTGTTTCTTTCAAAGACACCGCCCGTAATTTCGACAGTCGGGGAATCCATTGTCATTTCTGCATTTTTGGGTGCCCCTTCGGGACTATTCCCCGTTCCCCAAGTGGCATATAAGCCCTGCTTAAAAGTACCGTTGGTGATTTTAATGGGTGTGACTTTATACTTCAATGTCCCTGTGGCAGAGCTGTCATCCCTTTTAAGTACCACTCTGCCGTCGAGCTCGCCGCCATTGACATGAAGCTGAAGGGTATCATCAAGATCATAACGGTTGGTCGAATGAATGATATAGCAGGAGTTTCCAGAATTCGTAACAGGCGCATAAAGTCTGCCGCCGTTGATCGTGATACTGCCATAGCTTTCAATCAAAATAATGGCAAGATAAGTGCTGCTAAGCGTACCACTATCCACGGTAAGGCTGCCGGCCTGCTTTACTCCCACACTACGGCTAATAACAATTGCACGCTGTACACCCAATACAGCTTCACCGTATTCAAAATCGATACGGCCATTGGTGCCGCTGTCCTTGATCGTCAGATCCGAGCTGTAAATCTCGATAAAATATACGCTCATATTAGACACGAGCTTCAGCTTGTGACCGTTCAGGTCAAGAACATTTCCGCTTCCCTTGAAGTTTAAATTCGTTGCGGTTGTCACACCGACTCCGCTGTTCTCGCTGGTGGTGTCGATGTCTGCTGTGAGCTTGATCTTAGCCGAGCCCTTATTGACTTCGCTTCTCAGCTCCTCATAGGTGCTGACTTCCACAAAGCCGTCCTCGGCATTTGCCGTCACACCCATGGCGGGTACGAGGGAGAGCAGCATCACCAGCGTCAGAAGCAGACTGGTCATTCGTTTTCTCATGTTTTTTCTTCCTCCTTTATAGAAAGAATTTGTTGTGCGCCGCGTTTTTGTCCCCGGCTCGCGGCCGCCGGGTCGGTTTTTACCGGGCGCTCCCGCCCGGCATGGCCTCTGCCGTCTCCCGGAGCCACGCCCGCGCCTGCCGGTCGGTCAGGGCCCCCAGACAGTAGCCGTCGATGAGCCCCAGCTCCGCCGCCTTTTCCAGAGCGTCCGCCATTGCCCATCCGTTCGGAGAACGAAGAAGCGTCAAATACAATCATATCATTCCATCACCACCGTCCTCCTTACAAAGCATCGATGACCGCCGAAAGATAGGTGGAAGAAACAGAGCCGTAGATGAAATTGTCAACAAGCCCGTCCTTCTTCGCCTGACGCACCTTGTCCGCCAGCTTCTTTTCGGTGTTCTCGTCCACGACCAGTACAATTTTGCAGTCCGGGTTGGTTTTCTTCAGCTCGGCACGGATCTTCATCCG
>SFQP01000183.1 GCA_004562975.1 bacterium
GTATATGGAAGAACAGACGGAAAGAGATACAAATGATGCCCTCAGTGCGAAACAAGCTGCTGCAATCTGCACGTGAGGGCATTTATAATCGAGAAGTCAGGAAGGGCAATGAGCCGTTACGCCTCAGCTTCCCATCAAAGTGCCGAAGCCGACCACTGCATAGTATATCATATACAGGATATTGACGGCTGCGCCGACAGCAGCGGAAATGATGGCCCATTTCTTGGCATCGGCGGATGCCTTCTCGGCGGCGTCGTATTGCTGCGTCTGGTAAAGCCCGTTGACCTTGGCGGCATAGATGATGGAAACGATGCCGAAGGGGACACAACAGCAAATGGTGGAAAGGATGGCCCATAATAAATAGTTGTCGGGCTTGGCCGGGGTATATCCGGGCTGGTTGTTATAGTTATAATTGGTTTCCATGAATAATAAAGAACTTGGAAAATGAATATGCGGGAAAAGTGTTGCCGGCCTGCCTCTACAGTAACAAGGCCATGCCGCCGTAGGCACAGAAGCTGATGAGGCCGAATATCAAGGCGTACTTGATCCACTTGTCAGCATCGGCCGATGCCAGAAGTGCCTGGTCGTAGTAGCCTTTATAATAGAAGGAATTGACTTGATTGGCCTTGACAAGCGCCACCACGCCGAAGGGCAGGCAGCAGAAGATGGTGACGAGAATGGCAGCCACCAAGTGGTTGTCGGGACAGCGGGGGCCGCCGTTGTTGGCATAGGGATTGGGACCCGGCGGATTGCCCAGCGGCGTTTGCTGACGCGGCGGTTCGGGTGGCCGCTGGTCGGAAAAGCCGGGACGGAAGAACATGCTGAGTTCGGCAACGGAACCGGCCGGTGCCCAGTCGGCCATACCGGTGCACCAGACAAGGGTTTGGGGCGTGACACCCAACTCGGCAAAACGCGCCGGACTGACAGGACCGCGTTGCTGGTTATGGCTGTCCAAATAGAAATAATCCTGCATATAGGGAATTAGGTTTGTCTAAAAAAATGTGATGTTTGTGTTGCAAATATAAGGACTTGCGGCAGAAAGCAAGGCTGCGTGTCAGATTTTTTTGCATTTTCCCTTATTTTGTCAAAGTTATCCACGCCCTGCCCCCGCTGCCCGGCACCACCTGCTGTGCTCAGATGCCGGGCCAGACATTGCGCACGATGCCCCAGAGGAAGAAGAGCACGATGTAGATCCAGACGGCCACTTTTCCCTCGAACACCTTGCGCCATCGATCCTGCCGCTCTCCGCGCCACACCCACTCGGTGAGCATCACGCAGAGGCAGTAGGGAATGGAATAGATAAGGAAACGGTTGTAAGCCCATGCCTCGGCGAACCTGCCGTGCAGGGCGGCATGGACGGCGCGCTGGATGCCGCAGCCGGGACAGTCGTAGCCGGTGATGAGCTTGGAGGGGCATCGGGGCATGAAGCGATGGGAAACGGGGTCGAGCAGATAGAGCGCAGACAGAATGGCCGCCACCAAACATCCCCAAAGGAGTTTGCGGCGGAAGGAGGGGTTGTGCCACATGGGACGAATAGGTTTTGAACAGCATATACAGCGGGAAACGAGAGGCTGTAAGCCGAAAACGGAAGGATGCTGCTGAAATTGCGGAGGGCGGATGCAGAAAAGCGGAGAGCGGCCTCGGGGTGGCAAAAAGCCCGGGATAACAACGTCCCGGGCTTCAGTAGGTTGTAAGGCAGGAGCCGCCACGCCGGGCACGCCCTATTTCTTGCCGTACATGTTTTCGTAATACTTCTGGTAATCATCGCCGCTGACAGCCTCCACCCAATCGTGGTGTTCGAGGTTCCAGCGGATGGTTTTCACGATGCCCACCTCAAAAGTGGTTTCGGGATACCAGCCTAAGTCCTCCTTGATTTTGGAGGGGTCGATGCCGTAGCGTTGGTCGTGGCCCAAGCGGTCCTTAACGAAGGTGATGAGGCCGTCGTTTATCCAGTCAATGCGGATGTTGCCCTCGGCATCCTGCTCCTGTTTTTTGAGGAGTGTACGGAACTGCGGCTCCTGCTCCATCAAATCGTGGATGGTTTTGATGATGATTTTCACGATTTGGATGTTCTGCCGCTCGTTGTGTCCGCCCACATTGTAGATGCAGCCGTCGGCTCCCTGATTGATGACCATGTCGATGGCCTTGCAATGGTCCTCCACGTAGAGCCAGTCGCGGATGTTCTCACCCTTGCCGTAAACCGGCAGCTTTTTGCCTTCCAGGATATTGTTGATGACCAGCGGGATGAGCTTTTCGGGGAATTGGTAGGGACCGTAGTTGTTGGAGCAACGGGTGATGCTCACGGGCATGTGGTAAGTGTCGCGATAGGCGCAGACAAAGTGGTCGGCGGAAGTTTTCGATGCGCTGTAAGGGCTGTGGGGGCAGAGCGGAGTGGTTTCGGTGAAATAGCCTTCAGCACCGAGCGAGCCGTAGACCTCATCGGTCGAAACCTGGTGGAAGCGCACACCTTTCCGCCAAGTGGGATAGCCTTGTTCGTCGCGGCCCATCACCCAGGCGGCACGTGCGGCGTCAAGCAGGTTCTGCGTGCCGAGGATGTTGGTGTTGAGGAAGAGTTGCGGATTTTCAATGCTGCGGTCCACGTGGCTCTCGGCTGCGAAA
>SFQP01000184.1 GCA_004562975.1 bacterium
CTGGGCCGCCAGGGGGAGAACAACGCCGAGATGCACGCCATCCTGGCGCAGTACGGCCTGCCCTACGTCTACCCGGAGAAGGTGGAGAAAGCAGCCGAGGCGTTGCAGCCCGACATCAGTCCCGAAGATATAGCCCGGAGGGAGGACTTCCGCGCCGTGACCACCTTCACCATCGACCCGCAAGATGCCAAGGACTTCGACGACGCGCTCTCCATCCGCACGCTCGGCGAGGGACTGTGGGAGGTGGGCGTTCACATTGCCGACGTGAGCCACTATGTGAAAGAGGGCGACATCATCGACCGCGAAGCGCAGAAACGGGCCACCAGCGTCTATCTCGTGGACCGCACCATCCCCATGTTGCCCGAACGGCTCTGCAACTTCATCTGCTCGCTCCGCCCCAACGAGGAGAAACTCACCTATTCCACCATCTTCACGATGAACGCGAAGGGCGAAGTGCTCGACTGGCACCTGGCACACACCGTCATCTGCTCCGACCGCCGCTTCACCTACGAAGAGGTGGCTGCCCGAAGGTGCTGCCCCGGAGGGGGAATATGCCGCCGAACTCATCACGCTCAACCGCCTGGCCAAACAGCTCCGCGAAAAGCGGTTCAAGAACGGCTCCATCGGTTTCGACCGTGCCGAGGTACGGTTTGAGGTGGACGAGAAGGGGCACCCCGTGTCGACCTATGTCAAGGTGGCCAAGGATGCCAACAAACTGGTGGAGGAGTTCATGCTCCTGGCCAACCGCAGCGTGGCGGAGATGATGGCCAAAGTGCCCAAAGGCCGCAAACCGAAGGTGTTTCCCTACCGTATCCACGATGTGCCCGACCCGGAGAAGATGGAGAAGCTCAGTGCCTTCATCGCACGCTTCGGCTACAAGGTGCGTACCGATGGGTCGAAACTGGAAATCAGCAAGAGCCTGAACCGGCTCCTCGCCGACGTGAAGGGGAAAAAGGAGGAGAATGTGGTGGAAATGGTGGCACTGCGTGCCATGATGAAAGCGCGTTACAGCATCCACAACATCGGGCACTACGGCCTGATGTTCCAGTACTACACGCACTTCACATCGCCCATTCGCCGCTATCCCGACACCCTGGTCCACCGCCTGCTCACACGCTACGGCGAGGGTGGCCGCTCGGTCAACGGGCCGAAGTACGAGGAGCTGTGTGAACACGCCTCTAACATGGAGCAGTTGGCACAGACGGCGGAACGCGCCAGCATCAAGTACAAACAAGTAGAGTTCATGGCCGACCGTTTGGGACAGGAATTCGACGGTACAGTCAGCGGAGTGACGGAGTTCGGCCTGTATGTCGAGGTGGACGAGAGCAAGTGCGAGGGCATGGTGCCGCTCCGCCTCTTGCTCGATGACTATTACGAGTTCGACGAGCGCAACTTCTGCCTGGTAGGCCGTCGTTACCGTCGCCGTTACAGTCTGGGCGACAAGGTGCGCATCCGGGTGGAGCGTGCCAATCTGGACCGCCGCCAGCTCGACTTCGCCTTGGTGAGCAGCAACGGTGTGCCGATGCCAGAGGAACCGAAGCAGGCTGCGCCGGGTATGTCGCCCTCCAAGAAACGTAAGCGCGGCAGCGGCGGAAGGCGGAAGGGGGGAAGGTAAGCTGCTTTCGCGCTCATAACCTTATCCCTCATAACCTGATAGCAAAGCGAAGTCAGGCGGCGGCTCGGCCATGCAAAATAAAAATCCTGTGGCTTTTTATTTTGCATAGCTCTCGCCTTGCACTAACTTTGCACCCCGAATTAAGGTATTATTTTCCTATATGCAAGACATAAGAAACATTGCGATCATTGCCCACGTCGACCACGGCAAAACCACACTCGTCGACAAAATGCTGCTGGCGGGCAATCTGTTCAGAAAAAACCAAAACGCCGGAGAACTTATTCTCGACAATAACGACCTGGAAAGGGAAAGGGGTATCACCATCCTGTCGAAAAACGTTTCCATCAGATACAAAAACACCAAAATCAATATCATTGACACACCGGGCCACTCCGATTTTGGCGGAGAGGTGGAACGTGTGCTCAATATGGCCGACGGCTGCATCCTGCTCGTCGATGCCTTTGAAGGGCCTATGCCCCAAACCCGCTTTGTCTTGCAGAAGGCTTTGCAAATCGGACTGAAACCCATCGTGGTGGTCAACAAGGTGGACAAACCCAACTGCCGCCCCGAAGAGGTCTACGAAATGGTCTTCGACCTCATGTGCGACCTCAACGCCACCGAGGACCAGCTCGACTTCCCCGTGGTCTACGGTTCGGCAAAGAACGGATGGATGGGACCGGACTACGACAAACCCACGGACTCCATCGACTATCTGCTCGACAAAATCATCGAGGTGATCCCCGCCCCCGAACAGCTGGAGGGAACGCCCCAGATGCTCATCACCTCGCTCGACTATTCCAACTATACCGGACGCATCGCCGTGGGACGTGTCCACCGGGGCACCATCACCGAAGGCATGAAATGCACCATCGCCCACCGCGACGGCACCTTTGAGAAAACGCAGATCAAAGAGGTACACACCTTCGAGGGCATGGCGCGCCAAAAAGCGGAAGCCGTAAGCTCCGGCGACATCTGTGCCGTGGTGGGACTGGAGAACTTTGAAATCGGCGACACCATCTGCGACCTCGAACAGCCCGAGCCGCTCCCCACCATCGCCATCGACGAGCCCACCATGTCCATGCTCTTCGCCATCAACGACTCGCCCTTCTTCGGAAAAGAAGGCAAGTACTGCACCTCACGCCACATCAACGACCGGTTGGAGAAGGAACTGGAAAAGGACCTCGCCCTGAGAGTGGAACGCACGGAGACGGGCGACAGCTGGATTGTCAGCGGACGCGGCGTGCTGCACCTCTCTATCCTCGTGGAGACCATGCGGCGCGAAGGCTACGAGCTGCAAGTGGGACAGCCGCAGGTGATTTACAAGGAAATCGAAGGGTAGACATCGAGTTCGACATCCCCTCGCGCGGCATCATCGGGCTGCGTACCAATGTGCTCACCGCTTCGCAGGGCGAAGCCATCATGGCCCACCGCTTCAAGAACTACCAGCCTTACAAGGGCGACATCACCCGCCGGCAGAACGGCTCCATGATTTCGCTCGAAGCCGGCACGGCCTTTGCCTACGCCATCGACCACCTGCAGGACCGTGGCCGCTTCTTCATCAACCCGCAGGACGAAGTCTATGCCGGACAGGTGGTGGGCGAACACGTCCACGACAACGACCTCGTGGTGAACGTGACGAAAGCCAAGCAGCTCACCAATATGCGCGCCTCCGGTGCCGACGAAAAGGCACGCATCGTGCCCCCCGTCATCTTCTCCCTCGAAGAGGCTTTGGAATACATCAAGGAGGACGAATACGTGGAGGTTACCCCCAAGTCCATGCGTATGCGCAAAATCATCCTCGACCACCTGGCCCGCAAGCGTGCCGGCAGGGACTGACGCTCAGCCGTTCCTGACCGCCGCCACCACGGCGCAGCGCATCTTTTCCTTTCTTCGGAAAACACATTTTCTCCCATTTCCCAAACAGTCCGGAACCTGTACGCCAACAGTTCCGGACTGTTTTTCTTTCTCGTCCATTTACCACCCATCGCGCCGCTTTCTGTCACTTTTTTCCGCCTTCCGCACCCCCTTTTGCCCCCTTTTACCCCCTGAAAACCGCCTTCGGCGGTAGAAAAGGCGGAAAATTTCATACAATTAACAAATTTTACCCCCCCTGTTTGGTTTGTATACAACAGTATTCTACTTTTGCGGCAAAATTTTCAGATTCAATAATGTAGAAACCTACGTTTAACCTGTTAAATCCTGATACGAAATTGCAGACATTAGAAATGAAAGCAATGACAGTTTAGGTTTGGAACACGGATGGGGAAGCCTACACCCTGCTCCATGTTCCGGCACGTTAGCGCACTTTATCGGTATATTTTTTTTAATATTTGATAAATTCTTTCTATTCATTAATCAATTTCACACAGAATGAAAAAAGCTACATTCTTTCTGACCCTTTGTCTGGCTCTATTCAGCTGGACAGGGATTGCCTCTGCGCAGATCACGCAGGGCGTAGTGAGTCGCGACGGCTGGACTCTCAGTTCGCCTGCAGCACCTGGCTCTGCCATTGAGGGAGCTGGCGACGGTCGTATTGAAACTGCCATCGACGGCAATGAGGCAACTTATTATCATTCGGACTGGACTGGCTCTAAAGTTGGAGAAAACCTTCCGCAGTATTTCATTATTGACACGGGCGAAAGCGGTGTTTCTGGCATCAATGGTTTTGTCTATCTGCCCCGCCCCGACAATGGCAACGGTACTTCCACGCAGATGGATATTTACTTCTCTAACACGGAATTTGACCTGACTGGTGGTGTAACAAAGGACGCACTTA
>SFQP01000011.1 GCA_004562975.1 bacterium
CCTTCTCCACGATGGTGGCGGCCACGTCGGCCACGTTGGGGTTGAAGTGGACATCGGCCACGAGCGGGCGGTCGTAGCCTTCGCGGCGCAGGGCTTCGCGCAGGGGCTTCAGTGCCTCGGCCTCGCGTGTGCCCTGTGTGGTGAGTCGCACGTAGTCCGCTCCCGCGTCGAATATGGCGCGGCACTGGCGTAGGGAGGCTTCGACATCGGTGGTCACCGTGGTCGTCATGCTCTGGATGCGCAGCGGTTCGTCGCCGCCGAGGGGGCGGTTGCCCACGCAGACCTTATGGGAGCGGCGCGGACGGTAGTTGAACAAGTCCATATCAGTTGGTCTTGAATGTGTATTTCACTTCGCTGAGTTCCTTGTTGGCCTTCACGATTTTCTGTTTCAGGCTTTCTTTGTAGTGGCGCAGGCGTTCGGCCAGTGCCTCGTCGGAGAGGGCGAGCATCTCCGCAGCGAGTATGGCGGCGTTCTGTGCGCCGTTCACGCCGACTGTGGCCACTGGGATGCCCGGTGGCATCTGTATGATGGAGAGCATGGCGTCGAGTCCGTCGAGCATGCCCTTGATGGGTACGCCGATGACGGGCAGGGTGGTGCCGGCGGCAATCACTCCGGGCAGCGCGGCGGCCATGCCTGCGCCGGCGATGATGACGCGCAGCCCCCTGTCGGCGGCGTGGCGTGCAAATTCGTCGACTTCGCGCGGGGTGCGGTGGGCGGAGAGGGCGTTCATCTCAAAGGGTATTTCCATTTCTTCGAGAAAGCGTGCTGCTTTCTCCATGACGGGAAGGTCGGAGGTGCTTCCCATGATGATGCTGACAATAGGTGACATATATATAATGTGTATGGGTTTGTAGGGTTCGGGTAGTTGGCGGATGTTGTCGTGGCCGGCTGGCACCGCGTTTGCCTGGCGGTTGGTGTCAGACGAGGAGGATGCAGGCGAAGCCGCAGAGGAGGCCGATGGCCACGCCCCAGCCCAGTTCGCGGAGGGTGTGTTGCCGGAGGATGAAGCGGGCGGTGCATACCATGCCGCTCAGGAGTACGCAGAGGCAGAGCCAGCCCGTGGGGTCGAAGGAGAAGATGAGGGCAAAGGCCATGAGCGCACCCACCACGCCTCCCGAGGCTGCGGCGTGCGTGCTCACCTTGATGACGCTGTTGATCAGGGCGCAGACAATCTGGATGGCCAGCGCGCCTGCTATCACGCCGAGCGTGAAACGGGGCATGTGGAGCGAGTCGAGCAGCTTGTAGAGGGCGGCGTAGCACACGATGCTCACGGCGTAGGGCACGTAGCGACGCTCGCGGCGGCTCAGCTGGTGGCGGGTCCAACCGTTGATTTTGCGGTAGATGTAGATGAACAGGCGGGGCAGCACCACGGTGAAGAAGTAGACAAAGAGGGTGAGCAGCAACTTTGTCGGCAGCGGCAGCAAGTTCAGGTAGCTGAAGGTGAAGAGGGCGGCGAAGGCCACCACGGGCAGGTAGAAAGGCGAGAAGATGAGCGACACCACCTGCGAGGTAAGCACAATCCATCCGATGCGGCTGTTCATGCGGCGTATGATGGGGAAGGTGGGGCGTTCCGTAGCGTCTGGCATAGGGCTGGTGAGTGAAGGGTTTGGGGTCAAGGGGGCGGGGCGGTTCATTCGCGGCGCAGGCGTGCGGTGGGAAATCCCATGATGTCGCGGTATTTGGCCACGGTGCGGCGTGCCACGTCATAGCCTTGCTGCTTGAGTTTTGCCGCCAGCATCTCGTCGGGCAGCGGGTGCTTTTTGTCCTCCCCTTCGATGAGGGAGCGCAGTGCCGCCTGGATTTGTCTGGCCGAGATTTCGTCGCCCTCGGCGTTGGTGATTTGTGAGGAGAAGAAGAAACGCAGCGGATATGTGCCGTAGTCCGTCTGCACATACTTATGGTTTGTCACGCGCGACACGGTCGAGATGGCCATGTCTCCCCTTTCGGCCACCTCGCGCAGGGTGAGCGGGTGCAGTTGCGTTTCGTCGTCATCGTTGAGGAAGAAGTCGCGCTGGAAGTGTACGATACCCTGCATCACGGTGAGGAGCGTTTGTTTGCGTATGGCCAGTAGGTTGATGAAAGCCATGGCCGCGTCCACCTTTTGGCGGGCAAAGGTATAGGCGTCGCGTTGTTGCCGTGAGAGTTTGTCCTTGTGTTCGCCATACTGCTTGATGCTGTCGCGGAAGGCCGGGCTGACGCGCAGTTCGGGCAGGTCGCCCGCGTTGAGCTGTACGGCGATTTCGCCTTCGTTGTTCACGTGGACGAAGAAGTCGGGCACGATGGTCGGCGCGTTGGCCGTCAGCGTTTCGTTGAGCGCGCGTCCCGGCATGGGGTTCAGGTGTGTCAGTTCGTGCAACACGTGTTCCATCGTCTCGTCGTCCACCTTCAGTTTTTCGCCTATGGCTTTCCATTTCCTTGAGGTGAAATCCTTGAAATAGCGGTCCACCACGGTGAGTGCAAGCTGCGTGTAGGGCGTTCGCCGGTCCGGGTCGGAGAGTTGTATGTGCAGGCATTCCTGCAGCGAGCGTGCCCCGATGCCCCGTGGTTCGAAGGTTTGTAGTATGGCCAGCAGGTGTTCCATTTCCGTGAGGGAAGTCAGCGTGTTGTGGTAGATGGCCAGTTCGTCCACCAGGTCGAGCAAATCCTTTTTCAGCAATCCGCTTTCGTCGAGCGAGCCGATGAGGTAGTTCATCACCTCCTGTTCGTGTTCCGTGAGGTTATGTTCCCCCATTTGGCGTTGCAGTTCTTCGTAGAAGGAGGTTGTTCCTGCGAGTTGTATTTCCCTTTGGTCCTGTGCCTCTTCGGCGCGTTGCCTCAGGTAGTCGGGAATATCGTCATCATTGAGGTAGTCGCCCAATGCATCGTTTTCCGGCGAGAGCGCGTCGTGGTTGTCGTAGTCCTCGTCGTTTTCCGTGCCGTTATTGTCCTGCCGGTTGTCGTCAGCCGGTTCGTTGTCAGTGAAGTTGTCCGTGTCCTTTTCCTCCAGGGCGGCGTTGTCCACCATTTCGTTTTGTATGCGTTGTGCCAGTTCGGTGATAGGCAGCTCCACCATTTTCGACACCGCCACTTGTAGGGCGGAGAGCTGTTGCACCTGTACGTTGGCCTGCGTCTGTACTAATTTTTGGGACATAGTCAATGCATATTTTCGGGGACAAAGTTAGTGCAAGGCGAGAGCAAAGGAAAAGAAAAGCCGGAGGATTTTCTTATTCCTTAGCCGAGCCGCCGCCTAAGTTATGAAAAGTTAGTGCAAGGCGAGAGCAAAATCATACTTCTCTCTCCCAGTTTAACAGCGTTTCGCTTATATCGTCAGCCACCCAATCAAGACTTTGGGTATGAAGTTCCATACCAAACAAAATTCGTCAGAAATCCACGTGTCTGCAAGTATTTTGCAGACTTCTTTTCCCTTACAATTCCGTTTTCAGTTCATTGTACAAATCCACAGGGCCTAAATGCCAATATTTGGTGCTTTCCGTGGCAAGTCTTTCATACAATTGGGAATGATAGATACGGTCAAGGCATTCCTTGATGGAATATCCGTAATCGTCATGCAGATATTCCACCAACCAGCTGATTTTTCCTGGTATAAGCAGATGGAGGTTATGTTGGTTTATCTGGAACATACTTTTTCGATTTTGGCTGAACATACAAAACGCAGGGCTGTCAGGGCTTTTTCTGTATGAAAGAGATATTGGTCAACCAATTTATAAGTCTTGAGTTCCCGGATGAGTGTTCCGAGGCCGATGGCACCGGCTTCATACAGTCCGAACTGAAGATACACTCTGTCATTGGCTACCGGGCCATACACCACGTCATAGTTGTGGGTGAAGTCCTTGATGGTTCTGTTGGCCATTACAAAATCAGCCCATTCTTCTGTCGGTTCTGTGAATGTCAACCTGTTCAATAGCGCCAACTTCTTCTCATCCAAATCATATACATTGACATAGCCACAGGTGGAATGTGTTTCCGCCATACGCCTTTCCACC
The DNA here is from genome assembly GCA_004562975.1 of bacterium. The sequence goes on from SFQP01000011.1 coordinate 3,985, forward strand.
CATTCTCTGGCTTGCTTCTCGGAGGTTGTTGTGTAGAAGCCTTTGCCGTAGTCGAGTGACCGATTGGGGTTGAGAATTATGGGATGCTCCACCACGTCCAGACTGCCGTGATATACCTTCATGCTTACTTGTTTTTCTTGTTGATTTCAATAAATTCGTCAATGTCTGCAACCAGCCATTGGCGACCCTGGGTATGCAGGGGTTCAAAACAGTTGCAAAGATAATCAGTCACGCCATACTGCGAAAACAAGTCAAGTACTTGCTTGCCGCTCATTCCTTTGGCTGCTCCGTATTCTTCAATGCAGAACGCAACGAAGAGTGCAATATCTTTGTCTTTCTTTTCCATGATGAAGGCACAATTAGGGATGTATCCGTTGAGCGTTATTCGGCTTTGCCCAATCTCTTCTGTGAACATAAAGGTCTGCTTGCTTCACTGTCAGCTTTTATTTCACATCTAACAAAATTCGTCAGAAATCCCCGTATCTGCAAGTATTTTCCAGAAAATCGTGTGGATGAGCCCGGATTTATCCGTTTTCCGCCGGCCGGTGCTCCGTTTTCCACTGGCTGGTACTCCGTGTATCACTGGCCGGTGCTTTTTCCGGAGCAGGCCAGGGTGTGGACTACACCTTTATATATATACGCGCACGCGCAAGGGTCAGGAGGATGAAGAACAGGATGAGGAAGTTGCCGAACGTGAGCCACGCGTCATACCAGCCGTCGAGCCACTGGCGCAGGCCGTAGCACAGCGAGTCGACAACGGAGCGGAAGTTGACTACCTCGCCCAGCATATAGGCAGCAATGGAATTCATGCCGTAGATTTTCAGCCAGTCAAACGGGCGGTGGATGCCGCGCACATCGATGACGTAGTAGAAAGCCGCCATGAGCAGGAAGCAATAGCCGCCGCTGAGCAGGGTCATGCTCGAAGTCCAGATGCGTTTCACCACCGGCATATCCAGCCCCCACAGCCATCCCGCCACGATGAGCACCGCTCCCGCGAGGAACAGGCACAGGGCCGTGCGCACCGTCGCCCTGCCACGGTCCAGGCGGATAATCTGTCCCGCCACCGCGCCGAGCATCACCGTCACGCCGAAGTTGAGGCTGGACAGCAGCCAGGCGTAGGTGGGGTCGCCACGGTGGCTCCCCATCACGGCGGCATCGATGCGGCAGGCCAGGTTGCCTTCGGGCGAATAGTTGCCGCAGAGCATCATAGGCACGCTGTAGGCCGCCAGGAGCACCGCCATGCCTGCCAGCTGTCCGCGCAGCGGCAGCCGGAGCAGCAGCAGTGCGGCGATGAGATAGCCGGCGGCAATGGCCTGCAGTGTGTTGGTGTAATACTGGAAATAGGCCGGGCAGAGGCTCAGCAGGTTGCCCTGCACCACCATGCCCAGCACGAACAGCACCACGAAGCGGCGCACCACCTTGCGGTAGGCGTGGGCCACGGGCCATTCGCCGCGAAGGTAACGGGCAAAGGCGAAGGGCATGGATATGCCGCTCATGAACAGGAACAAGGGCATCACCAGGTCCCAGAAGCGGAAACCCTCCCACACCTCGTGGTCGAAATGGTAAAGCACGGACCGCGCCAGTGGGCTGTCGCAGCGGGAGAGTACGGCCCACAACACGGGTTGCAGGAAGACGAGCAGGAAGAGGTCGAAACCCCGCAGAATGTCGAGCGAGGCCAAGCGTTTGTTTTGCATAAAGGAAAAATGACTGGAGAAACACGCGCCGCAGCGCGAAAACCTGAAACAATTAGGAAGAAAACATACTGAAAGGCGCGCCTGGCTGGCAGGCCGGGCGCGCCTTTGAAGAAAAGTGAAGGGGGGAAGCAGGGCTTACTTCACCACCTTGCGGTTGTTCTGGATGTAAACGCCGTGGGCGGGGGCGGCATGGAGCCGGCGGCCGCTCAGGTCGTACCATTTGTTCTGGACACCCTCGGTGCCTACATTGCCGATGCCCGTTTGAGAACCGTTCACGCGGAGGATGGCGTCGACAATCTGGCCGCCGTTGGCCAGGATGCCGTTGCTGCCGGTCGGTGTGCCGTCAGCGGCAAGCTGTCCGGCGGGGTTCACGCTGTTCCAGTCCATCTTGAAACGGATGCGGTAGTCGCCGGCCTCGCCGGGAGCCACGAAGTCGGGGCAGGACATCGTGTTGCGGTTGCCCCCGCTGATGGCCGTGCCGGCAGAGTTCACGCCGCTGGTGTCGTCGCTGAAGCTGCCGCTGTAGAAGCTGAACGAAACGACATCCGTGCCGCTCTGGTCCGTAGAACCTTCCTTGAAGGAAAACTGGCCGTCGTTGCCGAAGTCAACGAACACGTAGCCGTTCATCCAGCCACCGGTGATGTCGTACACTACGTTCAGGTTGTCGTAGGGGGCGCAGGTCAGCACAGCCTCTTCGTCGGTGGTGAAGTCATAGTAGCAATGTCCGCTGCCCACGCTGAGCACCTGCGGGTCGCCGCTGCCGGCAGTGAAGGAGATAGTGTTGATGTAGCGGCCCGTATTCGTGGGAGTGGCATCCTTGTCGAAGTTGATGGCATACGGTTCCACCACTTTCGGCACCACGTTGAGCACGATGGAGGCCACGGTGCCCGAACCGTCCTGAGCGGTGGCGGTGATGGTCACCTCACCTTCGGCCACACCCACTACCAGTCCGCCGGAAACGGTGGCCACCGTCTCGTCGCTGCTGCTCCAGAGCAGAGCGGGGAAGGATGCGTCGGCGGGAGCCACGGCAGCCGTCACGACAAAGGTCTTGCCTATCTCCACCTGCTTCTCGGCCTTTTCGGGCGTGAGTTCGAGGTTCTCAACTGCCACGATCTGGGCGGCATCGAGTCCGTCGAAGCAGAAGATGCTGCTGCCGGGCAGGGTTACGGAAAGCTGCTGGTCAACGTCGATGGCCTCACCCTCGGTCAGACCTTCGAGCGCGTCCTGTTCGCCGAACGACTTGCGGAGCACGATGCTGCCCTGCACGTTGGCCGGGATGTTGAGTGCTTCGCGGAGCGTGAAGGAGTAAGTTTCGGTATCGTTGCCGCCGTTGCGCAGGGCCAGGGTGGCCTTCTTGCCGTTCCAGGAAGCCCAACCGTAGACAGCCGTCTTGGCGTTGTTCCAAGGATTGCCGCCAACCCAGTGGGCATCGGGCAGCACATCGGCGTTGCGCTTCTGCCAGCTGATGCACTCGGCGAGATCAGCCCAGAGCTTGCCGTTGTTGATACTGTTCATCAGGGGGTAGTCGTTGTAGAGCTCTACCATGCCCGAACCGCACACGAAGGCGGCGCGGAGTTCGTGGCGGACTGCCTCATAGCTCATGTCCTTGCTCACACTGCCGTACTGCGAGAGGATGAAGCCGTGGGTCATGAGCGTGTTGATGGGGCAGATGGGCGAGTTGGTCACGTAGTTCTGGTAGACCAGGCGGTCGCGGTAGGTAATCCAGTTCTCACGGTCGCTGCTGTTGTTGCCTGCCGTACCGTAGTCATTCTCCTGTCGCCAGGTGGCATCCGTGTAGTGGTACCAGAAGGGGCTGGCCCAGGTGCCGACCGTGGTGTTGAAGAAGATGTCGCGCTTCAGTTCCTCGCGCACGTAACGTTCGAGGCGGATGATGCCTTCGGCATTCTCATTGCCCGTGTCGCCTGCATCAGGACCTGTGGCCGAGAACTGGGCCGAAATGCCGTCAAACTTGAAGAAGCGGAAGTCGCCTTGGTTCTGCGTGAGGTTGTAGGCAGCATCCTTGAAGACCTTGTAGTAGTTAGGATTGGAGAGTACCATCTGTTCTCCCCTGTCAGTCCAATATTTGCGGCGGTAGTTACCGCTGGTGCCATAACCGCCCACCGGACCGAGCCATGCACCGATACCGGCACCCATTTCGGCGGCCGAGGCGGCCATATCCCTCATCTCATTGGGGAAGCCGGCGTGGAAAGTCCAAGTACCGTAGTTGTCCCAACCGTCATCGATGACGAAGCTGTTGGGGGCGACTCCGTAACGGTCGTAGAAGTCCGTCTTCCAGTGGTCGATTACATTGACCACCTGGTCGCTCGACATGTTCTGCGTGGGGTCCAGCGCATTGTTGCGGTTGATGTTCAGCTCATACCAGGAGATGTAGGCGGGATACGGACGCCAGGGTACGGCACGCTCACGCTCTGAATAGGCCAGGAAGGAGCGGCGCTTCTGTGTCTTGTGGATGTCAGCGTTGCTTTCCGAGCCATCCTGTGCGATGAGTCCTACCACGCCCGAAATCTTCCAGGTTTCGCCGGCGGCGAGCGTTGTGTTGCGGCTCCAGAGGCCCTCAATGCCCACGATGTCGTTCGAGATGACGGCACCGGCCTTCGGGCTGTAGATTTTCACCGTCATGTTGCTTGTGGCATCGATAGACTCCGTCAGGTCTTGGATAAACACGCGGAGCGTGTACGTGCCGTCGTTGGGCGCGATGAAGCTGAAAGTGTTGTCACTCTGGGCAGTGCCCGAGTAACCGGCGTGGTAGTCGCTGGCGGCCACCGAGCCCGTAGCGTCGAGCATGTCTGCGCCGCCGAAGTTCAGGCGGTGGCTGCCCGAGGTATATTTCACCGTGATTTCAACCTTCTGGTTGGCGGTCAGCGTCACGCCTTCGTGAGTAGCGGCATAGACGTTCGGATAACCGGCACCTGTGGCCTCCGTCACGCGGGCCGGCACATTCTCCTCGGCCACCTGCTTCCAGTCGGCCACGGCCAGGCTCACCGCGTCGAGCGTCTGGGCCAGTTCCCATTTGTCCTCCTCGCCCGATGCGCCGCCCACCGTGTTGTAGGCCACGGGGTTCTCCAGTCCGGCGAAAATCTTGTTGCTCATCAGTACCGCGCCGCGCGTATTGCCCACCACGGCAGGCGTGGAGCCGGCGGCTTTGGTGTCTACGTTGTAGATGAGGGGGATTACGTTGTACATGTCCACGTCGTCCACGCCCGTCAGCTCCATCTCCGTGCGGAGGTAGTGGCTGCCGTCGCGCAGCACGGCTTTCCAGAGTATGTCAATGGCTTTCTCCTTATAAGTATAGGCGTAGCGCGCCACGAGTTGCTTTCCGGCAAAGTGTTCCGCGCCTCCCACGGCGTTATCGTCCGCCTGGATGTCCTCCATTTCGAGGCTGACGAGCTGCATGGCCGAAGCCGGCACGTTGTCGCCGTTGCCAAAAGCCACGGTAAAGGGTTCTGTGCCAGCCTGGAGGTCCATGGCCTTCGAGCCGGCAAAGTAGATGGCCTCACCCACCTTCATGAAGCTGGCGGCCAGCACATTGTTGCTCAGCGTGTAAACGTCGCCTTCCTTCACCAGTTCAGCCGCGCCTACGGCGGTCTGCTGTGCGGGGTAGAGCACGGCCTGCGTATAAGGCTGCTTGTCGGGCTGTGAGGGAATGTTGACCACGTTGACCGTGATGGTGTTGGCCACGTCGTTGATGGAGACGGCGGCAAACTGTCCCTCGGCCACAACGACCGTCACGTCGCCCTTCTTCAGCGTGCCCTCCACCTCGTACTGGTCGCCGTTGGTGTAGGTATTGCCTTTGATGATGACGCTCACGCCTTCGGGAGCCACGAGCGTGTAGTTGTGCGTTTCCATCACCACCTCGTTGAATGTCCAGCGGCTGCCGGCATCCTTCGCGCCGCTGTCCTGCCAGAGGCCGAGCGTGTTCGTGCCGTCCAGCGGGTTACCGCCGATGCCCTCAAACCAGTTCAGGTATTTGGCGGCGGGTCCGGAAGTGTTGTAGGGAGCGATTTCGTAGAAGTCGTCGGCGTAGTTGTTCACGTGGAAATACGCGCCTTCCGTTTTTTCATCAGTCATCTGTACGAAGTCCTTACCGTTGTTGTAGCCGGAGGATTTCGTGAAGCTGAACCATTTCTTGGCCTTGTAGCTGTAGATGTAGAACGCGTTGTCCGTTCCGTCTACGGCGTAGAATGCAAACAAGCCGTAGTTGTCGGCTGTCTGGGTGGGTGCAGTCAGCGAGTTGGCGTAGTAGTCGGCTCCCGACACCATGGTGTAAAGATGTTCCGGACGACCCTCATTCGGGGGTGTAAAGGACGTTTCCACCTTGTCCGCCCTCATTTGCAGCACGGTGCACAGGATGAGGGTGAATAACGAGACAAATTTCCTCATAGGTAAAAGAATTTAAGGATAAAAGAATAATTCCGCAGCAAAGGTAGTGTTTGGCGCGCGAAGAATGCGTTAAATTTGCCCGGAAATCTGATACAAACCAGCGAATTAACATGAATTGGTTCACAGAAACGATATCTCAACCCTCCGCCGTGCAGGCGGTCATCATCATCTGCCTCATCTGTGCGGCGGGCCTGGCGTGCGGCAAATTGCGCTTCCGTGGCTTCAGCCTGGGCGTCACTTACGTGTTCTTCTTCGGCATCCTGGCCGGTGCGCTCGGCCTTCAGGTCGATGCCCAGATGCTGGGCTATGCCGAGAGCTTCGGCCTGATACTATTTGTCTACACCCTGGGCCTGCAGGTCGGACCGGGCTTCGTCAGCGCGTTCCGTCAGGGCGGCACGCAGCTCAACCTCCTCGCCTTGGGCGTGGTGCTGCTGGGCACCGCCATGGCCCTGACCGTGGGGCTGGCGGGCTGGCTTCCCTTGCAGGACATGATGGGCGTGCTCTGCGGCGCCACGACCAACACCCCCGCGCTGGGTGCGGCGCAGCAAACCCTCAAGCAGCTGGGGCAGCCCGCTTCGGGCGCGGCACTCAGCTGTGCCGTGACCTATCCGCTGGGCATGGTGGGTGTCATCCTGGCCCTGCTCCTCATGCGCGGCTGGCTGTCGCGCCATGAAAGGGTGCGCGAGGGCGGCAAGGGCAACGAGCCTTTCATCGCCTCCTTCTCCGTGTGTAATCCCGCCGTCTTCGGCCAGACGCTCGGCGAGCTGAGCCGCCTGGAAGATGGCCGCTTCGTCGTGTCGCGCCTGTGGCGTGGCGGCAAGGTCATCCTGCCCCATGCCGAAACGCAGCTGTGCGAGGGCGACCGCCTGCTCGTCATCACCACCCAGCCGCTCATCAACCACCTCACCCTCTGTTTCGGACGGCGCGACGAGGAAAACTGGAACCGTGAGGACGTGGACTGGAACGCCCTGGATTCCAACCTCATCTCGCAGCGCATCCTCATCACGCGGCCCGAAATCAACGGCCGCCACCTCGGTTCGCTCCAGCTGCGCAACCGTTACGGCGTGAACGTCAGCCGCGTGAAGCGCGCCGGCATACAGCTCGTGGCCACCCCCGACCTCACCCTCCGCATGGGCGACCGTGTCACCGTGGTGGGCGAGGCCGAGAGCATCAGCAAGGTGGCCGAGGAGCTGGGCAACGTGGTGAAGCAGCTCGAAGAGCCCAACATGGTGACCATCTTCATCGGCATCGTGCTCGGCCTGTTGCTCGGCAGCATCCCCTTCTTCGTGCCCGGCATCAGCTATCCCGTGAAGCTGGGCCTGGCCGGCGGCCCCATCGTGATGGGTCTGCTCATCGGCGCTTACGGTCCCCGCTTCCACATGGTGGCCTATACCACCACGAGCGCCAACCTCATGCTGCGCTCGCTGGGCCTGTCGATGTACCTGGCGTGCCTCGGCCTTGATGCCGGGCGCGACTTCCTGGCCACTGTCATGCAGCCCGCCGCGTTGTGGTGGATAGGCATCGGCCTGGCCTTCACCCTGATTCCCGTGGCCGTGATGGGCGTGGTGAGCGTGGTGGGCGGCAAGAACACCTTCGCCACCACCGCCGGAATGCTCTGCGGTGCCATGGCCAACCCCATCGCCCTGAATTACGTCAACGAAACCCTGCCCGGCGACAAGGCCTCGGTGGCCTATGCCACGGTGTACCCTCTCTGTATGTTCCTGCGCGTCATCATTGCGCAGCTCATCGTCATGTTCTGGGTGGGGTAGGGCGTGCCGGAGCCGGGGCGCGCGCTGCCGTGAAGCCGGCCCCTGCGGTGCGGACTGCACCGGCAGGAAAAGAAAAGGCGGACCGTGAGGCCCGCCTTCATTGTAGGGGTGAGAATGTCATTCGTAGAGAGCTGCCTGCGTTTGGAGGAACACGGTGCGTGCGCGGCCCAGGATGTCGAGCGACTGCTGGATGCTGTATTTCAGCGACTCGTCGTTGTTGAAGAAAAATTCGCACGATGCGCCCACCGTTGTCAGGCTGGAGTCGACGTAGAACTTGGCCATCCTCACCTCGCGCGTGCATTTGTTGCAGATGGCCATGAATTCCGCCTCTTCGCCCTCGTCCACGGCGAGAAGCTGTGGGAACCACACCGTGAGATAGTCGTCCACCTCGGTGCTGGGCATGAAGTAGAACGTCTTCATCTGGTATTTCAGGTACACGTCGCCGTCATCGTCGATTTTCGGCTTGTAGCCCATCTCTTCGAGGATGCTTTTGATTTTTTGTTTCTTTTCGTCCATAGTTTGAAGTGTGAAGTTGTGAGACAGCTGAAGGGTCAGTCATCGTTTGAGGTCATGTCGTTGTACACCTTGTGGGCAAACATTTTCGAGCGTTCCAGCTGGATTATCATGTGCGTGATGATATCTTCGTAGTCCGGCTCGTCCATCAGTTTGCGTTCGTAGAAGAGCCAGAGGCTGTCAGGCGATGCCGGGTACGCCTTGACGTATTTGATCGTGCTGTTGACTTTGTCTGTCACCGCTCTGACCACTTCGCGGTTGTCGTCGTCGATGTCGAGGATGCCGGGCAGCGAGAGGTTGAAGAACTGTTCGTCGTCGTCGTTGTACAGCCACAGGAAGCTCAGGCCCTCGTAGTGGAACAAATAATAGCCGTCGGAGTCGGGGCAGGCTTCGAGGGTGAAGCCCATCTCCTCAAAGGTTTTCATGAGTTTCTCTTTGATGGAAAGCTCATGCTGGTCGGGTTGGTTGGTCAAATCTTTCATGATGATAATAGTATAAAGTGATTAAACTTTCGTAAGAATGTAAAGTTGAAGTTTATGGTCGCTTCGCTCCCAGGTTATAAGGTTATAAGAATACTGTTTGAGGTAGTCACGGTAGCCGCACCGAGTAACTTTATAACCTCATAACCTTATTCCTCATAACCTCATAACCTCATAACCTTATTTAGTGAAATCCGATGGCGGCCTTCCGGTTCTGCGGGTCCTTGGGCGAGAGTTCCCTCCTGACGTGTTCGTATTCGCGCAGGGCGCGCGGGCTGACCGACGGGTTGCGCGTGGCGATGATATCTTCGAGCTGCTGCTGCGTGATGTTGGGGTACGGCTTTTCGGGTTCGCGCAGGGAGTCGTTGAACGTCCGTCTGGCCGCCGTTTTCACGATGTAGCTGATGTCGCTGCAATTGAAGCCCTCCGTGATTTCGGCCAGGTGGCGTGTGTCGATGCCCTCGTCGGCCGGCAGTTTGCCCAGCGAGAGGTCAAACAGGCCGCGCCGTGCGTCGAGGTCGGGCATGTCGATGTAGATCAGTTCGTCGATGCGTCCCGTGCGCAGCACCGCCTTGTCGATGCGTTCGGGGTGGTTGGTGGCGGCCAGCACGTAGACGCCGCGTTCGGAGGCATTGTTGAGCATACAGAGGAACTCGTTCACCTCGTTGTCGTAGTGCTGGTTGTTTTCTGTGCCCGAGCGGCGGGGCACCATCGCGTCGAACTCGTCGAAGAAGAGCAGGGTGGGCGCTTTCTTCTCCGCCTTGCGGAACAACTCGCCGATTTTCTGCTGCGTGCCGTGAACCCAGGTGCAGGCCAGGTCGTCGGGCACGATTTTCATGAAGTGGATGCCCAGCTCTTCGGCCACTTTTTCGGCGAAGAACGTCTTTCCGCACCCTGCAGGGCCGTAAAACAGCATGGCGGGCGGCTTGATGCCGTATGCCTCGGCGCGTTCCGGGTGGCGCAGCACGTTGATGAAGCCCTCGGTCACCATCTGCTTCAGGCCGTCCATGCCGGCAATGTCGCTGAAGCCGCGTCCTTTTTTCTGGGGCTGGGGTTGCGGTGCAGGGGTGGTGCTTTGGGGTGAAGGGGGTTGGGTAGGGAGGTCGTCGGTTCGTTTCTTGAGTTGTTGGAACCATGCTTTTTCGGCGTTGTGTGTGTTCATGATGGTGTTCCTCCTTGGTTAAATGGTGGGTTTGTTCGGTTTGTTGCTCACGTTAATCTATGAAGATAGAGGGCAAAATGTCACCTTTCTCTATCAGCGGTTTTTCATTTTTTTTCCGGCAAGTGCGGATTTTGCGGGTGTGTATGGTTGGTCAGGGGTGTTTCAGGGCGTTCTTTCCCCGGCAAGTGCGGATTTTTCGGGTGTGTATGGTTGATTAGGGGTTTCCGGGGGCGTTCTTTCCCGGTAAGTGTGTGTTTTTTTTGTGTGTATGGTGGTTCGTGGAATGTTCTGAGAGGTTCTGTCGGGGGCAAATATAGGCAATCGTTCCGTTGTGCCAAAATTTTCGTCAGTTTTTTGTTTTCCAGCGACTGTCGTGACTTCGGTGTTTACAATGGGGGAATTGCAGGCCTGACATTTTTTGGTTCATAATGCAATTTTAGATTTTCAAAAAGGCAAAGATACTGAATATCAATTAGAAGGCCACACTATCAGCACCCGTTTTGACTAATAATCCTAAAAAAATGTATTGTTATAAGACAACTTTGTATTTCTTAATCAATGCAACAAGAGCATTAGAATGATCTTCCATGAATCGTTGAGCATATCTACTATCAGGTCTATCGGTAAGAATAACCAAGCGATTATTCAACAAGTAGGCTTCTGAAGAAAGAACATTATTGTCATTATAATGCCCCCATACAACTTTCTCTAACAAATGGTTCTCGATGTCTGGATAAATCTCCAATAAAGGGTTTTCGTAACCACACCTAATAGAACTACCTATTACAAAAACAGCAACAGATGGCGAAATAATATGTAGTTCATAATCAAGTATCTTAACCATATTATCATACTGGAGATCCCAAAGTTCATCCGAAGGATTTCCTTTATCACATGGTGCAACTTTAGTCACATTAGACCAGGCTATGTGTTCATACCAGTCTTCTCCATAGAAAGATTGTGATACTCTTTTAAATAGTCCAAAGATTCTTCTTTTTCCAGAATCTCTTTCCATATTACTCATGAAATAATCATTTTCATAATCATCAGACCCATTGGGACATTCGCGGTCCCATCCATTTGTAGCTCTTCCTATAAATAAAAGACCGTGATTGTCATCTTGTGGGAAAAGGCTACCTATCTGTGCTGAAAAAGTAGAAACGTTTTGACCATTGTGAGTGGCTGGCCATTCTACCTCAATAGTGTTTTCCATTGAGTCATATATGGTTTTTACAGCAACTCTAAGTCTTTCTTTTTTATTCATAGTCATTTCCAATCTTTGAGCGATCTGAATTTTACCGATACTGTCCATTTCGTTTCTATATGTCGATTCTCTTTTTGGGTACTTTCGCTATC
>SFQP01000012.1 GCA_004562975.1 bacterium
GGCACACGCACGCAGGTGGCGGAGGTGAGGCAGTCGGTGTGCATGATTTTCTTCGTCTCGTGGTACATCTTCATCTCCTCCTTGGTGTAACCGTTGTCCTGGAACACGTCGATCTGCGGAATGACGTTGAAGGCGAGCTGGTAGGCGAACTTGTTGACGGTGACCTCCTCGCCGGCCAACACCTGGCGGTACTGCTCCATCAGCTCGTCCATCGCTGCCTGGCCCGCGCCGCTGGCGGCTTGGTAGGAAGCTACGTGTACGCTCTTGATGTGGCTGAGCCGCTCGATGGCCTGGAGGGCAACGACCATCATGATGGTGGTGCAGTTGGGGTTGGCGATGATGCCGCGCGGACGGTTCAGCGCGTCGGCGGCGTTGCACTCGGGCACCACGAGGGGCACGTCGTTGTCCATGCGGAAGGCGGAGGAATTGTCAATCATCACGGCACCGTACTTGGTGATGTCGGCGGCGAACTCCTTCGACGTGCCGGCACCGGCCGAGGTGAAGGCGATGTCCACGTCCTTGAAGTCGTCGTTGTGCTGAAGTTCCTTCACGGTGTACTCCTTGCCACGGAAGGTGTATGAGGTGCCTGCACTGCGTTTGGAACCGAAGAGCAGCAAGTTGTCAATGGGGAAATCGCGCTCGGCCAACACGCGGAGAAATTCTTGGCCTACGGCGCCGCTGGCGCCAACGATAGCTACGTTCATGTGATATATAATGATTTGTTTGTTAGCTGTAATGATTTTGTGTCAGTTTCCGGGTCGGCATTTCCGGCAGCCTTTCCTTTAGGAAAAACGGGCGGAACCGGCCACATTTCCGGCGCAAAAGTACAACTAATTTCGAGAAACAAAATACGCTGTTTAGAAATGTGAACGGCCGGCACGGCCATTTGTCAGTTTTTTTGCAATTTTGCCCGCATAATCGTGCTCTTCCCGCCGTGTGTCATGCCTTCTGCCTTTCCACACGGCGCAGTCCTGCCCACAGAGCCGGACTTCCGGAACAGCAACGCCTTTTTTCACCAACCAAACGCTACAACGTGCCGATTACTGACCCTACCTGGATTTTCTTCACGGTGCTGGCCATGATTTTGTTTGCGCCGATGCTGCTGGAACGCCTGCACATTCCCTCGATTGTGGGGATGATTTTCGCGGGCATCCTCATCGGGCCGCACGGCTTCGGCGTGCTGGAACGCGACGGGAGCTTCGAGCTTTTCGGCAAGGTGGGCCTGTACTACATCATGTTCCTGGCGAGTCTGGAGATGGACCTGCAGAACGTGCAGCGCATCAAGGGGCGCGCCGCAGTACTGGGCTTGCTGGGGTTTGCCATACCCATGCTGCTGGGCTACGCGGCCAACGTGTGGCTGATGGGCTTCGGCGTGGCGGCAGGTCTGCTGATGGCGGCCATGTATGCCTCGCACACGCTCGTGACCTACCCCATCGTGCTGCGCTACGGCCTCTCGCGGCTCAACAGCGTGAGCATCGCCGTGGGGGGCACGATCGTGGCGGACACGCTCACGCTCCTGGTGCTCGCCGTGGTGGGCGGCACGTTCAAGGAGCAGGTGACGGGATTTCACTCGCTCTGGCTCGTGGTGAAAGTCGTCATCCTGGGCCTCATCATCATCTATACCTTCCCGCCGTTGGGACGCTGGTTCTTCCGCCGCTACGACGAGAGCGTGGTGCAGTACGTGTTCGTGCTGGTACTCGTGTTCCTCGGTGCCGGACTGATGGAACTGGTAGGGATGGAGGGCATCCTGGGCGCATTCCTCGTGGGCATCGTGCTCAACCGCCTCATCCCGCCCGGCTCGCCCCTGATGTCGCACATCGAGTTCGTGGGCAACGCGCTCTTCATCCCTTATTTCCTGATCGGGGTGGGCATGATCATCAACCTGGGCGCACTGGTCAGCCATGAGGGTGCCGTCATGATGGCCGCCGTCATGGTGGCCGTGGGACTGGCGGGCAAATGGCTGGCGGCCTTCGCCACACAGAAGATTTTCCGGATGTCGGCGGACGAACGCAACCTGATGTTCGGCCTCACGGGAGCACGCGCCGCCGCCACGCTGGCCGTGGTGCTGGTGGGCTACCGCATCATCCTGCCCGACGGCTCGCACCTGCTGGGAGAGGACGTGCTCAACGGGGCGATGATGCTCATCCTGGCCACGTGCATCGTCAGCTCCCTGGTGACGGAACGCACGGCGCGCAAGCTGGCCATGAAGCGACGCACGGACACGGCGGAGGACGCTAACGCCGCCGACGCGCCGAACCGCATCCTGCTCGCGCTGAACAACCCGGAAACGATGCCTGCGCTCGTCAACCTCTCGCTCATGCTGCGCACACCGCACATGCCGGCACCCATCACCGCACTCAACGTGGTGCTGGAGGACGAACCGGCGGCACGACAGCAGGGACTGGAACTCCTGGAGCAGGCCACACGCATGGCGGCGGCGGCCAACGTGCGCATTCAGACGCACAGCCGGTGGTCGGTCAACGTGGTGAGCGGCATATCGCACACGATGAAGGAAAACGCCGTGTCGGACCTCGTCATGGGACTGCACAAGAAGGCGCGCCTCACGGAGTCGTTCTACGGAAAACTGAGCACGGACCTCCTGGCGGCGGTGGACCGCCAAATCATGATATACCGCGCCACCATACCGCTCAACACGGTGCGCCACCTGCTGGTGCTGCTACCGCGAAAGGCGGAGTTTGAACCGGGATTTGCCCACTGCATGGACCGCATCGCCATGTTGGCGCACAGGATAGGGCGCGACATGGACGTGTACAGCGGAAAGGAAACGCTGGCCGCGCTCCAAACGTACCGCAGCAGCCGCCAGCGCAGCGTCAACGTGGGCTACCGCGAATATGTTTCGTGGACGGACTTCCTGCCCTTGGCCCACGACTCGCGCCCCGACGACCTGGTGATTTTCGTCTGCGCACGGCGCGGCACCATCTCGCACCACAGCTACATGGACCGCCTGCCGGACCAGATTGAGCGATACTTCTCCGCCCGAAGCATCATACTGCTCTATCCGCACCAACCTGCCGCCGAAGCGTTGAGCACATCGGCCATCCGCTCGGGCGTGCCGCTCAAGGTGAGGTAGCCCGAATTTTCCGGAACAGCTTTTCTACACATATAATATATACGCGCGCACGCGCGAAGTGCAGAACTGCTCGCCGGACTTCACAGAACTGCCACCCGGACCTTCGTGCCTGACGGGAAACACCCACCGGAAAACCTCCGCCTCGCCGTCTTCCCAACCCATTTCCAAGCATCTTTCGCGCAAAAATATTTGCGCGAACCAACCTTTCTGGCTTAATTTGCAGCATTTCAGCAGTTTTCACGCAAATTATTCGACATCAAATATGCAAATCCGAGGAATTACCATCGAAGGCTTTGCCAATATTGGGAAAGTGCGGTTAGATTTCAGCGGGATGAACGTGCTCATCGCCCCCAACGGCTATGGCAAAAGCAATGTGCTGCGCGCCATAGAATTTGGCGTACGGTTTCTGGCAGCCAACGAGAACAAAAGGCGGCAGATGCTGGGAGAAAATTGTTCGCCGCTCAACAAGTTGATCGTACACCAGGACTTTGCCATGGAAATCAAGGGAAGCACCCTGTCGGGCGGCATTCCAACCGATTTCCGCTACGGCTTCAGGACCGCGTGGCACACGACGCAAAGCGAAGGGTGCATACGCGAGGAATGGTTACAAATGAAAGAAACGCAGAAACCGCGTTTCCGGCAACTGCTCTTGCGGCAAAATACCAACACGTGCCTATACGCGCCCTCGGCCAAAGGACGGTGTACCAAACCACTGGAAGTGTCAAGCCTACAGCCGGCCCTGCATTTCTTTGCCATGAACAACCAGATATTCTTTCAAGACCTGGCCCGGCAAATCACCCAAATAGCCATCCCCAACCTCGAAACATTGGACAATCCGGAAAACTATTTTTCAGCGGACGGGAACAAAGGCATCGACATCCTGGGAGGCAGGACCATCAGCGCATACCTGTACCATCTGAAACTGCACGACAGGAAAAGCTATGACATCCTGACCGACGGACTGATGCAGCTGCTACCCGGAGTGGAGGAGCTGTCGGCGGAAGCCATCACCCTGGCCGACGGACAAAGCCGACTCTACGACATCCGGGTGAAGGAGGCACAGAACATCACGGCCACCAGCATTCGCCAACTGTCGAGCGGAAGCAAACGAATGATATGCCTGTTCACATTGTGCATCGCGGCGCAAAAACAAGAAATTCCCTTGATCATGATGGAAGAGCCGGAAAATTCAGTCCACCCACGACTGATGGAAAACCTGGTGTACACACTGCGGAGCTATGCCTCACAAACCAAAATACTGATGACAAGCCACTCGCCCTACCTCATGCGCTATATGCAGCCGGAACAGATGTACTTCGGACTGCCTTCTCCCGACGGATTGGCTCAATTCGCAAAAATCAACCCCGCAAAACTGGCCTATCTCTACCGCTATGCAGCCGACATGGAGCTGACCATCGGCGAATTCATGTTTGATTTCATGCTCGACCTCGAAAACGATACCGAAAAAATGAAAAACCTTTTTGAACTCCCGGCATGAAGATGCTGCAAACCACGCTCCCCACAGACTGAAACAACTCATCCGCCACCCACTTCCCAGACCCTGCCCTCACAAGTCCAGGACTTGTTTTTACAAATCCAGGCTTTGAATTTTCAAGTCCAGGACTTGTTTTTTCAAGTCCTGGAGTTGTTTTTTCAAGTATGAGTTTGGAAAACACGACCGGCGAACCGGCAAAAGGCTTTCGGCGACACGCCGGCCGCAACCGTCGACCGGAACGCCGAAAGCCACGGGCGCAAAACTTAAAACTCAATAAAACAAAGGGCAAAATCCGCAGTTTCAAGATTTTGTACGTACTTTTGCCACTTGATTAGGAACGTACACGCCAATCGGACATGAAAAAAAACAACATACAATGCCTCGTGGCTCTCATCATCGCCTCGCTGACGATGACGGCCTGCGACCCAAGCAGTGACGCGGAATACATTCCCTCGCGCGACTGCCTCATCACTTCCGTGACCATGGGAACGCTCAAACGCACCCTCCACACGAAAGGCTCGCAGGGACAGGACAGCACCTACACCGTTTCCGTAAACGGCGCACTCTACCCCATCTACATCGACCAGGTGGAAAACCGCATCTACAACGCCGACTCGCTGCCCGTAGGCACGAACGTGGAAAAGGTGGCTTTCACCACGTTCAACGTGAAGAACTCCGTGGTCATCAAGAGCCTCGCCACGGGCAACGACACGCTGTTCTCGGCCACCGACAGCACGGACTTCAGCCGCGAACGCACGTTCAAGGTGTACAGCGAGGACCTGCTGTCCAGCAGGGAGTACACCATGGAGCTGCGCGTCCACAGCGAGGAGGCCGACACCTTTGCCTGGCAACGGATGGCGGAGGGCGCATCACTGCCGCTGGCATCCTTCGTCGAGAGCCGCACCTTCTGCCATGACGGCAGCCTCTACGTGTTCGGACAGCTGGCCGACGGCAACGCACAGGTGGTGACCACACGGACGCAACAGCCGGACTTCACCACGGCCACCGACCTGCCCCTCGTGGCGGGCAGGCCCGTCAACGCACGCTCGGTGCAGTATTTCTGCAACGCCTTCTATGCCTTGGCCGGCAACAGCCTGGTGCGCTCCGCCACCGGCACTGACAACTGGAGCGAGGTGGGCTCGCCACTGGCCATTGACGCACTGGCAGCTGTCCACGGCGATAGCCTTTACGCACTGGCCGACGGCAAGCTCTACGCCACGGCCAACGGCACGCAATGGACGCGCTGCATCACCGACACGCCGGACGCACTGCCGCAGACGCAGATGGCAGCAGCGGCACAAAGCCAACGCACCGACCCGCAAACGGTGAGCCTCATCCTCACAGGACAACGCGACGGCGAACCCGTGGTATGGCGCCACGACCTGGACCTTCCGGGCAGCTTCGTCTACCCCTGGATCAACCTTCCCCAAACGGAGGAGCTGGGCGACTACGCCTGTCCGCTGCTCCACAGCACGGCACTCGCAGCCTACGACAATGCCGTGGTGCTGACCGGCGTGACCGACGCGCAGGAGCTGGCCCCGTTCTACGTGAGCCGCGACTACGGACGCACCTGGAAGGCCGGCGAATGGAAAAGGCCGGACCTGAAGGGCGTGACGGCAGTGTCGGCTGCCGTGGACGCGGACCAGTACCTCTGGCTCGTGTGCAGCGGCAAGGGAACCGTGTACAAAGGCCGCATCAACCGCCTGGGCTGGAAGGAAGACCCGAAGCGTTTTGAAGGACAACAGGCTGCCCAATAACCCTGACGGCGAAACGAACTTGCAATCACCCTCCCGACAGTGCCTGACATGAAACGTCTACTCCTTCTGCTGCTGCCGCTCTTCGCGCTCACGGCCTCGGGCCAGAACGACGAAACGCTGTACCGCCTGGAACTGGGCGGAGGCATCGGCTTCGGCACCGGACACACCGACCTGAAAGGGAAATGGGCCGCCGACATGGCCGCCATCGCCCGCTTCCCCCTCAACCCGCGCATGGCGGTGAAGACGCAGCTCTCTTACCTCAACCTGAAAGGCTCCACCGAAGGACAAAAGAACTTCTACCCCGCCCTGCCCGACACGCCGGGCACGGATCGCCTCGCCTACAGCGTGAGCGATGCCGTCATCGACGCTTCCGCGCTCTACGAACTCCACTTCCTGCCCTACGGCTACCTGCGCGACTACAAAGGCCACTGCCGTCTGGTGCCCTACCTGCAAATGGGCTTCGGACTGACCTACGGCAAAGCGGGAAAGGCGTTCACGGCCAACATCCCCCTGGGGGTGGGCATGAAATACAAGGTGGCCGAAAGGCTGAATCTGGGCCTCGACTGGCTGGTCCACTTCACCCTGAACGACAAGCTCGACGGACTGGAAGCTCCCCTCGGCATCAGTTCCTCCGGCTTCAGGAACAAGGACCACTATTCGGCACTCTCGCTGACGCTGACCTACGACCTGAACCCGCGATGCCCCACCTGCAACCGCGACTGACGGACCCCACGCGCCCGCACGCCGCTTTTACATTCAACAGACAAGACCTCTCGCAGCTTATGCAAACAGAAACTCACCGCATTCCCGATCATATCGCCATCATCATGGACGGCAACGGACGATGGGCCAAGGCCCGGGGACTCAACCGCAGCATGGGACACCAACAGGGCGTGGTGGCCGTCAGGGAAATCACCACGGCCTGCTCGAACCTGGGGGTGAAATTCCTCACGCTCTACACGTTCTCCACAGAGAACTGGAACCGGCCCGCCGACGAGGTGGCGGCACTCATGTCGCTCATCCTCACGTCGCTCGAAGAGGAGCTGTTCATGAAAAACAATGTGCGGATGCGCCTCATCGGCGACCTGAGCCGCATACCCGACGTAGTGCGGGAGTCCATCCTCGGATTGCAGGAACGCACGGCGGCCAACACGGGACTGACCATGGTCATCGCCCTCAGCTACAGCGCACGGTGGGAAATCACCGAGATGGCGCGGCAACTGGCCGCCGACGCAGCCGAGGGAAAGGTCAGCCCGCAAGACATCGACGAGGAGTACATCTCCCGCCACCTGGCCACGAACTTCATGCCCGACCCGGACTTGCTCATACGCACCGGAGGCGAACTGCGCCTCAGCAACTACCTGCTCTGGCAATGCGCCTACACCGAACTATACTTCTGCGACACCTTCTGGCCCGACTTCCACGAGGCTGACCTCATGAAGGCCATCGAATGGTACAACAACCGCGAACGACGCTACGGCAAAACCAGCGAACAAGTGGCAGAATAAACCCTCTCACCCCAAGTCCCTTACTCTCATCAACAAGCACATGAACAGCCTACGCTTTCTGCTCTGTATCATTGCGTCCTTTGCCTGGCTCACGGCAACGGCCCAAAACGAAAAGACCGACGACCTCACGCCCAACATCACCTATACGGCCAACCACCCGCGCTACGTCCTGGGAGGACTCACCGTGAGCGGGGTGAAGAACTACGACGAAGAACTCCTGAAGCACATCTCCGGACTGACAGTGGGCGAAACCTATGAAGTGCCCGGGCCGGACATCAGCGAAGCCGTCAGGAAATACTGGAGCCAGAAACTCTTCTCCAACGTGCAAATCGAAGCGGACAGCATCGTGGCGGGAAAAATATACCTCCACGTGAAACTCACCGCACAACCCCGCATCTCCAGCATCAACTATACGGGCGTGAAGAAAAGCGAGCGCGAGGACTGCGAAAAACTCATCGGACTGCAGCCCGGCAACCAGATCACCACCGACATGGTGAACCGCGCGAAGCACTACATCAAGAAGCATTTTGAGGAAAAGGGATTCAAAAACTGCGAGGTGAACATCGTGCAGCGAGAGGACGTGACGGGCGACAACCGCGTGCTCGTCGACATCAACATCGACAAAAACGAGAAAATCAAGGTCAACCGCATCTACATCTCAGGCATCGACCCAAAACACGAGAACAAGCTCAAGCGAGCCATGAAGAAGACGCACGAAAAAGGTATCAAGAACTTTTTCCGCTCCAAGAAGTTCCTGCCCGAAAAATACGAGGAGGACAAGGACCTGGTCATCGAAAGGCTGAACTCATGGGGCTACCGCGACGCACTGCTCAAGAGCGACAGCGTGGTGACGGTGGACGAGAAGCACGTGGACGTGTACCTCGACATCTACGAGGGCAAGAAGTACTACCTGCGCAACATCTCGTGGGTGGGCAACACGGTCTACAACTCCGACCTCCTGCAACACCTCCTGCAGATGAAGTCCGGCGACGTGTACAACCAGAAGCTGATGAACGAACGCCTGCGCGAGGACGAAGACGCCATTGGCAACCTGTACTACAACAACGGCTACGTGTTCTACAACCTCAACCCCGTGGAAATCAACATCGAAGGCGACAGCATCGACCTCGAAATGCGCATCCAGGAGGGGCAGCAGGCCACCTTCAACCGCGTGCGCATTGCAGGAAACGACCGCGTGTTCGAAAACGTCATCCGACGCGAGCTCCGCACCAAGCCGGGCGACCTCTTCTCCATGGAGAGCATCAAACGCTCCGTGCAGGATCTGGCACAGATGAACCAGTTCGACCCCGAGGCACTCCAAAGCCAACTGTTCCAGAACATCAAGCCGGACCAGACCACGGGAACGGTGGACATCACCTACCCCCTCGTCCACAAAGGCGGCGACCAGATCGAACTCTCGGCGGGATGGGGACAGACCGGCATCCTGGGCCGCGTCGGACTCAAGTTCACCAACTTCTCCATCCAGAGCCTGTTCGACAAGGGCCGTAAACGCGCCGGATTTATCCCGCAGGGCGACGGACAGACCCTCTCGCTCCAGGTGCAAAGCAACGGTACGTATTACCAGAGCTACGGACTTTCTTTCCTCGAACCCTGGTTCGGCGGCAAACGCCCCAACCAGCTCTCGCTCTCCATCTCATACAGTAAACAGAGCGACATCAACTCGAACTACGTCAACCAGAATTATTACAACAACTACTACAATTATATGTACGGCTACGGGTCCAGCTCGAACTACTACACCGACGCTTACGACCCGGACAAGTATGTGAAACTCCTCGGCGTGAGCCTGGGCTTCGGCAAACGTCTGCGCTGGCCCGACGACTACTTCACCTTCATGGCCGAGCTTTCCTACACGCGCTACATGCTGAAGGCCTGGCAGTACTTCCTCATCACCGACGGCAACTGCAACAACATCAACCTCTCGCTCTCGCTGATGCGCAACTCCACGGACCACCCCTTCTATCCGCGCAAGGGTTCCGACTTCCTCTTCTCCGTGACGCTGACACCGCCCTACTCGCTCTGGGACAAGAAGGACTACAAGAACCTGGCCTCCAACTACCAGAGCGCGAACTACCAGCGCGAGGCGCAGGAGAAGTACCGCTTCATCGAATACCACAAGTGGAAATTCAAACTCCGCACCTTCACCGCCCTCACGGGTGCCGTGAAAGCACCCGTGCTCATGACCCGCGTGGAATGCGGCATACTCGGTGCCTACAACCGCCACAACAAGTCGCCCTTTGAAACCTACTACGTGGGCGGCGACGGCATGTCGGGCTACTCCACGGGCTATGCCACGGAAACCATCGGACTTCGCGGTTACGACAACGGCTCGCTCTCCGGCAACTCCTCATGGGGAGCCTACGCCTACAGCCGCATGACGCTGGAGCTGCGCTATCCGCTCATGCTCGAGAACTCAACGTCCATCTACGCCCTGGCCTTCGTCGAAGGGGGTAACGCCTGGGAAAACGTGAAGGACTTCAACCCCTTCGACATGAAGCGTTCAGCCGGCCTTGGCGTGCGCATCCTCCTCCCCATGGTGGGCCTGATGGGTATCGACTGGGCCTACGGTTTCCAGAAGAGAATCAGCGGTTACAGCGGCACCGCCGGCGGCTCGCAGTTCCACTTTATCATAGGCCAAGAATTCTAACACTTCAAACCTAAAGGCAATGAAACGACTGTTATTCCTCTTAGTCTTCGCCCTCACAACGGCCTTCCAGGCCGGGGCACAAAAGTTCGCCCTCGTCGACATGGAGTATATCCTCAGCAACATACCCGCCTACGAGCGTGCCAACGAACAGCTGAACCAAACCTCCAAAGCCTGGCAGGCTGAGGTGGAAGCACTCAACACCACCGCACAGACGCTCTACAAGAACTACCAGAACGAAAGCGTCTTCCTGAGCGAGGCGCAAAAGAAGGAGCGCGAAAAGGCCATCGTCGACAAGGAGAAGGAAGCCGCCGACCTGAAGAAAAAATACTTCGGCCCCGAAGGCGAACTGTTCAAGAAGCGTCAAAGTCTGGTGGAGCCCATCCAGGACGAAATCTACAACGCCATCAAGGGCATCGCCAACGCCAAAGGCTTCCAGCTCATCCTGGACCGCGCGTCGGACAGCGGCATCATCTTCGCCTCGCCCAGCATCGACATCAGCAACGAAGTGCTCGCCAAACTCGGCTACGCGAAATAACCCCCTCGGCAACTGGAAACCCGAAGCGGACGCACCGCCTCACATAGTCCGGGACTTGTGACGAAAAAGTCCGGGACTTGTAAAAAATAGTCTAGGACTAGAAAAAAATAGTCCAGGACTTGTGAAACCAGCCCCGAAGCCTGCATTCTGTCGGCCTCGGGGCTGGTTTCAATAGTAGGGAGTTGAGAAGTCTAAAGCATATGATTGCTGTCCAGAAAAAAGTTCAAGGCCGTTAGGCTGCGCCACGGAGGGGCAAAAGCCCTCAGCACGGGGCAGAGCAAAAAGTAAAGCCGCAGAATTTTCGATTTTCATTTTGCTATGCTCTCGCCTTGCACTATCTTTGCCGCCAAAATTAAAAACAGACACTGAATGTTCAAGAAATTATTGCTCATCGTGCTCCTCGCAGCACCCCTCAGTATGTGCGCACAGAAGTTCGCGCACTTCGACTACGCTTCCATCATCCAGTCCATGCCCGAAGCAAAAGCCGTTCAGGCCGAGCTCGAAACGCTCTACAAGCAGTACCAGACGGAACTGGAGAACATGCAGAAGGAGTTCCAGACCAAAATGGAAAAATACCAGAAGGAGGACACCGATGCCACTCCCGCTAACATCCGCGAACGCCACAATCAGGAACTTCAGGAAATGTACCAGCGCCTGCAACAGGCACAGCAGGACAACACCGAGAACTTCCAGCAGGAACAGCAGAAGAAAATGCAGCCTGTCACACAGAAAATCATGGACGCTGTCCATGCCGTGGCACAAGAAGGAAGCTACGTTTACATCATCGACAAAAACGGTGCACAGGGCGCAGGCATCGTCATCAACGAAACGCTCAGTACCGACGTTACTTCGACCATCATGAAAAAGCTCGGCATCACGGCAACTACAGCCAAGCCAGCCGCAGCAACAGGCAAGTAACCCTGAAAGAAGACTCTTGTATTCATTTTCCTCTATTCAATAAGATTAAGATGCATCGACCGGCACATTGGCTGTGAAGCCCATGTGCCGTTTTTAATAAAGGGGTGTTCTGTCAATTAGCTTGAGATGATGATGCGGCTATCGCGCAGTAGATGGCTGGGATGAATGAAGGAGCGTAGCAAGCTACGTGACTGAATGAAAAACTGCCAGATACAAGACGAGAGACGCAGAAGCAGCCAAGCCAATCATAGAACAGTTCCCCGAAAACCAATTGATAGAACACCCCTTAACCGCCACATGATTACCCTACGCAACATCCACAAATCCTTCGGCACGCTCGAAGTGCTCAAAGGCATAGACCTCGACATCCAGGCCCACGAGGTAGTCAGCATCGTCGGACCCAGCGGAGCAGGAAAAACCACCCTGCTGCAAATCATGGGAACACTCTACAAACCCGACGCCGGGAAAGTGGAAATTGCCGGCGAGAACGTGCTGCGGCTCTCCGGCAACAAGCTCGCGCGCTTCCGCTGCGAACACATCGGCTTCGTCTTCCAGTTCCACCAGCTGCTGCCCGAATTTTCGGCCCTCGAAAACGTGATGATACCCGGCATGATAGCACGCCGCAACCAGGCCGAAAACAAACGGCGCGCCATGGAACTGCTCGACTTCCTCGGACTCGCCGACCGCGCCGGCCACAAACCCGCACAACTCTCCGGTGGCGAAAAACAGCGCACCGCCGTGGCACGCGCACTCATGAACCGGCCCGACATCATCCTGGCCGACGAACCCTCAGGCAGCCTCGACAGCCACAACAAGGAGGAACTCCACAAACTCTTCTTCAAGCTGCGCGACGAAATGGGGCAGACCTTCGCCATCGTCACACACGACGAAACCCTCGCCTCACTCACCGACCGCACCATCCACCTCATCGACGGAATCGTGGCGCAACCCGAAGAAAACGCCTGACACCCCGCCACGACAACCTCTCCACCCCCGAAACAAACCCAACCCATGATCTCACTCGGCAACTACAATACCCTGCGCATCACCCGCTTCACCCAACACGGTGCCTACCTCGACGGCGGAAACGTCGGCGAAATACTCATGCCCCAAAAGTACCTCAACCCAAGGATGCGCATCGGCGACAAAGTCGAAGTGTTCGTCTACCTGGACCAGGGCGAACGCCTGGTAGGCACCCTCGAAACGCCCCTGGCCCGCGTCGGCGACTTCGCCTTCCTGCGCGTGGCATGGGTCAACGAGTTCGGCGCATTCCTCGACTGGGGACTCATGAAGGACCTCTTCGTGCCCTTCCGCGAACAGAAGATGCCCATGCAGCAAGGACGCTCTTACCTCGTACACATCCACATCGACCCCGAGACACAGCGCATCGTGGCATCCGCCAAGGTGGAACGCTACCTCCAGCGCGCCACCACCGGACGCTACCACCGGGGACAGGAGGTGGAAATCGTCATCCAGCAGAAAACACCCCTCGGCTTCAAGTGCATTGCCGACAACCGCTGCCCCGGACAACTCTACGACAACCAGATCTTCGACGTGCAGCCACACGCAGGCGACGTGTTCACCGCCACCGTCGTCAACGTCAGGCCCGACGGCAAGCTCGACCTCTCCCTACAACGCATCGGAAAAGGACGCTTCCGCGACTTCGCCGAACAGCTCCGCGAAGCACTCCAGCAGGCCGGAGGCTCACTGCCCGTGTCCGACCATTCATCCCCCGAAGAACTCCAACAACGCTTCGGCGTGAGCAAGAAAACCTTCAAAAGGGCAGTCGGCACACTCTACAAAAACGGAGAATTGCTAATCAGCCCTGACAAAATTACACTGATTAACGAAGATTAACGCGGAAATGCGAAGCAAATAATAAAAAAAGTGGGATGTGGCTTGGTTACTTTTGGAAAAGCCCCTACTTTTGCATCGTCTTCAAGAAAGAAGTCCGGCACCTGCCGGATGACTTCACCAAAAGATAGTTTTTTCATCTCTATATAAGTTCTGTGAGGCAACTGTGCGTTGGGAAACGCGTAGTTGCCATTTTTTTTGCCCCGAGTGTCACCCGGCAACCCCATTTCCACAAAAATTGAGAGCAAAAGCCCATTTTTTTCTTCTATCTGAAAAAAAATCCAAACTAAATCCTTTAACTTTGCCCCCAACGAGATATATACCGGGGCCGCACCCCCATGACCGGGCTGCGCGCCGGAGATGGCCAGCCCTCCTTTTCCACCCAAGTGCCGGCCCCTCCTCCTTCCTATCCTACCAAGCAAAATCACAATTCCTACTCACATGAACTCCACCCCCCAAGTTGAAAACACCCAAGTACCTCAGGAAACTGAGTACATGACCCTTCAGGATCACCTCTACCTCTGTCTTTCGCATTGGCGCTGGATTCTGCTCTCCGTGGTAATCTGTTGCGGTCTGGCCCTCTGGCACATCCTCCGCACCCAGCCCACCTACCAACGCACGGCCACCATCATGATCAAGGACGACAGCAACTCCAGCATGATCAACGGCAGCGTGGGTGCCGTATTCTCCGAAATGGGAGTCAACAGCGCGGAAAGCAATGTCTACAACGAGATGCTCGCCATCCAGGCCCCCTCCCTGCTCACCGAAACCGGCAAACGGCTGGACTACAACGTGAACTACGAAAAGCCCGGCACCTTCCACAACATCCCCCTCTACGGCGAACGGCTGCCCGTCAAGGTCATCTTCCACAGCCTCACCCCCGAGGACTTCGGGTCCTTCACCCTCGACATCAAGGATGCCAACACCTTTGAAATGTCCGGCTTCATGTTCAACGGCGAGGCAGACCCGCACGAGCGCACCCTCAAAGGACGCTTCAACGCCATACTCAACACCCCGCTGGGCAAGATAACCGTGCTGCCCACCGCCGGACTGCGCGACTACCTCCAGGACAACCGCCCCGTGTTCGTCAGCCGCAGCGACTACTACAGCATGACGAACCGCATAGCCGCCAACCTCAGCACCAGCCTGGCCGAAACGAAAGGAACACTCATCGCCAT
Organism: bacterium; assembly: GCA_004562975.1. The sequence goes on from SFQP01000012.1 coordinate 15,005, forward strand.
CACCTTCCGCGACGTGCTCCCGCAGCGCGCAGAGGACGTCATCAACACCCTCCTCGACGTTTACAAGGAAAAATGGGTGGAGGACAAGAACCAACTCACTATCGCCACCTCACGCTTCATCACCGAGCGTCTCGGAGTCATCGAACGCGAGCTTGGCGACGTGGACCAGAACATCTCGTCGTACAAGAGCTCACACCTGCTCCCCGACGTGAAGGCCGCATCGGGCATCTACATGCAGATGGCCCAGGAGAACGCCAGCGAAATCATGAAGCTCAACACGCAGAAGGCCATAAACGGGGGCATCGAAGTCCAGATAGGCGAGTACAACGGCACACTGCTCGAACGCAACAACCTCGTGGCCAACTCGAGCGACAAGAACCCGCTCATCGCCACCTACGACCAGAAGCTCGAATCGCTCCGCACCTCATTGCTCACCGGCATCAACAACCTCATCGTCAGCCTCAACACCCAGATAAAACACTGGGAGCAGAGCGAAAACCGCACCTCGGAACAAATCGCCTCGAACCCCGAACAGGCCAAATACCTCCAGACCGTGGGCCGCGAACAGAAGGTGAAAGAAGCACTCTACCTCTTCCTGCTGCAAAAGCGCGAGGAGAACGAGCTTTCACAAGCCTTCACGGCCTACAACACCCGCATCATCTCGCCCCCGTGCGGCAGCATCTCCCCCGTGTCGCCCGTACGGCGCAACATCCTCCTCATCGCCTTCGCCCTCGGCCTGGCCATCCCCATCGGACTCATCTACCTGCGTGAAAGCCTCAACTCGAAGCTGCGCGGACGCAAAGACCTGGAAAACCTCAAGGTGCCCTTCGTCGGCGAAGTGCCCTTCAACCGCAACCGCCACGCCCGCCGCAGCCTGATGCGCTGGGGCAAGAAGGGCGAAGAAGGCCGCCACCTCGTGGTAAAAGCCGGCGCGCGCAACGTCGTCAACGAAGCCTTCCGCATAGTCCGCACCAACCTCGAGTTCATGCTCAACTCCGACGGCGGCAAGGTGGTGGTCATCACCTCCTTCAACCCCGGCAGCGGAAAATCGTACGTTTCGATGAACATGGCCAGCAGCTTCGCCCTGAAGGAACAGCGCGTGCTCGTCATCGACGGCGACCTGCGCCACGGCTCAACCTCGAAGTATGTAGGCTCACCCGAGACGGGCCTCACCCAATTCCTCAGCGGACAGACCAACGACGTGCGGAGCCTCATCGTGCAGGACTACAACAACCCCTCGCTCTACGTGCTGCCCATCGGCTCCATACCGCCCAACCCCACCGAGCTGCTGCAGAACGAAAAACTGGCACAGTTCATCCAGGAAGCGCGCAGCGAGTACGACTACATCATCATCGACTGTCCGCCCATCGAAGTGGTGGCCGACACACAGATACTGGCACAATACGCCGACCGCACCATCTTCGTCATCCGCGTAGGCTTGCTCGAAAGGTCCATGATCAAGGAACTCGACAAGCTCTACATCAGCAACAAGTACCCCAACATGTCGCTCCTCCTCAACGGCTCGAAAGGCCCTGGAGGCAGCCAGGGACACCGCTACCGCTACGGATATGGCTACGGTTACGGCTACGGCTACAACTACGGGAGCAACAA
>SFQP01000185.1 GCA_004562975.1 bacterium
CCGCCCGAACAACGCGCAGGAAATCTATCTGAAAGAGCTGGGCAGCGAAAGCCCGATGCTGGTGCGCCTTATCATGAAGTCCATCCACAAACAGAACAAACGGGAGGTGAAGCATATCGGCTGCAAGCGTTTCGGCATCCAGTATCTTCTCAAAGGCATCTACACGCATAACGGATTGCTCTATTTCCACACGGAGATAAAGAACCAGAGCAACGTGCCTTTCGATGTGGACTATATCACATGGAAAATCGTGGACAAGAAGGTGGCGAAGCGTACCGCCGTGCAGGAGCAGATCATCCTGCCGCTCCGAGCGCAGAACTACGCCACCCTCGTGCCGGGCAAGAAAAGCGAGCGCACGGTCTTCACGATGGCGAAGTTCACCATCCCCGATGACAAGTGCCTCGTGGTGGAATTGAACGAGAAGAACGGCGGCCGTCACCAATCCTTCGTGATTGAGAACGAGGATTTGATACGCGCGGGTACCATCAACGAACTTCAAGTGCGCTGACTATGAGAAAATACATCGCAATAATCATCGCGTCGCTTGCCCTTTTCACGGGGCAGGCGCACGCCCAGCGGTGTCTGCCGAAGATGCAGGGCATCGAGGTGAGGGCGGATATGGCGGACGGCTTCAATCCCGGCGGCAAGGACGGCGGGTACAGTTTCGGGGCGGGTCTCTCCATCTACACGAAGAGGGGGAACAAGTGGCTGTTCGGTGGCGAATACCTCCTGAAGAACAATCCTTACAAGGATACCAAGATACCCGTGGCGCAGTTCACGGCGGAGGGTGGATATTACTTCAAGATACTGTCGGACGCCCGAAAAATCGTGTTCGTCTATGCCGGGGGTTCGGCTCTCGCCGGATATGAGTCTGTGAATTGGGGGAAGAAAGTGCTGCATGACGGCTCCACGCTGCACGACCGGGACGCCTTCATCTATGGCGGTGCGCTGACGCTCGATGTGGAGTGCTATGTGGCAGACCGTATCGCCCTGCTTGCCAACCTGCGGGAGCGTTGCCTGTGGGGTGGCGACACGCAGAAGTTTCATACGCAGTTCGGGGTCGGCATCAAGTTCATCATCAACTGACACGGGCATGGAACGGACGGAGATAGATGCTGTCAGAAGGATGCCGCTTGCGGACTTCCTCGCACGGCTGGGGCATGAGCCTGTCAGAAGGAGCGGCAACGAGCTGTGGTATATCGCCCCGTACAGGGGCGAGCGGACACCTTCTTTCCGTGTGAACGTGGCGAAACAGCTCTGGTATGACTTCGGTTTGGGCAAAGGCGGCGACATCTTCACGCTTGCCGGGGAATTTCTGCAAAGTGATGACTTTAGGACGCAGGCGAAGTTCATAGCGGAAACCGCCAATATGGTGGTTGACAGGTTGGAACCCCCGACCTATCAAGCAAAACCAACCGAATCGGTCTTTGAGGATGTGGAGGTCGCTCCGCTGTTTCGCTCACCGCTGACGGAGTATCTGGCGGAACGGTGCATACCTTACGCTGTCGCATCCCGCCACTGCTGCCGTCTGAATTACGGTGTTCGTGGGAAACGGTATTTTGCTGTCGGTTTCCCGAACATGGCGGGTGGCTATGAAGTCAGAAGCCGCTATTTCAAGGGGTGCATACCGCCCAAAGATGTGTCTTTGGTGAAGGCAACGGACATCCCGGCTGGCGAGTGCCTCGTGTTCGAGGGCTTCATGGACTTTCTATCTGCCGTGACACTTGACGTAACCGGTAACGCTGACTGCCTTGTGCTGAACTCCGTCGCCAACGTGGAGAAGGCGGCGGGATTGCTGGACGGCTACGGGAGCATCGTCTGTTTCCTCGACCGTGACGATGCCGGACGGCGGACGCTTGCCGCGCTTGTGGGGCGATACGGGGAGCGTGTCACTGACCGCTCTTTCCTCTATGACGGTTGCAAGGACTTGAACGAGTATTTGCAACGGACAACGAAAAAACAGAAAAACAACCATCTAAAAATCGAAGAACAATGAACATATTGAACAACAGAAACAAGAGAATATCCATCTTTAAGGCGGTGGCGTTATGCCTGATAGCCGCCGTGTCGTTCACCCTCGTGTCGTGTGACGACGACATGGACATCCAACAGTCCTATCCCTTCACGGTGGAGGTCATGCCCGTGCCGAACAAGGTGACAAAGGGGCAGACGGTGGAAATCCGCTGTGAACTGAAAAAGGAGGGCGACTTCGCTAACACGCTTTACACCATCCGCTATTTCCAGTTTGAGGGGGAAGGAAAGTTGAAAATGGATAACGGCATCACCTTCCTACCCAACGACCGCTACCTGCTGGAGAACGAAAAGTTCCGCCTGTACTATACGGCGGAGGGTGACGAGGCGCATAATTTCATCGTGGTGGTGGAGGATAATTTCAAAAATTCCTATGAGCTGGAATTTGACTTCAACAACCGGAACATCAAAGATGACGGCTTTGCCGCCATACCCATCGGAAGTTTCAAACGTGTATGAAGATGATGCGTGTATTCATGACAATGCTCTGTTCGCTTCTGGCGGTCTGTTCCGTGTCAGCACGGATCAGCCGCCAAGAGGG
>SFQP01000186.1 GCA_004562975.1 bacterium
TGGGATTACTCAGCGAGGAGGAGATGGCTGAGGCCAACGCCCGCTACCATGCTCAGGACGAAACGAAGCACGACATCTTCACCTACACCGGCAACGACGGCGCTGAGAACTTCGGCGTTGACTACTCCAAGCACTACCGCATGCACGGTTTGGCCATCACGCTCAGCACGGGCTATATGTCCGGTGGTTGGACCAGCTCGAACTACAACTACAGCACCCTGCCCGACATCATCGGCGGCATGACCAACGAAAACACAACGGGCGGTGTCATGTGGGGACCGGGACATGAAATCGGCCACCAGCACCAGCAGCTGCTCAATATGCGCGGTCTGACCGAAGTGTCCAACAATATGTTCTCTAACGTAGCCGTATGGTACGACGGTCGCGGCACCTCGCGCACTGCCGAGGGACAGGGCGACCTTACCAGCGTGCTCGAAGCCTACAACACCGAAGGACACGACTTCTTCACCAACAACATTTGGGCACAGACCCAGATGTACTACAAACTCTGGCTCTACTACCACCTCGTGGGCCACAACACCAAGTTCGTGCCCCGCCTCTTCGAGATGCTGCGCCGCGATCCCATGGTTATTCAGTACGACCAGCAGGGCAATACCAGCTTGCTTCACTTCTATAAGAAAGTGTGCGATGCCGCCGGCGAAGACCTCACCGAATTCTTCCGTGCCTACGGCTTCTTCGAGGTGATGGACAAGCGGTTCGTGGGCGACTACTCCAATGCCGAATACACGCAGACACAGGCCGACATCGATGCCGCCATTGCCAGTGTCAAGGCAAAGGGCTATCGCGAAAACCGCGAAATACTCTTCATCAATGACTACACCACCGGCGACACCTATGTGAAGCACGACGGCACCACGCCGCGCGCTTGGTGGGACGGCACCACCTTCTCCGACCTGGGTGGCTATACCTCCTTCCAGGATGAAACGAAGTCGCCCGTGAGCGGCACCTACGACCTCACTGTTTCTGACGGCGTTGCCCAGCTCTCGGGAGCTACGGGCGGCGTGGGCTTCTTCGTCTACGATGCCGACGGCAAGCTGCTGGCCTTCTCCTCCGACTATTCCTTCCCCGTTAACGATGCCACAGCCTCGGCCATTGCCAAGGGTACGGCGGTGGTCACCGTGCTGACAGCCGATGGCCAAGTGACCGAAGTGGCCTATGAAGGCAGCACTGCCGCCGAGAGCCTGATCAAGGGCGCGCTGGACAAGACGGCCCAAGTGCTGGCCCTGGTGGACGACGGCACCGGCATTGACGGCAATGGTACCGACGACTACACCAAGGTAGGCTTCTTCAAGAAGCCAGCCGTGGCGAAACTGCAAACGCTCTACACGCAGGTACTGCGCATTTACAACGATGTCGAGACCGGCTCCTTTGTTTCGGCCTACCGGACCCTCAATGAAGAGTACCAGAGCGTGATGGCCAACGAATACGCCCGCGTGGCCCTTGAGCCGGGCAGCACCTGTGTGCTGGTGAACAAGAATGCCAATACGCGCTACCTGAGCGAAGCGGAGGTGACCAACACAACGGACGGCACTACCACCAGGAAAGTAATCACCTCTGCTGTCAGTGGTGGCGTAGTGGTGACCAGTGTGCCCGAAGCCGGACAGTGGGTATTTGAAGCCGGCAGCACAGCGGACACCTATTATCTTAAGAACAAGAGATATGGCGATTATGCCGCCGCATTGTCGCAAAGCCAGACACTCTTGGTGGGCTCTACCGCCTACGGTTACACACTCCTCGACAATGAAGATGGTTCCTGGGGCATCAAGTATAATGAACAACTCATCCACAAGGACGGCAGCAACAACATCGTGGGCTGGGGTGACACGGCCAACGAAAACTCCCACTGGTACATCACCTTGGTAAGCAAGAACGAGGTGATGGTGGCACAGACCAACCTGAGGGAGCTGGTTGAGAAAACGCAGGCACTGATTGACCAGATGGCCGATGTCAGCGTAAAGGGTGCGCAGGATATGAGCAAGTACCGCATCTCCTCCAACTCTGTGGAGCAAGGCCACGGCACCGACCTCCTCACCGATGGTGACCTCAGCACTTACTACCACTCCCAATGGACAGGCACTTCGCTGGACGAAGACCACTACCTGCAGATAGACTGCGGCGAAGGCAGCTCCTTGGAGCAGTTTACCTTCAACTACGTTACCCTCCCCACCAGTGCCGCCAACGCCGATGCTCCCACCGCCATTACCGTGGCCGGTAGTAACACCGTGGACAGCGAGGGCAACGTGAGCGAGTTTACCACTCTGGCTTCCCTGACGAAGGATGCCAACGGACTGCCGGGCGATGTGCGTGGCACGAGTTACACCTCGCCCACGTTGGGTACGCTGGGTACAGGCTACCGCTTCCTCCGTCTGACCGTGACCAATGCCACCCACTCCGGAACCGTCAACGGCCACCACTGGTTTGGTTTGTCCGAGTTGGGACTCACCCGTACCGAAAGCACGGTAAATTCCAGCAATACGACGAAGTACACCACGCTGACC
>SFQP01000187.1 GCA_004562975.1 bacterium
TGTTCTTCTCTTTTTCTTTTTCACGGGCTTCCGAAACCGAGACAGATTTTCCCGCCACATAAGCCACGATGTAAGCTCCGGGTATTTTTGCCTTGGCTGTTTTCAATCCTTTCTGTGCTTCGGCAAAGGAGGAATAGTTGCCGTAGAAATATTTAAACAGGCTTCCTTCCTTCACACGCTGGATGGCCAAACCCTTGAACTGGCTGTCCTTGGGCGAAACCTCTTTCTTTCCGGCTCCCACCTGCACGCGGTAGTTCACCTTCGGTTTCTGCTTCACCTGCTGCTTGGCCTTGCTGTCCTTGGCGGCAGGTGTCTTGGCTTTGGCCTGTGTGTTTTTAGCGGCAGCCTTCGGTGCCGTTTCGGACTGTTTGGATTTCGTTTCGCGCGTTTGTCTGGAAACTTGCTGTCCCGCCGTTGGGCGAGCCATAGCGGCATTGTCCTTGCGCGTCACCTCCCTCACGCTGCGTTCAAGCTGTTTGGGCTGTTCCTCTTCGCGTGCTGCCACGAGCCGCTGGGTGGGCACGGTGGCCACGGGCACCACAGCCACTTCCGTGTCGCTTCCGGCTTGCATTTGTCGTGCTGCCGGCGGTAGGTCAGGAAACCGTTGTAGATGCTGCGGCTCAGTTCGGCCACACCCTTCTGCGAGTTGAGATAGCTCTCCTCCGAAGGCGTGGTGATAAAGCCCAGCTCGGTCAGCACGGAGGGCATGGACGTGTTGCGCAGCACCAGGAAGCCGGCCTGGTGCACCCCCTTGTTGGGTCGCCCGGCCTGTGTGTACTGGTTCTGGATGCAGCGTGCCAGATCGACACTTTGGCGCATATACTTGTCCTGCATGATTTCAAATATCACGTAGCTCTCGGCCTTGTTGGGGTCAAACCCCTGGTAAGTGCGTTGGTAATCGTTCTCGAGCGTGATTACGCCGTTCTCGCGCTTGGCCACGGCCAGGTTTTCGTTGGCGCGTGCCATACCGAGCGAATACGTTTCGGAGCCATAGGCCTGCTTGCCGTTGGGCAGCGCATTGGTATGAATGGAAATGAAGAGGTCGGCCTTGTTGTCGTTGGCAATGTCCGCCCTGCGCTGCAAGGGAATGAACACATCCCGTTTGCGGGTGTACACCACCTTGACATCGGGGCAATTCTCTTCGACGAGCCGTCCGAAAGCCAGGGCTACAGTCAGGTTGATGTCCTTTTCTTTGGAATAGGCACCGAGGGCACCGGCATCATGTCCCCCGTGGCCGGCATCAATAACGAGAGTAAAACGGTGTTTGCCTCCCTCGGCGAAAGCAACGGCCACGCCGAAGAAAAAACACAAGGATATGGTCAATATATTCCTAAAGATTGCACGCATAAAGTGGATATGAATGAGTGAGAAACGCATTGAAGTCCTCGCGTTTCCCAAGACGGTGCAAAGATAAAATGAAATACGACAACAATCACAACAAATGGCGACTTCTTTGCTATCCACAAGCATTTGCGTTTTCTTTCCTCCCCTCGTCCAAGCCACACTTCGGACACTTTCCCGGCCGGCACAAAACCCACAGTCCGGCAAAGGTCAGGATGCCGTTGAGCAAGAGCAATTCGTAGCCGAAGGTATAGTTCCACCACCGGGGCGCACCGTAGTCAAGCAGGCCGCAGACGACGGGGGCCGCCAGACAGACGTAGGGCACATAGCGGTCGGCAGGCTGCCGACGGGTGTAGAGGCCGAAAGCATAGAGACCGAGCAGGGGGCCGTAGGTGTAGGAGGCCATGGTGTAAATGGCGTTCAGGATGTTGTCGTTGCCTACGGTCTTGAAAAAGACGATGCAGGCCGTGAAGGCAAACACGAGTGCCAGATGCACCCGGCGACGGATGCGCCGGGCCGAAGCCGGGTCGGTGTGCCCGTCCTCCACCTTCAGGAGGTCGATACACACGGTGGTGGTGAGGGCCGTCAGTGCGGAGTCGGCACTGGAGAAGGCTGCCGCCACAATGCCTATGGTGAAGGGCACGATGACCCAACCGCCCAGCACGCCCTCACGCACCAACCACGGCAAGAGTTCGTCGCTCACAGCTGGAGGGGTGAGTCCCTCGCGGGCACAGAGGCTGTAGAGCAAAATGCCCAATGCCAGGAAGAGGGCATTGACGGGCAGAAAGGCCAGGCCGTAGGTGAGCATATCTTTCTGTGCATCGCGCAAATGGCGGCAGGTGAGGTTTTTCTGCATCATGTCCTGATCAAGTCCGGTCATCACGATAACGATGAACACGCCGCTGAGGAACTGCCGCCAGAAGGCTTGCCGGGAGGTCCAGTCCCATTCCCACACCCTGCACATGGGGCTCTCCCTCACGGTCTGCACCACGCCGCTGAAGTCCAGCCCCATCGTTTGTGCCGCAGCCCAGAGCATGCCCACGGCGGCCAGGATGAGGCAACAGGTCTGCAACGCATCGGTCCGCACAATGGCCTGTATGCCGGCCCGGCGGGTGTAGAGCCAGATGAGACCCAGCACGGCGAGCACCGTGAGCAGGAAGGAGAAGAAGGAGTCGCCGCACAGGGGTCGTACCACGAAACCATGGAGCACCAGACAGACGAGGTAGAGGCGTGCGGCAGCACCGGTGAGCTTGCTCAGCACGAAGAACAAGGCACCGGTGCGGTGGGTGGAGGCTCCGAAGCGGGTGCCGAGCCAAGCATAGATGCTGGTGAGCCGCAAACGGTAGTAAAGGGGCAGCAGGACCCAGGCCACCACGGCATAACCGACAATGAAGCCCATGCACATCTGCAAATAGGTCATGCCTGTGGAAGCTGCCCAGCCGGGAACGGAGATAAAGGTTACTCCGGAAATGCTGGCACCGACCATACCGATGGCCACGAGCCACCAGGGCGACTGCCGACCGGCACGGAAGAAGGCATCATTGCCTTGCGCC
>SFQP01000013.1 GCA_004562975.1 bacterium
GGGCCACTGGAGGCGGAAGGCGGCCTGCGAGGGTTGGCCGTCGGTCTGGCCGCCGGCCACATAGAGGTAGCCGCCTCCGTAGCCGCCGGCCATGTTGTCAAGGCCCTGGGGCAACGAGGGGAGCGGGGTATCGACCACGTCGTCGGCATGGGTACGGGTCAGCAGCCGCACGTCGGCATAACTGCGCCGGCCGTCTGTGCCGCCGATGCACACAAGCCCCTCAGGCACGGTGATGCCCACGCCGTAGGCCAGCTCAGTCGGCAAGTAGCCCACGCAGCGCCACGCTTGTCCGGTAGGTGCCTTGGGGTCGAGTTCATAGATGTCGGAATAGTACACCTTGGGGCCTCCGTCGGCAGCAGCGGCTCCGGGAAAATTGCATCCTCCGGCCACCCACACCCGTCCGTCGACGGAAACGCCCTGAGGAGAGTGTACCTGCAAGGCCGGCAACGAGCGGAAGGCCACACGATTGAAGGTGTTGTTGTCGGTCGGTGCCGCCTGTGCCTGCAGCAGGAAGGCACAGCACAGCACCAGGAGGAACAAGCTCTTTTTCATGCAATCAGGATTTAAGCTTCTTAAAAGTGCGATTTCTCGCCATGGCAGAGTATTCAAGCGAGCTTGAACTCTGCTCATTTGGCTTAACGAAATCGTTCGTTTAAAGGGAGGGGAGGAGAAGCCTCAGCGGTTGCAACGCTCGAAGAAGTGGATGGCTTCGAGTTCGCGGCGCATCTGCGCTTCTTCTTCGTCGGTCATGTTCTGGAAGGGGGTGCGGTTGCGGCCCAAATCAAGCCCGATCAGCTTCATGATGCGTTTGCCGCCCACGATGTTACCCCGGAAATGGCAAATCACGTCGATGACATCCTGCGAGAAGTTCTGCAGCTCGCGGGCTTTCTCCAAATCGCCGGCCTGCCATGCCTCGATGATGCCCACCAGGGCACGTCCGTTGTAGTTGGTCGTTCCGCCGATGCCTCCCTGCGCGCCTCCCATGGCCAGACAGGGCAGGATGGTTTCGTCCTGACCATGGAGCATATCGAACTTGCCGTCCTTGTAACGGCGGCAGCGGTTGTACTCGTAGAGGCTCTCGAAGGTGTACTTGATGCCGGCAAAGTTGGGGATGCGCCCGTCAACGGCTTGGAGGAAGTCGTACATGGACAGGTAGGCATTGTTGAAGGCGGGGATGTGGTAATAATAGAAGGGGAGCGAGGGCGCGCCGCTGGCTATTTCCTCGCAATACTTCACGAGTTCTTCCACACGGCCTATGCGGGGGAAGGGGGTGGCCATGGCACCGATGCCCCACGCGCCGATTTCCTCGGCGTGGCGAGCCAAGCGGTTGCTGCTGCGCACGCAGGTGCTGCCCACGTGTACAATCACCTTGAAACCTTCGGGGGCGGCTTTCACCCAAGCCTCGGCCAGCTGCTTCCGTTCGTCTTCGGTCAGCATATAGCCCTCGCCGGAGGAGCCGTTGATGAAAACGCCTTTCAGGCCGTTGCGGGCCAACAGCTGGGCGTAGGCGGGAATGGGGGCAAGGTTGACATTGCCTTGCTCGTCAAAGGGGGTGAAGGGGGCATCGATAAGCCCGATTATCTTTTCCATTTTGTATGAGATTTAGGAACATGAAACAATCGTTTGGCGGTTTCCCGAAACTTCCGGTAGCAGGGATGGAAGCGAGGCGGGGAACGCCGGACAAATGTACTGGATTTTTATGGAAAAGCGTATGGCTGTGCCACGTTTTTGTTTTACCTTCTTGCACAAACTGCGGGCAGCAGAAAATGCTTGCCCGGCCAACGTGCCCTTAGGCTGTGGCCTGCCGCTTTCTGACTGCTTTCCGACGGCATTGGAAGACGGCATGCACTATGGGGAAAGAGGGGGAAGTGAACAAGTAAAGTGTCATCTGCCCCACCCTATGGCCTCATCAGTTCCTTGAAACACTCCATATATATACGTATTTCTGCCTTTAAAAAAAATGGTTCAAAGTTTCAACAGATGAGCTTTTTCGTTGAAAACCAGCAGGAAGAAGAATGAATGATTGGAAAAACCTCGTTCATCAGGAAACGGCGGATTTTCCCATGCTATGCTTCAAAACATTCATGGGGCTTTCCACTGATTTTCAATGATAAAAGCACCATAACTGAAGATTTGAAACTTTTTTCCGGGAATTAAACAGGGGGTATTCGGGGGAATTTGGGCATCCTTCACCGCCCTCACGAACATTCATGGGAGGAGGGATGCCGGAAGTGGACATCGCGGGGCATGGACCGCGTTCGTTTGCCGACAAAAAAATCCCAAACGGAAAGGAGCGCGGACGGCTCGTCTCCGTTTGGGAGGACAAGTGAAGAGGGGGATGGCTTATCCCAAATACTTCATGAGGATGTTGATATTGTCGGCCTCGCGCAGACGGCGGAGGGCACGCTCCTTGATTTGGCGCACACGCTCGCGGGTGAGGCTGAGGGAGTTGGCCACTTCCTCGGCGGTCATTTCGTTGCGACCGATGCCGAAAAGCATTTTGAGCACCTGACGTTCGCGCTCGGACAGGGCACTGAGGGCGGCTTCGAGGTCGGCAGCCAACGACTCTTTCTCCATCTGGTTGTCGGTGCCGGGTGCGCTGTCGTCGGTCATGATGTCGATGAGGCAGTTGGAGTCGTCGTCCTGGAAGGGTGCGTCGACACTGACTTTCTTGCCGTTCGTGCCCAAGGCTTCCTGCACCTTGGCGACATCGGTGTCAAGCAGCTCGGCCAACTCGCCCACGGAGGGACGGCGCTCGAACTCTTGCTCGAAATTGACAATGGCCTTGGTGAGCTTGCTCTGGAAACCAACTTGGTTGAGGGGCATACGCACAATGCGGCTCTGCTCGGAAATGGCCTGCAGGATGCTCTGGCGAATCCACCATACGGCGTAGGAGATGAATTTGAAGCCACGGGTTTCATCAAACTTTTGGGCGGCTTTAATCAGTCCCAAATTGCCTTCGTCAATCAGGTCGTTGAGTGCCAGACCTTGGTTCTGATATTGCTTGGCCACGCTGACAACGAAACGGAGATTGGCCCTCGTCAGGCGGTCCAGGGCTTCTTGGTCGCCCTTGTGGATGCGCTGGGCCAACTCAACCTCTTCATCGGTGGAGATAAGCTCCTCACGGCCAATTTCTACCAAATACTTGTCCAAAGCCGCACTGGAGCGGTTGGTAATGCTTTTGTTGATTTTTAGTTGTCGCATAGTTTATTTACGTCAATGCCGTTTGCTGTTTGGCAGATGCCCCGCCGGCTTCGGGAATGGGTGCTTTATCTCCCGCTTGTGCTGTTTGCCTGACTGCATCTGCCCTTTCTGTGGCTCAATTCTATTAGGGGTGTTCTATAAATTAGTTTTTTGGGGGCTTTCCTATAATAGGCTTGGCTGCTTCTGCGTCTCTCGATTGGTATCTTGCTTATTTTCGTTCAGTCACGTAGCCCGCGCTACGCTCCTTCATTCAAATAAGCTATCTACGGCGCGATAGCCGCAGAACCATCTCAAGCTAATTTACAGAACACCCCTTAAAAGAGCTGCAAAAGTAAGAAGAAAACAAACGTCTGGCCACAAATTTAAGCTTTATTAGAAGATTTGCTTTGAAAATCACCAATAAAATGGCCAATTTGCTATTTGCATTTCCCGAAATCGGCAAATTGGCGGAGAGTGTTGGGCTGATGACACGAAAATTCGGGATGTCAGTCGGCCCAATGCAGGGTGAGCATCAGGGGTAAATGGTCGCTGTAGCCGCCCACGTAGAAGGGACCGCGATAGGTGGGGTATGGCCGGACTCCCTCATCGGATGGGTCGGCGCGCAACAAGAAGCCAAAGTCGACAATCCGGCAGTCGGACGGACTGCAACGCAAACCCGCCTCTGAAGGGGAGGGGGAGAGCAACCTGCCGTTGACAAACACTTGGTCCAAACGGTTCCAATAGCCACGGTATTTGTATGTGCCGGTGATGCCTTGGCGGGCGTGCAAGGCATGGGACAGGACGTAGATTTGGCCGGGCACGGGGTTCACGCTGTCGGGCAGGGCGGCTCCCAAAAAGTCCTTGACGGATTTTTCGGGATAGGCGGCATTGAAGTCGCCCGTTATCACGACGGAAGGTTTCCGGCGGACTTTACACAAACTGTCGGCTTTCTGACGGACCACACGGCACACGAGGTTGCGGTATCGCTCGGCTTGACGGCCATTGCGCCGGCTGGGCAAATGGCATACCACCACGTCGAGGGTGTCGCCCCAGGGCAGTTCGCCGGCCACGTGGAGCAGGTCGCGCGTAGGCGAAATCCGGGGATGAAGCGGAGGGACACGGAAGGTATCGACCGTGACGGGACGGAAACGGTGGGGCTGGTACAGCAGGGCGACGTTGATGCCGCGCACATCGGCGGAGTGGGTGATGATGTATTCATATCCCAGAAACGAAAGATGGGTGCGACGGGTGAGGTGGCTCAGCACGCTGTCGTTTTCTACCTCGGCCAAGGCCACCAGGTCGGGCGGCGTGGCTCCTCCCGCACCGGCTATGACACGCGCCAGACGACTCAGCTTGCCCCAATAACGCGGGGTGTTCCAATGATGGCTGCCCTCGGGCGTGAAATCGCTGTCCTGACAGCCCGGGGCGTGGAGGGTGTCGAACAGGTTCTCGACGTTGTACTCCATGAGACGGAAATCCCAACGCTGTGCGTGCAGCAGGGCCAAACCGGCAAGGCTCAACAGCAGGAACAAGGGGCGGCGCAACGGACTATTCATGGTGATAGGGCTCGCCACGCAGGATGGTCATGGCTCGATAGAGCTGTTCTACAAACAACAGGCGGATCATCTGATGAGAAAAGGTCATGAGGGAAAGGGATATCTTTTCCTGGGCCAAACGGTAGATGTCCGGCGAAAAGCCATAGGGGCCTCCGACAACAAAGACCAGCCGGCGGGCGGCCTGTTGCTGCTTCCGGTCCAAATAGGCGGCGAAATCGGTGGAACGGTACTGCTTGCCGCCCTCATCGAGCAATACGATGCAGTCGCCCTCGCGGAGCTGGCGTTGCAGCAGCTCGCCCTCGCGCTGTTTCTGCACCTCGGGACTCATCGCCTTGGTGTTCTTCAACTCGGGCACTACTTCCAGCTCAAAGGGTACATAATGTTTCAGCCGCCCGGCGTATTCGTCAATGAGTGCCGTCAGGCGTTTGTCGACGGTACGCCCCACTACCAATAACAATAGCTTCATATGGTTCGTTTTGGGGACGAAATTAGGGAAAAAGCGGGACTATTTTCCCGAGGGTACGAAGGATTCGTAGGTACCATCGTCGAAAAAGACACGGATTTCCTTGATTTTTCGCGTTCTCTTGTCAATATTTATCGCATTTCCTATCATCTCGCTTCCCCGTTTGGGATAGCCAGCGGTTTCACGCCATTGGCCGTGGGAGGAATAGGGGTCGGCATGGAGGGGCTGGCTGCCGGGAAGAGGCGACTGGCTGCCAGATACTGGGGGCTGGCCGACGGCTACAAGGGACTGGTCGAATAGGGAACCGGGCTGGGCTACCTGCGACGTTCCATCGGCACCCCCCGTCGGTGCGGTGGCCGCCACGTCAGCGTCCAGGGCATCTGCATCTTGATCGTCCGACTTTGGCGAAAGGATCATCTCGCCCTCGCCAAAAAGCAGCCAGTTGATGTTGATCTCGGGGAAGGCGTGATGGATGGCCATCACGTGGTTGTTGGTGGGGTTGGTACGCCCGGTGAAAATACTGGAGAGCGAAGCGGCGGAAATACCGAGCCGGTTCGCGAAGTCCTGCTGCGACATTCGTACATGCTGCATGATGGTGCGTATTCTCGTTCTCATATATATAAGGTGTATGGTTCTTGTGGTTTGTCCAGCCCCCAGTAAATCTGTCAGGAGGTATGGTTCGCCGCTGCACCGTACTGCCTCTGGCGGGTGCTCAAGGGGGGGGCGCAATGCCCGAAACGGGTGGAAGGGGCGACGGGATGGGGACAGAAAACGGAGAAATGGGTGAGAAAAATCGAACAATTTTTCAAGGAAGTACGGAGGTTATTCAAATAAGCCTCCTGTTCCCGACGATGGAGCCGACACCCACCGGAAATTGACTCCTTCCGGATGTTTCAGGAAGCTGGACGATGTCACCAGCTCCGACATTCCGGTGGCCCAGAAAGGGCACCTCTGCCGCGCATCCCTCCAGCGGACGTGCTACGAAGGGCTTCGTTAAGCGTTTACAAAGGTAAAGCTTTGGCAGATACCAGCCAATACATTTGCAAAGTAATTATGTTTTGAAATCTAAACTATCTACGTTTACAAAACGAAACCGCCCGGCATTACAAAGGTGATTTGGTTTTACAAATATACACACCTGTAAATCCGAGAGGCGGATTTAGAACTGTAAATAACTCCAACAAAAATGCCTTTTCCGTTGGTATTGAGTGGTGTTTATGGGCTATTTACGATGAAATGCCCCTCATCTGGGAACTATTCAGCATATTCCCTACAAAATCAGGGAATAAACTCCAAACAAAACGCAAAAACAGATGATTTTTATGGGTTTTAAGGCATAAAGATGCTTGGTATAAGTATTCATTTGGAAAACAATATTACATTTGTTGTGTATAGGTTTGCAAAGTCGTACGGTTTACATATTTATTTTAGGGTTTAAAAATCCTGCGAATAGTTTGAAAATGTAGTTTCCAAACCTGAAATTTTATTTTGTAGATATGAAATTGCAAATCTTAAAAAGTCCTTAATCTAAATTGAGGCGGCGGAAACGGGGGCGTTATTTGCACGAATGGCATCCAGCCGAACAAGGATGAAGCGGCGGACTTCTATCGCAGCCATGAAGAGGCAGAAACAAGGGTTTTATTCTGATTTTCAACGCATTAGGACTGTTTTTCTTGGTATGCGGAAAACAGGAGAAAAATGAGGCGATTGCTTATTAAAGAACCGTTTTGTTTATTATAAATGACATTTTTAAGGTTTAAGGTCTTCGGGGTGGCTTCACTGATGGGGGATTTGGGGCAAAATTTACACTCTTTCTGCCATTTGCCCCGGCCAACGCCGGAACAAGGTCTGACAGACCGGGCATCGGGGGCTGCTTTTGCCGCTGTGGCTGTACCGCCAGAGGTCAGTAGTCCGGGCGTTGAGCCGAAGCATCTGCCCGTACTTTGGAAGGAATGAGCACCTCCGACCGGAAGGCCAGACATCGGACAAATAGAAAAACTGAACAATTTCGGAAGAAGTGCGACAGAAAATGCGTCGCGCGGCTCTTGGCTTCGGCGCACCAGGTCCGGCAACTGGTCCTCCCCACCCTGTTGCCCCGTTTCCCGTTTGGCCACATCCTCCGCAGCTTCTCATTGCCCGCCTTTGGACAACGGAAAAACCGGGCTGCCCCCTCCTCTTCCATCTCCCCACTCCCCTGCCACCACCTGCCCTTACCCTCTCCCAGACTAAGGAAAAACAAACAGGATGTCTACCCTATTGGATAAACATCCTGCCATGTTGTAAGTCCGACCAGCATCCCGGAACACCGTCCTTCTCATAAAAGCATCATGCCAAGCGACAAAGAGCAAGCCCGCCAGCCGGCGAAAGAGGAGCCTTATCAGTGAAGGATAAAATAGAAGAGTTCCTTCATCAGCTCGCCGTCCGGTATGAACGGATTGTCCACCCCCTTCGATCGTCCGTCCGTCCGTCGTATCTCAGAGAGGATTTGCATCACCTTAACCCCCGTGTAACGCTTCAAGGCCGGCATCACATTTTTACGGACCTGCCAGTCGGTAAGTCCCAGCCAGGAAGCCATTCCCCGTTCGCTTTTGTCGGGCGCATAGAAAGCCAACATCAGGTTCGAGAAGTATTTGAACAACGAAGGAAGTACCTTTTGAATCGGATTTTCCTTTGGATTGCTGTCAAAATATTTCATAATCTGATTAACCTTCAGCACGTCTTTTTCGCCCAAAGCGTCCTGTAGTTCAAAAATACTGAAGTTTTTGGAGAGGCCGATATGGGCTTTTACGAGGTCTGGCGACACTGTTTTTTCGCCTTGCGGGAGTGCGATGATCAGTTTGTCGAGTTCCGAGGCCAGGCGGTTCAAGTCCGCGCCGACATACTCCGCCACCATCTCGGCCGCTCCGGGTGCTGCGGCCACATGGCGGCGTTTCAAATAATCCCGCACGAACGTAGGCAGTTGGCTGTCGTAGAGTTTCTTCGACTCAAAGAGTACGCCCTCCTTGGCTATGAGTTGTGCCACCTTCAGCCGCCGGTCAATCGTGCCGTTCTTATGGCAGATAATAAGTACCGTCGTAGGTTGCACCTGCCGCAGGTACAACTCCAGCCGCTCCATGTGTTTGAGGTTCTGCGCCTCCTTCACCACCACCACGAGGTGGTCCGCCCCCATGGGGAACGACTTGGCCGCTGTCATCACAGAGTCAATGTTTGCCTCTGCGCCGAAAAAAGTGAGCAGGTTAAAGTCCTTCTCTTCCGGTTTGAGCACAGAGTCAACGATAAAGTCCGCCACGCGGTCGATATAGTAGCTTTCAGCTCCCATGAGGTAGTAAACGGGCTTCAGGTTTCCCGCTCTCACCTGTCGCACGATTTCCTCGTAGGTGACACCCGCCGACTTTTGTTTGTTAGCGCTGTTATAGGTTGCCATTACCAGTCATATTTCAGGTGGCGTACGGTTTTCCGTTCGCCGATAATCAGTTTCATACTTTCAATGCCCAGCCTCACGTGCGTAGCGGCATGGTTCTGTGTCACGCGATTGTCGCTTTCTTCCGTCTTCACGCCGTCCGGTTCCATCGGGTTGTCCGAAACGAGCAGCAAAGCACCTGTCGGGATATGGTTGAAGAAGCCGCAGGAGAAGAGCGTAGCCGTTTCCATATCCACGGCCATGGCCCGTGTCTCGCGCAGGTAAGTTTTGAATTTCCCATCGTGCTCCCACACGCGCCGGTTCGTGGTGTACACCGTTCCGGTCCAATAGTCATAGCTGTTGTCGCGCAATGCCGTCGACACCGCGCGTTGCAGCATAAACGCCGGCAGGGCCGGCACTTCCGGCGGGAAATAATCGTTCGACGTACCCTCGCCCCTGATGCCCGCCAGCGGCAGGATGTAATCGCCGATGTGCGTTTTCTCGGAGATACCCCCGCATTTGCCCAAGAAGAGGCAGGCTTTCGGGCGGATAGCCCCCAGCAGGTCCATGATCAGCGCGGCGTTGGGACTGCCCATGCCAAAGTTGATGATGGTAATATCGTTTGCCGTTGCCGCCCGCATATTGGCGGAAAAGTCCACCCTTTCCATGCCGTTTTGTTCGCAGAAGATGTCCACATAATTGTTGAAGTTTGTGAGCAGGACATACTCTCCGAAATGACTGAGCGGCGTTTTCGTATAACGCACCAGCCAGTTGCTGGTAATTTCCTCTTTAGTCGTCATATTTTTATACTTTTGTCGGGGCAAAGATAGTGCTTTTATCGGGGTCAAGGCAGTGCAAGGCGAGCGCAAAGGAACAGAAAGTGCGAAGCAGTTTCCAGTTTTGGCCAATCAATAGCCGGTTCCCCACCCTCCCCAGCCGTTTCGTCTCTCCGGCCCCATTATTCCTGTTTCCCCATGGATTCATTAAATCTTCCCCCTATAGTCCCCAAGCTACGTCAGCAAGACGGTCATACAGCCATCTACGATTTCCTGCGCCGCCGCTATGTGCGGCTCACGCCCGAGGAGTGGGTCAGGCAGCACTTCATCCACTTCCTCGTGCATGAAAAACAATACCCTGCCGGCCTGTTGGCCAACGAAGTAACCATCGACGTTTGCGGCGTACAACGTCGTTGCGACAGCATACTCTACCATCGTGCCGGCAGCCTTCCGCGCATCATCATAGAATACAAGGCCCCCCACATCCCCATCACGCAATCCGTTTTCCAGCAAATCCATGCGTACAACAGCGCGCTGCGCGCCGACTACCTCATCGTCAGCAACGGCTTGCAGCACTACTGTTGCCACGTGGACTATGCCGCGATGAAAGTGGACTTCCTGTCCGACATCCCCTCCTACCCCGACCTGCAGTAAGCACCCGTCCATCGGGAGCACCTACATCAGACACAGACAGACAAAAAGCAAGAGGGTTATAAGACAACCGTTGGAACGAACGAAGCCATGCCTCGTTTCGCCCCAAGAGAATGTCTTATAACCCTCCTTTTTACTATTTCGCCGTTGCAGACCTGGGTTATGCCTCGTCCTTCTTCAAGGCGCGGCGCAGCCTGCGCTTCGGCTTCTCTTCAACCGGCTTTTCGATTTTCACGCCGGCCAGTTCCGGGTCGATCATGATACGTCCGCAGTATTCACACACGATGATTTTCTTGCGCATACGGATGTCCAGCTGTCTCTGGGGCGGGATTTTGTTGAAGCAACCGCCGCAAGCGTCGCGCTGCACATACACGATACCCAATCCGTTGCGCGTGTTTTTGCGGATACGTTTGAATGCGGCGAGCAGTCGCGGTTCGATGCTCTGCTCCAGCACCTTGGCCTTTTCGCGGAGCTTCTCCTCCTCAGCCTTCGTTTCGGCCACGATTTCGTCCAGCTCCGACTTTTTCATGTCCAAATCAGCGCGTCGTTCCTCCAGCTGATGGCGTGCCGTTTCGATGTCCTCCTTGCGAGCCTCGATGGCGCGTTGAGCCTCCCCGATACGCTTGTTCTGCAGCTCCACCTCCAGGTTTTGGAATTCAATTTCCTTCGAGAGCATATCATACTCGCGGTTGTTCTTCACCTCGTTGAGCTGCATTTGGTAGCGTTCGATAGCCTGCTGGGCCTCATTGATTTTCGCCTTTTTGGCGGCGATGTCGGCCTGATAGCCCTCCACATCTTCGCCGTACTTGCCCACGCGGTGCGTCAAGCCCTCGATTTCGTCCTCCAGGTCCTGCACTTCGAGGGGCAGCTCGCCGCGCAGGATTTTGATGCGGTCGATCTCCGACAGCATCGTCTGCAACTGGTAGAGGGTTTTCAACTTCTGTTCGACGGACATATCCGCCACGTCTTTCTTTGCCATATCTTTTTTAGTTAAGGATTATCGGATTGGTATTCACTTCCGTCCTCACGAGGCGCAAGTCCGGATGCTTTTGTGCCAGCACGCGGTGCAGCAAATCGATGGTGAAGCGTTCACTCTCATAATGCCCCATCACGCCGATAAGGATCACCTCTTCGAGTCCGAAGTAGCGGTGATAGCCCATTTCTCCCGTGAGGAACACGTCCGCCTGCTGTTTCACGGCCTCATTCAGCAGGAATTCCCCCGCTCCGCCGCACAGTGCCACGCACTGCACCGGCTCCTGCCGGCCGTTGTGGCGCATTCCTTCCACGCCGAACGCCTTTGCCGCCATGGCCAGGAAGTCAGCCGCCGGCACAGGCTCGGGCAACATGCCCACCACGCCGCTTCCGCCGTCCGCCCCTTTGAGCGGTTGCAGGAAACGCACGTCCTGCAGTCCCAGTTTCTCGGCCATCATGAAATTCACGCCACCCGGTGCGTTGTCCAGGTTGGTGTGAGCGGCATAAATACTGATGCCGTGCCTGATGGCCAGCACCACACAGCGTTCCGGCTGCGTATTTCCCGTGATATGCTTCAACGGGCGGAACAGCAAGGGATGGTGTGCCACGATGAGGTTACACCCTTTTCGTGCGGCCTCCTCCACCACCTGTTCCGTAACGTCCAAACACAACAAGACCCCTGATACTTCTTCGGCATCTGTTAATCCAATCTGCAAGCCGGCATTATCATAGCTCTCTTGCAGCGGCAGAGGCGCGAACCGTTCAAGGGTCTCAGCGACTTCCTTTATCGTCATATTTCAAAACGAGCTTTCTTTATTTCGGTGCAAAGATAGTGCAAGGCGAGCGCAGGACAAAAGAAAAAGCCACAGGATTTTTCTTTTTCATGCCGAGCCGCAGCCTATCTTATCAAAAGATAGTGCAAGGCGAGAGAAGAACGAAAAACAAAGCTAAAAGATTTGTTTTTCTTATTCCGAGCCGCAGCCTGTCTTATGCAAAGATTATGGATTTCCTATTGAAAATCAGAATAGTTTATAGTTTGATTTTGGGAGTCGGGTTGACATTTCCAAGGCTATATGTGCAAACTTTGTAAAAGGATGTGTTTTTTCAGCCCATTCATTTCCTTTTTCTGCTGAAACACAACTACTTTTGCATCAGAAAAGAGATGGAAACGCCAACACAAAGGCAGACAATATATAGATAGGTTACGACAGCAAGCGGCCGAAACGCCACATGATTGTCAGAGAGTAAAGATTAGGTAAAAAGATTTGTAGAAAGGAAACAGTTAGATGGAGGCCCCAACGGGCCGGTGGGCGTGGCTACAACGAGCCTCGCACCACTTTGAAAAAGGGCGGAAGCCCTTTTTTATTGCCCCACCCCATCACATTATCGCCTCACCCGATATTTGTGTATTATCCCACCCGATAATCCCCCCACTCACGCACCAGTTTTGCCATTCCTCGCCCCACAAATCCTACCAACGGCCTCCGCCCCCAACAAACCAGACACCGCTCGCCGAAATGTTAAAATCAAAAATCAGGCATTTGCCATTTCGCGAAAAAACAGTTATTTTTGCTTTAGCAAAAGGAAGAAGACCCGTTACGAAGGCTTCTTCCTTTTTTTCTGCCCCCTGATGAGGCCCGACAAGTCGCCGAGTAGGTTTTTCAACTCCTGGACTTGTAAATTCAACTCCTGGACTTGTATTTTCTACTCGCCGTGTAGAAATTTTCACACGCCGTGTGAAAGATTTCACACACCGAACGGACATTCCGAAGCCCGGATTTGAAAATCCGACTCGCCGTGTGGACTTTTTCACACGGCGAACCGCGACGTCATTTGACACAAATAATCATATTGTAGGTTAAATATGTTAACGCAAAATGGCCATTAAGCGGAGTTTTTCCGTGCTCCACCGGGCCTCATCCTCCGGCAGACCATCCAACTCCTTCACGATTCTTCCTCCTCAGGGCGGCAGGGACTGTTTCCCGAGGCTCTCCCTCCGGCAGCCTCCCCACGGATTTCCCTTCCCGCCCTCCTGACCTCCTCAGCTAACCCTTACCATCATGAAACACCTGTCTGTCCGCGTGCCTTGGCACGACCATTGTTGGGATGGCACGTTTTGCCAACACCCTTCGTGCAACACGTTTTGCCAAGCATTGCCCAAAATAGCCATGGCCAAGAGCGATGCCGAAGATGCCCGGGCCTGCCAAGCCTGGGGCACCCTCGCACAGGAGCAAAGGCCCGCCTGCGCCGGCGAAAACGGCGGATTTATGTGCGAAAAGCCCCACACCCGCGTCTTCAGGCACGTTTATGCCCGTCCGGGCAACCGCCACGCGGCGTTGCTCCCCACCCCGGTCGACATACCCCCATACGCTGCGCAGGGCGTGCCGTTCAGGTATATGTCAAAGGACTATCAGCCCACCCTCCGCGAGCGGCATCCCGAATTCAGCGACGATGTGGAAGCCCCGTTCACCACCTCGTGGATCTACGGCGAACGCCGGCAGCGCGACATCCTCAGCTGGTTCCGCAGTCAGGTGGCCGCCCACGAATCGCTCTGCGTGTTCTACTGCAAACACGGCACGCCGGTCGACGACGACTGCCAACGCCTGATTGTGGGGCTGGGCGAGGTGACCAAAGTGCATCCGCTCTTGGAATACGAAAGCACGCAGGATTTCACCTATCCGCTGTGGGAACTGGTGTTCGAGCATTCCATCCGCCGCGACCTGACTGCGTCTCGAGGTTTCCTGCTGCCCTACCACCAATACTTGGAGCTGGACGAGGAGGAGATAAAACGCCGGACGGGACTGAGCAAGGAAGAGGCACTCGACGAAATCAAACTCACGCCGGACAAGCTCCAGGGCAGCCAACGCGTGGTCAGCGAACTGTCCTACGGCTGCGACTTCGTGAGCAACCCCTCCATGCTCGCCATCCTCGAAGGGGCGCGCTCGGCCATCGAGGCCGTGATGCGCCACCAGCTGGTGGCGGGCGACTGGACGCGCCAACTGCGCTGGATCAACGACAGCATTGCCAAGGTGAAGTCCATGCTGACTCCCTTCCCCGCCTTTGCCGAGGCCCTGAAGGCCATGGGCGTGAACTATGCCTACCTCATCGAACAGGACCTGCGGCAAGCCGGCTGCGGCCCCAAGGACAATCCTTGGCAGTACTTCGAGAGGCTGCTGCAAGGCGGCATCTCCACGGGCACCACCGTCTACACGTCCGAACTGCCGCTTTACCGCCAGACGTGGGAGTACCAGCCTGCCGAGGCCAAGGCGGTGCTCCAGCTGCTGTCGCGCTTCGACATCCCCTCAGAACTTATACGCCACTACTTAGAACGGCCTGAAGAACAGGAACCGCTGCTCCAAAATCCTTACCTCCTGAGCGAAGCCTGCGCCTGGCGCGCCGACTACCCCGTGACGACGCAGACCATCGACCTCGGGGTGATGGCCGATGCCGCCATCCAGGGTTCCTGTCTGCCGCAACCGCCCTCGCTGGTTTCCAGCGTCATCGACCCCCGGCGGTTGCGTTCGCTGGTCATCGAACGCCTGTGCCAGGCCACAGACCAGGGCGACACGCTGCTGTCCATCGAAGAACTGGAAACGCACCTGGAACAGACGTTGCAGCAGGAGAGCAACGCCCGGCTGCCCCTCCACGTGCTGCTTACACTCCGGCCTTTCTTCTCCACCGAGATGGCCTACATCCCCGACGACCGTCCGCAGGCCGTACAGCTCAAATCGTATTTCCGGATGGAGGAACTTTTGCGCCGCATCCTGCTCCGTCGGGCCGCCAAGGAGGTGCGCCGCCCCGTCCCCGACAATTGGGAAGCCATGGCGAAAGCCTGTACGGGTTACAATCCCCAAAACGCCCGCAGCGTGAGCGCAACGGCGCAGCAGACGGAGGCTTTGCGGATGATGGCCTCGAAACGCCTGTCGGTGCTGACGGGAGGGGCGGGTACGGGCAAGACCACGGTGGTGCGCTCGTTCTTGCGTTCGGAGCATATCCTGCAAGAAGGGGTGCTGCTGCTGGCTCCTACGGGCAAAGCCCGCGTGCGCCTGGCGGACATGGCCCAAAACGGGAGGGGGATTGAAGCCAAAACGGTGGCGCAGTTCCTCACGGCGCACCAACGCTTCGACTACAGCCGTATGCAGCCCTGCCCCAACGACCGTGCGCCCAAATACGCCAAGGCCAAGAACGTCATCATCGACGAGTGTTCCATGCTCACCACGCCGGACCTGTATGTGCTGCTCGACGCGCTCGACCTCACGCAAATCAACCGCATCATCCTCATCGGCGACCCCTACCAGCTGCCGCCCATCGGGGCAGGACGGCCTTTCTCCGACCTGTGCCACCACCTGCTCAAAGCAGGGCAGACACCCCAGCTGGCATCGGCCATCACCTGTCTCAAAAGCGTGGTGCGCACCATCGGGAGCGGCCCGTCGGACGTGCTGACCCTGGCCTCGTGGTTTGGCGGGGACAAGCCGCAGAAAGATGCCGACGGGATTTTCGCGCGCATCGAGCGGCAGGAGCTGTGCGGCGACCTCCGGGTGTGCTATTGGCACAGCGAGGAGGACCTGACCCGACAGTTGCAGGATGCGCTGTGCCGGGAGTTGCAGTGCGACACACCGGAGTTGGGCCGGCAGCTCAAAGCCGTCATGGGACTCGACGATGCCGACAGCCTGTTCCGCACGCCGCAAAAACTGGAGGAGTTTCAGATCTTGACTCCCGTGCTCCATCCCATGTGGGGCACCTACCAGCTCAACGACTTCGTGCAACGCCTGATGGGAAACACGGGGCGCAACGGTTTCATGCAGTTTTCCACGCAACGGATTTACCCCTACGACAAGGTCATCCAGCTGCAAAACGAACGGCGCAAGGGTTTCCCATCCGGCCTGGACCGTCAGCTCTCCAACGGGCAGATTGGTTTTGTGAAAAGCATCCGGCTGGAGAGCCGGAGCAGCTACTGCAACGTGACGTTTGCGGGTCTACCCCGCGAAACCTTTGGCTATACCTCCGTCAAGGGCGAGGATTCTGACTGTTCCTTCGAGCTGGCCTACTCCATCACCATCCACAAGAGCCAGGGCAGCGATTTCGGCACCGTGCTGGTGGTATTGCCCAAATCGGGCCGCATCCTGTCGAGAGAACTCATCTACACGGCACTCACCCGGGCACGGAAGCGGGTGGTGCTGCTCGTTCAGGACCACATCCACTGGCTGCGCGAACTGGCCAAGCCCCAGGCATCGGCACTGGCGCGGCGCAATTCCAACCTGTTCGACTTCTCCGTGCGCCGTGAGAAAGCGCAGATTCCTTATGTCGAGGGACTCATCCACAGCACCAAGCCCGACAGCCAGGGAAAGGTGGTCTACGTCAGGAGCAAGTCGGAGGTGATCATCGCCAACGAGCTGATTTCCGCCGGCATT
>SFQP01000188.1 GCA_004562975.1 bacterium
GGTAGTTGCGTTGGCTGTTCTGCCATGCTGCCTGTTCGTCGTCGATCGTGCGGAGCAGTTCGGGGTTGGACAGTACCAGAATGGTGTCGCCCGCTTGGAGCATCGTCCCTTCCTCCGCCACGATGCGCTCCACAAATCCACTTTCCAGCGCATTGAGCTGTACGGTCTGAATGGGTTGCACGATGCCTTCCACATCGACAAACTCCCGGAACGGTGCGGCCGCCACTTCGGCCACGCGGCAGGTTTCGCTGTCAAGCTGGAGCCGGCGTGGGCTTAATGAAAGATATATGAGCCAGCCCGCAAGAGTCAGAAAGGCGGAAGCGGCCAGGATGTGGTAGAAGTACTTGACGTACCAAGGGCGGGGTTTGCGTTGGATATCCATGTGCGTGAAGTAGGGTTAGGGCTTAGTCGTCGATGATTTGTCCCATGACCCAATACTTTTGGGCATAGGTGACCGGGGCATAGGTGCAGAACAACAGGAGAGAGGAGAAATTGCCTCATTGTTTCTTGGGAGATTTGCTAAACCTGTAAACGGCATGCAGCATGGCATAGCGCGGGATGGACATGTGCCACGTTTCCGTGCGGCCTTGTGCATTCAAGGTCTGGCGTACGTTGGAGATGTTGTCCAAAATGTCAAACCCGTCCAGCATTACGGTCAGCTTGCCCTTCATGCACTTCTTGGCCACACGCAGGTTCCACACCAAGTTGTCCGTGTTGAAGGACTTGTCGGCGTAGCCTCGGCGGCTGTACATGGTGGCATCCGTGGAGATTTGCCAGCCCATGGGTAAGTCAGCTGTGCAGTTGACACCGTATTGGTACGATGCGGCATCCGTGGTAACGAAGCCGGCTCTGGGCGAAGTCTGATGGGTGTAAGTCACGGAAGCCTTTCCGCCTAAGCGAATGGAACTGATGGCATAGTTAAGGCGCAAACCTTGTGTCAAATAGGTGGTGTTGACAGCACGCTGCTGGGGATCTTGGTCGGGGGAGTCGCTGCTGAGGTCCATGCTGTGCTGGAAGGTTGCGTCGGTGTTCAGTTCGAGCTTCAGCCGCTTGTGCTTGTCCAATGGCGAGGAGAAGATGACTTTGCCAAAGAGGACATTGTTTCCGTTCACGTTTTCCGGGCGGTAAGTGTAAATACCGGTCTGCCTGTTGTAGGTATATCCCATGGCAACATCGTTATGCGAGAGTTGATAGGAGAGGTTGGAGGAAACCATGCGCTGCGTTTCTGAACTGTTCCACACATAGTTCAACGCCCAATGGTGGCTGCTCGTCACGTGCAAGTCGTTGTTGCCGGTATAGACCTCTAACGGATTGTCATTGGTGCGCACATCCACAAAGTAGTCAATGGACGCAGGTTGCATGGCGAACTTATAGCTCGCTTTCAGTTCGTGACAGGATAGCACCCGGCCACTCTCATCCCTGCTAATCCACTTCTTGTTCACCCACAGAGAGGGACGGAAGAGCACATAGTGTTTGGTAAGCGATGTGTCTACCAGTGCCGGGCGGTTGTAGTCCAGCCGGTTGCGGTCTATGCTGAGGGGAAGGTTGAGATTGAAGGACCATGTGTTGTTCTTATACTCATTCTTGTAAATGGTCAGGGCCACCACATGGTAATCATTTTGCTGGGTGGTGTACTTGCTGCGTTCCGGGTCGTAAGCCTGATGTCGCCAGTCGGTCACGGATGGCAGTACACCCAACTCCGGCCAATCGTAGGCGCCAGTCGTCAGATAGTCCAGCCGATACAGGCCATAGTTGTTGCGGGTATGGTCCGCAGTGTATTCGTAGGAAGGGTTGATGAGCCAGTTGTGGCCGATGCCCCAATAGTAATAGGCAGCCTTGGCCGTGGCGGAATACCCCCGATAGTCCTCCTTGCCGTACTCGTTTCTCCGGTCTGTTGCTGCGCCCCCTTGCGGATAGTCGTAGAGTTTGTGGGCAAAGTTGTCGTGTTGCGTGTCGATGTAGTTGCCGCGTGCTTCGAGTAAGAGGTTGTCGTTCGTGTGCGGCACCTTGATGGCGGCCTGCGCTGTCATGCCCGTGGAGAGATAGTAGCCCTTTCTTTTGGCTTCCTCCGAAACACGGTTGATGATGCCTGCCAGTTGGGCGGGCGACACGTCCGAGGCAAAAAGCGTGTCCAAGGATTCGTCCCGCAAGTTGTCCCTTCCAGACTGCACCGAACGGTTGAGACTGCTGCCGCTGTTGGAGGAATAGTGAAGGTTCGGGTTCAGTTTGACGTTGACCCATTTCGTGTGGAACGTCCAGTTGTGGTTGGTGCTAAAGTAAAGGTCGTGGGCACTGTTGGCATGGCGAATGTGTCCGTACGTGTCGCCCCCTGGCAGGAAGGTCTGGGTAGCAGTCAACTCCCGTGTCCGTGTGTCGGTATGGTTCACGGTAGCCTCTCCTTCCAGTTCAAATCGGTGCAGCCGGTCGTTGACGTGATAGTCTACGCCGCCGTTCTGCATGGT
>SFQP01000189.1 GCA_004562975.1 bacterium
ATCGGCGTAACCTACGAAATGGTCAAGGGTAAGAACAAGTACAAGTCGTTCGAGACGAAAGTGTTCGGCTCCCGCAAAACCGAATTCTCCACCAGCACCAACCGCATCGGTATTACCTTCCTCTGGTAACCTGACGGCTGGAAAAATTTAGTTTAACCTGAAAACATGAAGATATTTATGAAAAGGATTATTATGTGTTTCTTGGCAGTCATACTGACAGCCGGCATAGCCATCGCCCAGGATTTCATAGCCAGCGACGGCACTTGCGGAACGGACGTTGCATGGTCCTTCGACGGCAAGACCCTCACCATTACCAATGTTTCCAAGAAAGAATTCTTCGTGACGATGAACGACTATGACACGCAGAAAATGATTTCGCCCTGGAACAAGAAGAAACTCAACGTGCGCAGCGTACGCATCGGTGCCGGTGTCAGAAACATCGGTGCCTGCGCCTTCGCCAACTGCAAGAACCTGACAGAAGTGGTATTTGAGAACAGCGATGTCCAAACCATCGGCTGGGGAGCTTTCCTCAACTGCGAGCGTCTTGTGACCATCTCCCTCCCCAGCAAGCTCCGCACCATCGGTACCGTTGCTTTTGCCAACTGTAAGTCGCTTCCCTCGGTGATCATCCCCGACCAGTGCCAGGTGCAGGATCAAGCCTATCTCAACTGCTCCAGCATCCGCAGCATCGAGGTGAGCCCCACCGCCACCCTCGGCCAGTACGTGTTTGCCAGCGAGGTGACGCTTGAAGGAAAGGTGCGCCACACGCTCTACAACGACGAAGTGCGCCGTCTGCCCATCAGCATCAACTCCCGCAACTGCCACTTCTATGGCTTGGCCAAGGGCGTGCTCGAGCGTTACCAAAGCGGAAAGAGCACGAACCAGCTCGTGGACTACGACTATATGACTTCCCACGTGGACAGCTTCATCCCCGATGCTCAAACCACGCGCAATGACACCTATGCCCTTATCATCGGTAACCAGAACTACCGTTTCGTATCGGAAGTACCCTTTGCCATCCATGATGCCCGCGTGTTCCGCGACTACTGCCAGAAGACGCTGGGTATTCCGGCTGAGCACATCCACATCTGCGAGGATGCCACCAAGCAGCTCATCCTCGAAGACGAGCTCGTATGGCTCGAAAGCATTGGGAACCGCGACAACAAAAAGCTGATTGTCTACTATGCCGGTCACGGTGTGCCCGACACGAAAAAGCAGAACAAGGCTTACCTCCTGCCCACCGACGTACGCGGCACGAAGCCCGAGAACGGTATCGCCCTTGACGACTTCTACGCACGCCTTGGCGACCTGGCATTCAGCCAGACCTCCGTATTCCTCGACGCTTGCTTCAGCGGCATCAACCGCGACAACGAGAGCGTGAACGAGGGTATGCGTGGTGTGGAAATCGCTGCCGAGGAAGGCAACATCTCGTCGGGCAATGTCGTAGTGTTCTCCGCCGCACAGGGCAACGAAACGGCTCAGGGCATCGAGGCGGAAGGCCACGGACTCTTCACCTACTACCTGCTCCGCGCACTGCAGAGCACAACCGGCTTTATCGACTACGGCGACCTGGCCGACCAAATCCGCCGAGGCGTGAGCCGCAAGGCAACTCAGCTGAAGCTGCGCAAGCCGCAAACGCCCAACGCCGCTGCCTCGGAACAGCTGGGTGATGCTTGGCGCGACCTGACCTTCTAAGTTATCGCACCCGTCTGCTGACAAAAGGGGTGTCCTGTAAACCAGGGCATTCGTTGAAATCTGCTTATAGTTCATAGAACACCCCACAACCATTCGCTGAAGAGTCCGGAAGTCCTGACTGGCCATATCCGCAAGCATCATTGCAGGCCAAGCCAAACTTCCGGGCTCTTCAGCATTTCCGTCCCATCTTCCTCCTCCACAGCTTTATGAAACGTGTCCTTTCCCTGCTGCTTCTCGGCCTCGGCATCGTCCTCCCCGTGGCGGCACAAAATGCCTGCTCCCACGTAGACCCCTTCATCGGCACCGGCGGCAACGGCCACACCTTTCCCGGAGCCTGCACCCCCTTTGGCATGGTACAGCCCAGTCCCGTGACCGGCGCGGTAGGTTGGCGTTACTGTGCGGAGTACCAGTATGCCGACAGCGTGGCATGGGGCTTCAGCCAGACCCACCTCAACGGCACCGGCTGCGTGGATTTGGGCAATGTGCTCCTCATGCCCTCCCAGGCCGCCGACGGCAAGCCCCTGCTGCGCAGCCGCATGGACAAGGCCACCGAAACCGCCCGCCCCGGCTACTATGCCGTGCGCCTCACCGATGCCCATGTGCTGGCCGAGCTCACCTGCACCCCCCACGTGGCCTACCACCGCTATCGGTTCGACCATCCCGGAAAGGCCATGCTCGTGGTCGACCTCCAGCACGGACCGGCCTGGAGCGAAGAGCAATAC
>SFQP01000014.1 GCA_004562975.1 bacterium
TATCAACTCGTCGTCATTCTTAAATGGCAGGAGCGCATTGAGGAAACTGATTACCAGATCGGGATGTTCGCCGAACACCCTCTTGAAGGTCAGGTCGGCCTTAGGGTCAAGATAATATGTTGGCATGGTGAGAAAGCATTATAAAAATTTATTCGTGTAGGTTCGTCAGATGCCAAAGCCAATCGCCCGATAGGCGACCGTCAGCCATCTCACTTGAGTACCCTACACCTATTATTTTGTGCAAAGATAGCAAAAGTAGTGCAAGACGAATACAGAGAAAACGAAAAGCACGTTTTTTAATCTTCTTTTAAAAGCCCCCCATAAGAACTCACCCCAACACAACCCCTAACTCAACCCAACCTATCCCCCAAAAAACAGAAGAGTTGAAAAGCGTACTCAAGGCCCTACACATATCGCATGGCCCCGACCTTTCGGCAATACACTTTTCAACCCTTCTGTCGGTCAGTCAATCACGGTGCCCTATGCCAGCTTGTCGGTAACGACATGCCCCATCTGCATCACGTAAGTCAGTTCAAGGTCATCGTTGAACATGATGATGTCAGCGTCTTTTCCGGCCTCGATAGAGCCTTTACGGTCATAGACACCCATAATCTTTGCAGGCGTCTCCGAAGCCATGCGACAAGCATCTTCCAGCGGAATACCAGCCTGTTGTACACACGTACGGATCAGGCGGTCCATCGTGGCGATAGAACCCGCCAGGGCAGAGCGGTCAGCCAGTTTGCAGACCCCGTCTTCCAAGATCACGCGCGGGTCGAAAGCCGCATCACCGTGCGTGGCGGCACAAGCCAGCGAGTCAGTCACGAGTGCGGTCTTCTCCACACCTTTGATTTGGTAAATCATACGGAGCATCACGGGCGGCACATGGATACCGTCAGCAATCATTTCCACCGTCATGTTCTCCTCGGCGAAAATGCTCTCCACCGTTCCCGCCACCTTGAACTCACGGTTCTTGTAAACCACGGGCATTGCATTGTAGAAATGCGTGGCGTGAGTCATACCGGCCTCATTGGCGGCATGCACATCCTCGTAAGTCGCCCGCGTGTGTCCGATGGAAGGCAGCACCCCATGTTTTTTGCAGCACTTGATAAACTCTATCGAGCCCGGCAGTTCCGGAGCTTCATCCCAGCGTTTCAGGCATTTCGATTTCTCGAGCAAAGGCTCATATTCCTCTGCCACGGGAGCCTTGATCCATTCGGGGATTTGCGCGCCGGCCTGTTTCGGGTTGAAGTACGGGCCTTCCAAGTGAAGTCCCAATATCGGGCTGTCCGGTTCATTCATCAGCTTATCACACGTCTCCACCGCCTTTTCTATCATCGGGATGGTCGACGAGGAAAGTGTCGGAAATATGGAAGTGGTGCCATACTTCATGTGAGCGTCCACTGCCACGCGGAAAGCCTCTTCCGTGCCTTCCATGAAATCGCGTCCGCCGCCGCCGTGAACGTGCATCTCGATACCGCCTGGCACCACGACACACCCCTTGGCATCAATGAGTTCCGCACCATCTTCCGGACAGTTACAGTCTTTTACACACTTGATTTTGTTGTCTTCCACAACAACCGAACCGCCTTCCATCCATCCCTGCGGAGTAAGGATGCGGCCATTCACAATTTGCTTCAACATATTGGTTGGTTTTTATGGTTGGTATTAAGGTTATTCCGTTAGTCAGAAGCCGGCAGGGCATCCGCCCCGCACCTCCATGTAGCTTCCGCTTTATCTCCTTGCAAAATTAGTGCAAATCAGAAAAGGGCGCACCATTTGGAAGCCTTTTTTATCAAAGTTTTTTTCTGCCGCAGGATATGCCACGGAACTTTACGCCTGTAAACCCACAAAAGCACTAACTTTGCATGATGAAAAATCATAAAACGTCACACAGCCATGATACAGAAAAATGAATACCGTGAGGACCGTCGCCTGCGTCCCCGCCGTCGCGGCTGGGTCGCATTGTTGCCCCTGCTCCTGCTGGCCCTGCTCATGGGCGGCACCGGTCTGGCCTTTGGTGATTTCTACAAGGTCCCGATGACCATCATTTTTGCGCTGACATCCATCGGTGCATTGTTCACCCTTCGGGGATATGGCATCGAGGAACGTATAGCGGCTTTCTCGCATGGAGCCGGCCATCCCGATTTGTTGATGATGGTATGGATATTCGTGTTGGCAGGAGCTTTTGCCAAGTCTGCCCAAGCCATGGGAGCCGTCAGTGCCACGGTCGACCTCACTCTCCAATGTCTTCCCGGACGTTATTTGCTGGCTGGTCTGTTCCTGGCCTCCTGCATCGTGTCATTGTGTGTGGGCACCTCTGTAGGCACCATTGTGGCTCTCGTCCCAGTGGCGGCCGAGATATCCGGGCGCACCGGCCTTGAAGTTCCCTTGGTGACAGCCGCCGTGGTAGGCGGTTCATTCTTTGGAGACAATCTATCGTTCATCTCTGACACCACGGTAGCCGCCACGCGTACCCAGGGATGTACCATGCGCGACAAGTTCCGCACCAATTTCCGCATAGTCTTCCCTGCAGCCTTGGTCTGCATGGCACTGTACGTCTTCATAGGGTTGCAGCATTTCACGTCAGCTGCCGCCGCCCCCGCTGCCGCCACCCACTGGTGGCGAGTCCTGCCCTATATCGTCGTATTGGCCGCAGCCGTCAAGGGCTTCAACGTCCTCTTGGTACTTTGTTCCGGTTGCCTGCTCACGGGCATCGTGGGCATGGCCGAAGGGAGCTACACTTTGTCCGCATGGATGGAGTCCATGGCCAGTGGCATTGCCGACATGGGCGAACTCATCTTGGTTTCCATGATGGCGGGAGGCTTGTTGGCCGTTGTGCGTAAAGGTGGCGGGGTCACCTTTTTGGTACGCGCCCTCACGCGCCGTGTCCATACCCGCCGGGGAGCCGAATGCTGCATCTCGGCCCTGGTGGCAGTGACGAACTGCTGTACGGCGAACAACACCGTCGCCATTCTCTCCGTCGGAGGCATCGCTCGCGACATCAGCGAACGTTTCGGAGTGGACAAACGTCGTGCCGCCAGCCTGTTGGACATTTTCTCGTGCATTGTCCAGGGATTTATCCCCTACGGTGCCCAGTTGCTGATGGCCGCAGGACTGGCCGCCGTCAGCTCTGTCAGCATCATTCCTTTCTTGTTCTATCCTATGCTCGTCGCCGTAACGGCTACCTTCAGCATTGCCTTCAGCAAAAAGGAATGAACGGTTTGAAACTTCTCATCAAATAACGGCCAAATTTCTACCATCTATATACGTGTTTTTTCCCCTGAAAAAAATGGTTCAAACCTTCAGGCTCATCCGTTTATGACTGATTTTCAAGGAAAATAATCATGAACGATTAACATTCCGAACATTCATCTGACTGACAGAAGTTCATGAGTCATACATCTGCAACCATTCATCTTCATTTCCCTGATTATCAAGGGGAAACATCACAGGATGAAGATTTGAACATTTTTACCGGAGGAAAAATCACGTATATATAGGAGGGTGCAGTCACTGGGCTACTTGTTTATGTTATAGCGACAAATAGTCCTGGACTATTTTTATCTAATCCCGGACTTGTCCTTACAAGTCCCGGACTTGTGACAACCAACTCCCGCACTTGCCTTGGAAAATCGGCATGCCTTGAAAAAGCTGTCTGAAGTTGCCGGGCATTGTCGTCCTCTGTCAAAGAAAATTCTGCATCGGAAACTGCGCTTCGTTCCATCATCCATTATCTTTGCACCCGTAATAGAAAAAAACGGAGAACACCGCTCCACATTAACCGCATTACACCACAAGAATGGAAAAGAAAAAAAACATACCCCCTTCCAGGATCAACATCAAGAACAAAAGAGCCGAACACGACTTCTTCATCATTGACCAATACACAGCCGGCATCGTGCTCTCCGGCACGGAAATCAAAAGCATCCGCGCAGGCAAAGCCAGCCTCGTCGACACCTTCTGCTTCATCCAGGACGGAGAAATGTGGATGAAGAACTCCTACATAGCACCCTACGAGTTAGGCTCATACAACAACCACGCCGCACGCCGCGACCGCAAGCTGCTGTTGAACCGCAAGGAAATACGCGCCTTGCAGCAGGAAACGCGCACCCCGGGCTACTCCATCGTGCCCTTGCACCTCTTCATCTCCCCCGAAGGCTACGCCAAAGTCATCATCGCCCTGTGCAAGGGTAAGAAGGACTACGACAAACGCGCCACGCTCAAGGAGAAGCAGGACCGCAGGGAAATGGACCGTGTACGAAAAATTACCATCTGAACCTGATGAAACGACTGTTGGAATCACTCCGCTGCGTGCTTCTTGCAAGCCTGATGAGCTGTGCCGCCCTTGCCCTCGCAGCCGGCTTCGTCCGTGTACGGGGCACACATTTCACAAAAGGTGACAATCCCCGACCCTACTATTTCATCGGCACCAATATGTGGTACGCTCCCCTGCTCGGCAGTGAGGGCCAGGGCGGCAACCGCCAACGGCTCTGTGCCGAGCTGGACTCCCTGCGCACCCTGGGCATCGACAACCTGCGCATCCTCGTGGGTGCCGATGCCGGCAGTTGCCATGCGCAGACCGTGCAGCCCTGCCTCCAGCCCCACCCCGGCGTGCTGAACGACACGCTCCTGGCCGGCCTGGACTATCTGCTCGCCGAGATGTCCCGGCGCAACATGGTGGCCGTCATCTACCTCACCAACTCGTGGGACTGGAGCGGCGGCTTCGGTTTCTACCTCCGTGCCACCGGCCACGGCGACTCCCCCAATGCCGCAGGCGAGGGCTACCGGCGTTATGTGGACTATGCCGCAGGCTTCTTCCGGGACGGCGAAGCCCGGAAACTCTATGCACAGTTCGTCAGACAAATCGTCACACGCCGCAACTCCCTCACCGGAACCCCCTACCGCGACGACCCCACCATCATGGCCTGGCAATTATGCAACGAGCCGCGCCCCTTTGCCGACGACAACAAAGAAAGTTTCATCACTTGGGTGCGCGAAACCTCTGCCCTCATCAAGCAGCTCGACCCCAACCACCTCGTTTCGGTGGGCAGCGAGGGCACCGTGGGGTGCCTGATGGACGAGAACCTCTACCGGCAAATCCATGCCTGCCCCTCGGTGGACTACCTCACGGTCCATGTGTGGCCTGTCAACTGGGGATGGGCCAAACGGAGTGCCCTCTTCGACGGACTGGCCCGCGTCTATAGCGAGAGCGAAGCCTACCTGGAACAACATGACCGTGTGGCTCTCCGGCTCGACAAACCTTGGGTCATCGAGGAGTTCGGCTATCCCCGCGATGGCAACTTCCTGCGGCCGGGCAGCGACACGCAGGCCCGCAATGCGTTCTACGATTTCGTCTTCAGCCGCGTGGTACTAAGCTGCCGCGAACAAGGTGCCCTGGCCGGATGCAACTTCTGGGGATGGGGCGGCATGGGGCGGCCTGCCGCCGAACAGTGGCAACCGGGCCATGACTATATGTGCGACCCTCCGCATGAACCGCAAGGATGGTACTCCGTGTTCGACAACGACCTCACCACCCTGAGCCTGATAAAAGACAAAACGGCGGCGGTCCAAGCTGCAGCCTCTCGCTGACAACAAACTGCCGGCCCCTCTCTGCACCAAGCGGAGAGGGGCCGGAAAGTATGGCGGCAACCCGGAATCGAGGACTGCCGGCATGACCGCTGCACACAAATGCAGCACGTGAGCCCGGAATCAAAACTTGGGAAGCGCAAAATTCTCCGGGTGCTTCCCCTTGAAATGACTGAAATAGTCGGCAATGACGCGCATATCCGCATCCACGTCGCCCGAAGGAACCAGCGTGCGCTTGCACACAATGGTTTTCGTGCCGAAGTCAAGGCCGTACAGCAGGATGGGCAGTTGGGCCTTCAGCGCGATATAGTAAAAGCCGCGCTTCCACTGCGGATTGCGCGACCGTGTGCCCTCAGGGGTGACGGCCAGCGAGAAATGGCTGGACTCCATGGCACGCTGCGCCAGCTGGTCGGTCATACTCGTGTGGCGGCTGCGCTCCACGGGAATGCCACCCATACGGCGGAACAGCGGCCCTAAGGGCCAGAAGAACCATTCCTTTTTCATCAGGAAGTTGGAAGTACGGCCCAAAGCCGTATAGTACACCTTTCCGATAAAGAAATCCCAGTTGCTCGTGTGGGGAGCGACACAAAGGATACATTTTTCGGGAATCGGCTGGTCTACTTCAGCTTTCCAGCCCATACAGTCAAAAAGGATAGTGCGACAGATTTTCTGAAACATACATTGTTTATATAAAGGTACGAAGCACCTGTAATCGAAACAGGAACGGCCGGCCCTCGACCGGCAAGCACGTGCAATATTACGAATAATGTGCGAACAAAGCTGCCTCAGGCTGGCAGTTTTAAAAAAATCCAAATACAACATTCAAAACACTAAAAGTTTTTTCAATTTCTTTTGGTTTGCATTTTGTTTGCACTACCTTTGCACATCATTACTTTCAGAACAATATCCAAATGAAGAAAAACCTCCTACTGATGCTTGCCCTCGTACTGGCACTGGCATCCTGCAA
This sequence comes from bacterium, assembly GCA_004562975.1. The sequence continues at coordinate 6,554 of SFQP01000014.1, forward strand.
AACAAGAGAGAAAATCGTGTACCTACAGGACACGCTGCCCAATGAAAGCGTACCGACCCAGAAAATCAATGTGCTGAAAATAGAACCGGGAGACAAGCTCGGCATCACCGTGACCAGTGCCGCAACCCCCGAACTGGCTGCCCGGTACAACCTGAACACCGGCAGCAACAGCAGCACCGGACAGGCCAACTACGACAACTTCCGCTACACCGTCGACGAAAACGGAAATATTGATATGCAAGGCATCGGCCGGGTACAGGTCGGAGGACTCACACGCTCCGAAGCTGCCTCCAAAATCCAAAATGCCTTCCGCAACGGCGTGCTCAACGATGCCGTAGTCACCGTTTCGGCCTACAACCAGTACATCACCATCCTCGGCGACGTGGCAAGACCCGGGCGGCAGGAAATCAAACGCGACAACATCAACATTCTCGAAGCATTGGGCATGGCGGGCGACCTCAACATCACCGGTCGCAGAGATGCAGTCAAGGTGATCCGTCAGGAAGGCGACGTGGCCAAGACATATTATATCGACCTCCGTTCCAAGAACATCTTCAACTCACCCGTCTACAACCTCCAGCAAAACGATATCGTCTACGTCGAGCCCAACAAGATGAAGATGGGACAGTCCACCAACAACGACAACTCGGTGCGCGCCATCCAGACATGGCTCTCCGTCAGCTCCGTGCTGACCAGCATCGCCATCCTTATCTTCAAGTAAGACAGAACTTATAACCCTATATCCCTGCGTAGCCATCGGACGAGCGACAACCGCCATCCGATGGCTTTTTCTATCCCCCGGCCACGCCATGGCCCACCACCCACAACCGACAACATCAAACCCCTTTGCCAAGCATCACCACAGCATACAGACCGGCCACAATGTCCACCGCAGAGTATGATGCGGCACCAAGGCACAATCTGCCTGCAACCTGCCCCCTACCCTCTGCTCACACTGTTACCACCACTTGTCACCAATAAATCTACACCCCACGGAAAAAAGACTCAACAACGTACACACGGCCAAAGAGTACCCATGAAACGGTGTGTCAATAGTGGCATTTTTTCATAATCTTTCATCAAAAAAATCTAAATGTTTTTAATTTACCCCCCCCCGAAAAACATTTCTTAACAAAATTTTGACCAGAAAAGTCTGAAAATCCAATATTCCCTTTTTATATTTGCTGCCTCAAAAAAGATGATATGGACTTCCGCTTTTTACAAACCGAAGGCATATTCCATGCAGTTTTAATAAAAATCCTCAACAGATTCAACCAGGACAATAACAACTAACTATATCAAATAAAATTTTTCACAGAAAACGAGATACGCACTGTATTTACGAGACATTTCATGTATTCACCCCCCCAATACGCCTGCTCATGATTGAGATACACAAATATGGATTGGCACTGATACTGACCCTTGCGAGTTTGCTCACGGCAAATGCACAGAAGGTGGCACTGAAGACGAACCTGCTCTACGATGCAACCTCCACTCCCAACCTGGGAGCCGAACTCGCTTTGGGCAAAAAGTCTACCCTCCAACTGTTCTATGGACTCAATCCGTGGAAATTCGCATCCGACCGTACCAAACAACTGCGCCACTGGCTGCTCATGCCGGAATACCGCTACTGGACTTGCCAGAAGTTCAACGGCCACTTCTTCGGCATACACGCATTGGGCGGACAGTACAACGTGGGGGGCATTGACCTCTCCAATCCCGTATTCAAGGACCTTGACAAGAAACGCTACGAAGGATGGTATGCCGGCGGCGGACTGGCCTATGGCTACCAGTGGCTGCTCTCACGCCACTGGAGCCTCGAAGCCTCTGTCGGAGTGGGCTACATCCGTTTCCACTACAAGGAATTTCCCTGTACCGAGTGCGGCGCACTTATCCAAGAGAACAACAAAAACTATTTTGGTCCCACCAAGCTCGCACTGAGCCTAATGTACTGCTTCTAAATGAAACGATCACTCTACATGATATGCTTGTTTTCGTTGGTAGTCAGCGGAATGCAGGCTCAGGTAAAACAGCAGCAAACCAGCATCAAGCCCGTGGGCGACCGTCTGGTACTCAAAACGGTGTTCGTGCTCGACGAACTCCGTCAGCAAAGCAACCAGCAGACGGTCTACACCCCCGTTCTTGAAGGAAAGGACGGACAGACCGTGCTCTTCAAAAGCCTCATGGTGAACGGACGCCGCCAACACTTATATTATAAGCGCAACGGCAACAAGAACTACCCCGACGCACTGGAGGTGGAACGCCGCAACTACACCGCGCAACAGGTGGACTATCTCTCCGCCGTGCCTTACGAGGACTGGATGGACGGTGCAACCCTCCGCATCAACACGGACACTTGCGGCTGCGGCAACCTACTGGGCAACGCTCCGGGCGAGCCTTTGCAGCTTGACTTCCATCCCGAACGCGGCATCTGCCTGGCCTTCCTGCCCCCCGTGGCGGCTCCCGACCCCGTCGTTTCGCTCTCGGGCAAAGCATACCTCGACTATCCCGTCAACCGCACGGAGCTGCACCCCGATTATCGCAACAACCCGCGTGAGCTCCAGAAAATCGTGGCTACCATCGACACCGTGCGCAACAATCCCAAGGTGGAGATCATGGGCATTGACATCCACGGCTATGCCTCGCCCGAAGGCTCGTGGAGCAACAACGAACGGCTGTCCAAAGGACGTGCCGCCAGCTTGAAGGACTATGTGAAGCAGCTCTGCCGCCTCGACGATCGCATCTTCACCGTCGACAACACGCCCGAGGACTGGGCGGGACTTGACAGCCTGATCTCCGGCTCTGCCCTCTCTCACAAGGACGAGATACTGCAAATCGTGCGCGACCACTCGCTGGAGCCTGACCCACGCAACGAACGCATCAAGACGGCCTACCCTGAGGAATACCAATTCATACTCAACACCTGGTACCCTGCCCTGCGCCATTCGGACTACGCCGTGCAGTACCGCATCCGTCCCATGACGGACCGCGAAGCCGCCGAACTGCTCCACACGCAGCCGCAGCTCCTCTCGCTCAACAAGATGTTCCGCATAGCCAACCTCTACGAGCCGGACAGCGATGCTTACAACGAGGTATTCGACATTGCCGTACGCCTCTACCCCTCCGACCCTGTGGCTAACCTCAACGCGGCGAACATCGCGCTGAAGAAGCACGACTTGGAGGCAGCGGCACGCTACTTGGAAAAGGCTGACCCCTCCCTGCCGCAGACAGTCCATGCACGGGGCGTACTGGCACTGCTGCAAGGCCGCTATGCCGAAGCCCGCACCCTACTCGAACAGGCTCAGCAAGCCGGCATAGCCGAAGCTGCAACCAACCTCGAAATCCTGCAAAAACTGGAGCAATAGCTCTACAATTACTTCAAGAAATCTTACAAACAATTTTTATTCACTTTTTTAAAACTTACAACTATGAAGAAAAGAACTCTTCTCACATGCGGCCTCGCAGCCGCATTGTTCGCCGGATGTTCTTCCGACGACAAACTGACCGTGGACGACGGAACAGTGTCTAACGGAACAGGTTACGTGTCTCTGCGTATTGCTTTGCCTTCTACCAGTAGTGGAATGAGAGCTGATAACCAAGCCAATGACCAGTATGATGAAGGTGTAGCTAATGAGTACAAAGTGAATGATGTAACACTTGTATTCTTTAATGGAGACAAAGAAGTTTTGTCTACGCACAAACTGGCTGGTTTTTCAGAGACAGCAACTGACAACAAAGACGGTATAACTGTTGAGTACACGCTGGCTACGCAGAAAGTATCCGGAGATGCTGAATATGTTCTTGTCCTTCTTAACAAACCTGCTGCGCTTGAAACGGATGTTGCTACGTTTGACAAGTTGAACGAGGCCATTGATTGTAGTGATGTTAAGACATTGACAGGTGGTGACTCCTATGATAGTTTCTTCATGTCTAACACAACCTTGTCAAATGGTACGCAGTCACAGACTCTTGTCCCCATTATGCCGCAGACAACCATAGCCAAAGCTGAAGCCAATAAAGCTATTGTGTATGTTGAACGTGCCGTAGGTAAGGTTGAAATGAGCCATTATGAAGGTACTGGCACTAAATGGTCGGGATGGAAATACACGATTCCCACAGATGCAGCAGTCTATGCAGAGGACGAAATCACCATCAACGAATGGAATATCGATCTGACAAATAAAAAAACCTATCCGGTTAGAAAATATGATAATTCTTGGTCTTCTTATGCCAGAATGTTGAGCGCTAACACATATGATGGAACATGGAAACGTACGTATTGGGCAGAAGATCCTAACTATAATGTTGATGATCCTACTGTTCTTACTGATCCTTCTCGGCAGTTGAAACACAATGATGAATTCTCATCTATGACAACTAAGCTCTATTGTCCGGAAAACACGTTTGATGTTAAGCACATGAAACAAAATAACTCGACTCGTGTTCTTCTGAAAGCAAATTATAAGCCCCAAGGCTTCAGTGATGGTGAAACATGGTACCTGCTTGCTAACTCCAGCACGCCTAAGAAGGAAAGTGCTATTCTTGCAGCTGTTCAAGCTAAAGTTCGCGAAGTTACGACTCTTAACCTGCCTGCAGGTAAAACGCTAAAAGATAACTATAAAACGAGTTATTTCAAGAAAGGTTCTGATGATGTTACTACGGATGAATTAAACGCTATTAAGGGTGCGATTAGCTCTATAACGAAGTATGACGCTGGTACCTGCTATTATGCAGTAAGAATTCAGCACTTTGGTTCATGGTACACGCCTTGGGGTAGCGAAACGGGTGCTCCTACTCCTTCAGGAGCAGATGACGCATTCTATAACTATGTCACTGACCCTAAAAATGCTGATATTAACACTTACTATCTCGGACGTTATGGTATCGTACGTAACAACTGGTATCAGCTTATGCTCAATAGCATTTCTGCACCTGGTGAACCCACTATTCCCACTCCAGCAGATCAGCCTGATGATATAACGAACTACTATATCAGTGCCACCGTCAAGATTATGGACTGGGCTGTTCGCAAGCAGAGTGTAAACCTCTAATAGCAGTTCAAGAACACAAGGTTAATACCTTATATATCATGGTAAGTCAGGCAGTGATTGCCTGACTTACCAAACAAAAAATTCACCTACAAACACAAAGCAATGAAATTCTCGCTTCTACGACACATCCTGCTGATGGCTACATGCGCCCTCACGGCAACTCTCAGCTCATGCTCCATGATGGAAACTGACCTGAGCGACTGCCCCACCGGACTGTATGTCAGCTTCAAGTACGACTACAACGTACAACGCGCCGACATGTTCAAAGACCATGTGGGAGGCGTGAGCGTGTATGTGTTCGACGGGAACAACCGCTTTGTGACCAAAAAGGATGCGGAGAACGTGGCCGGCTCCGGACCGCTCAAAGAATACGGCTACACCATGCACTTTACCGAAAACGAACTGCCGACCGGCAACTACCGCCTCCTGGCATGGGCACAACAGAAAGGGTACGATGCCACACTGGCTTCACCCGGTGCCAAATTCCGCCGCACGGAACTCCAACCCGGCGACGACATCAGCCTGCTCACCGTGACCCTCGACCGAGAAACGACAGGCAACGACGGCTTCGCACCCGTCCCCAACGACAACCAACCATTGGACACGCTCTGGGCCACACGTAACCCGGAAACTCACCACATCACGCTGAAACGCGGATGCCCCACACGCGACACACTCTCACTCGTTCGCGACACCAAACAACTGAACATCACCCTGCGCCAGACGGAATCGCCGGAACTGCTCCGCGCCGAGGACTACGACGTAAGGATTACGGATAAAAACGGACGCTTGCTCTACGACAACGCCACCGACCCGACGGACACGCCGCTCTGCTACACGCCCTATGCGCAGTGGACTTCCAACTTGCAACAGCCGGCACAGGCTGCCGCACGCGCCGAAGCGGTGCTGGCCAACACGGCTCACTACGAGTTTTTCCTCAACCGCATCATTTACCACGCCAGCTCCGACGACAACGCCCGCCTCACCATCACCAACCGCGAAACGGGCGAGCTGGCCGCCGACATCGACCTGGCGGACATACTCTCCGACGGACGCAGATGCTTCGAGCTGGCCAACTATTCCCCGCAAGAGTTCCTTGACCGCGAGTACCAATACAGCCTTGACTTCATCCTCACGGGTGGCAAATGGGTGGAAATCACCCTGCGCATCTCCATCATGGACTGGGCGAAACGCTACCAGCGCGTGGACCTCGGACAGAAATAGGCTGCATCTGCCGGAGAACAGCCCCGTCAAATAAAAGATTACACTGCCCTTTCGCACCATAACAGTAAACAAACACTTCCTTCCCCTTCCGCTAAACTTCATGAAACTACCCACTGCACATATTGCCATCTGTCTGTTGGGGCTGCTCATGGCAGTCCTGACAGGGTGTAGTGGTCATGGAGACAGCATTTCGGACAACGAAGAGGAACTCTTCAACCAGAACGGAACTTATTTTCAGCTCACCCTCCACTGCGGCAGTCCCAAGAGCCGTGGCCCCCAAGGCGGTGAGGAGGGCGACGGACGATTGGGAGCTTTGGACAACGAGAACAACACGGTCAATGCCACCATCTTCCTCTACCAAGCCAACGACGGCATCAACGCCCCCGCCTCCACCCCCATCAGCTACGCTTTCTATGCCCCGACCATCAAGAAAGTGTCCGCCACGAAATACACCACCGATGTACTCCACGCCTTCACGCCCATCACCCCGGGACTTTATCATGTGCTGGTGGTAACGAACCTCGGCGACCTCACACAGCTGGCACAGAAAACATTGGGCGAAGTGCGCGACTACGCCATAACCCAGCCTTACGCCCAAACCGACCCACTCGACCCCTCCACCGCCAACCGCTTCGTGATGACCAACGAAGCCGATGCCACCGTCACCATCACGGGCGAGGGTGGCATTGACCACGTCAAACAAATCACCCTCAACGTCGAACGGCTCGCCGCCCGCATCGACTTCTCACCGGGTGTGAAGCCGGGCACAACCGGCGGCACTTACTACGGCGGCGAATACAAAACGAACTATAACTTTGAGATGGGTGGCATGAACTATCGGAAAAACGGCTACCTTTACAAAGTCATCAGAGACAACATGACCGAAACCGGCGACATCTTCCTCCTGACCGAAGTCACTCCCTTCAATCTCTGGAACAGCGACACTTACCTTATCAAGCGCGTCTGCGACACCAAATGGCAGGACTACACCCACCTGAGCTATCTGGGACTGGAAACCAAAAACGAACTGAACGAAGCCACCAACTACGTGGTGGGCTACAAGACCTTTGACAAAACATCCGCCAACTTCACTGCCTTAAAACCCAAATTGTATAACCCCAGCACCCATTGGAGCGTGCGCGAGTTGTCAGCGGAAAGCGATTACACCAACCAGATTGACGCAAGCGACCCCAACCTGAAATACTACGTGCTGACCTACGCCCGGGAGAACACCATCTTTACAGGCAGCCCGAAAGAAAGCTATGCCACGGGCATCCGCTTCGACGGCTACTATGGCAAGAAAACAGGTGAAGATACCGGAGGCAATCCCATTTACAGCTGGACTTCCAAAAGCTACTACCATTACATCCGCCACGCCGACCCCCACGACACCAATGCCGAAGCCGTGCCCATGAAGTACGGCATTGTGCGCAACAATGTCTACCGCGTCTACGTCAACAGCGTGACATCCCTCGGTCTGATACTGATAGAAGTGAAGGACTGGATTTCCATCACACTTCCGCCCCCTCCCCTCTCCGCTCACCAAAGCCCGGCGGGAGGGGGCATCGGCAAAAGTTTATCAAACTTTCTGAATATGTACATCCCTCTGCATAATCATTTGTCCTCCCGCCCCCTCTTCCGCTTCCTCACGGCACTCACCACCATGCTGCTTGTGGCAGCCTGCACCTCCGACGATGTCAGTTCCGAGGGCGAAGGCCGGGAAAAAGTGCGCATCAACATCGAGCTGGGCACCGCCGGACTCTCCACCGGTTCCAGGGCATGGACCGATGTCATGGCCAATCCCGACGGCGGAGAGATGATTTTCTCCGCCTACGTTGTCATGGTAGATGCAACCGGCAATGTTAAAAACATATTCAACCTGGACCACATCTCGAGCCAGGAGCACGAGCGGCGCAACGTGGCCAGCATCAACTCCGAAACCGGCACATACACCTTCTATTCCTTTGCCAACCTGCCCGACTGCTTCGAGTACACGGCTGACAACGGCTCCGGCAAAAAGAAGCTCCTGCTCAAAGGCAACAGCCACCTTAATGCCACCGCCACTTCCGCCAACGGCATAGCAATCACTCAGGACAGTGACTTCGGCACTGCCGTAGCCGCCTTAAGATACACCCCCCATTTCAACAACTTCAAGGTATATCCCGCCAACGACATACCCGGAGGAACCACCTTCAACGGCATCCCCATGACCAACACGGAGCAGTTTGAAGTGAACAGCAACGTCACCGTCCGCCTCTCCCTCTACCGCCTGCTCTCCAAGATACAGTTCACCGTCACCAACCAGACGGGCAAGGACATTGTGATGGACAAAATCACCATGGGCAACGTCACGGCCAACGAGAACGCCACCCCCATCAAATTCCTGCCGCCCAAGGATGCCAACAATGGTGTCATCAACTCCTTCACCGCCACCGACGGCCACACCACTGAGGACGTAGTCTTCTTCGAACGAGGCACCACCACGGGCACCACCCTGGCGAACGGCGGTAACCAAGTCTTCACCGGCTACCTCAACGAGAGCGTCTCCACTCACCCCACCGGCCAATTTCCCCTCACGCTGAAATACCATTTCAAATCCGACGAGACCAGCGAGGGTGTCGACCCGGATAAAATCATCACCCGCTTCTCCCTCATGAAGCTCCAAGACATCGCCCGCAACCACGCCGTGCTCGTGCCCATCCGCCTCACGGAGTACAGCGTCATCCTCAAAACCTTCTTCTATCCCCCCATTGGCGGCTACCCCTCTTTCAGTCAGGAAGACCACAGCGAGGAAGGCTATTACACCCTGATCTTCGGCGGCGGCGGCGACCTCTCCATCCATCCCTACGTTTTCGAGTCCGCCAACGCCAACAACCCCGAGCTTTGGTTTGAGCTGAACGACAAGACCCACATCGAGAGCTACGCCATCACCGTGGAAGACCCCTCCCACATCTTCACCAACGACGGTGCGCCCCATTTCGACGACACCACTGGCGAACTCCTCGCCACCCTCAATTCCGTCCATAACGGCACCGCCTCCGTGGAGCTGACCGTACACATCAAGGTTTCCGAAACTGAAACGCTCACCTACAAGCGCACCATCTACATCATTGCCAGTGCCACGACACCTTGATGCCCGCACCGCCGGCCCCATCACCCGCTGCGGCGTGCATCCACTTTCCCGGCTCCGCCTCTCTTCCCCTTCAGCATATTCTTTTGTTTCAAACGAATCTCCCATGAAACGTCATCTCCATATCCTCCCGCGCCTCTGCGCCCTCTTCACCCTCCTGTTTGCCGCCTTCCGTCTGACGGCAGCCCCCGTCATGCCCACTATATCATCGGAAGACACAAGTAATGAACATTGGTACTACATCAGCTTTTACAACGATGGCACCATCAATGACAAGTTGTTGGGCAATGCAGGTACTGCCGGCAACCTGACAACGGTGGCAGCCGAAGTGTCTCAGGCCAATCAATGGAAGATTATTAAAGCAGAAGTCGTAGACGGAACCACCTACTACAAGCTGGTAAACCGCGCCAGCGGCCTGTATCTGGGTTACAAGGCAGCGCGCTACCGCGCTGTAGAGAGTAACAGCTCCGAAGTTGTGGAATTTAAACTGACAGCCGGCACAAACGGCCACGGCTACACGCTGCAACGCAACAACACCGAGGCCGTTAGCAAAAACTGGACGCTCGACGCTTCAAGCGGCTACTTCACCACCGCCGGCATAGAGATTACCGACCGCCCCGACGTCAACCGCGAGCTGGTATTCCTACCCACACTACCCGCCTCCGACTTCAAGTACATACTCTTTGCCGGCTACGGCCGATTCGGACTACACGCCACCAACTCATCCACGTTGGAAGTAGCCTCCGTTACAGGTAGCGAAGCGGCCGGCGGAGGCTACAAGTGGAGTACAGTCCTCGTTGCTGGAGGTTATATCTACCAAAGCGACAATGGCTATTACTTGAAGCAGGACGGCACTACGGGTTGGACGGTCACTACCGTTGATACCGAGGCAACCGTACTGACACCAAGCCAAAGTACCTATGCCAGCACTACGCGTTACAACCTCGCCACAGCCAATGGCAAAGCCCTGTGCTACAACGGTACAGCCTTGGTGCAAGGCCAAAGCAACACGCGCTACTCTACCTTAAACCTCACAACCACCGTGACCGGGCCTGTAAACGGCCCGCTGGATGGTCATTGGTACACGGTTCAGCTCACGCAACGCAGCAGAATATTGAGCGATGATGTTAGTAATGGCGGTTTGGACAATTGCGAACTGCAAGTAGCCAACACCACTGCTGCCAATTCGGCCAACGTGTGGAAAGTTATTGAAGACGAAGTAGGCCGCATCAAGTTGCAAAACAAAAACGGCTTCTACCTGTTCAACCGCACCACCGACCCTGCTGGCACTCCCATGGGAAATGGTGGCCGTATGTACCTGACCGACAATCCCAATTTGGCTACGGCTTTCTATATAGAATATCGGGAGGACTACAACACGGAGTATTGGAAACTGAGAGACCCGACATCCAATCACGGTACCTATGTCTTTGTGAGCTATAACCAGCCACGAGACGGTGACAAAAGAATACGCCACTATGAACTTTACGGCGATGGTGGTAACACCAACTTTGCCTTCACTGAGGTAGCAGAGGGGGACATTACCGCCGCAGGCATCAGCAGCGCCAACTCCTACACCTACCTGCAATTCTCCGCATTCGGCAAGCAGTTGCTTACCGACGCAGGAGCCGGCAGCGCACTGACCGTTACAGCCACAAACGAAACGCAGCCTACCGGCGATGGCTTGCTGTGGAGAGCCTCGCACAACAATGACGCGAAGTACGTCTACATCAGCAAGGAAGGCCGTTACCTTGACCTCACCAACCTTCAGGCCGCTACCAACATCAACAACGCCACGCCAATCAGCTTCTCCGCTAATGACTACAACGGCAGCGTGACTCCACGCTATAACCTCGCTCGGGCCGACGGCAAGGCACTGTGCTTTGACGGCACCAGTCTGTCTATGGGCACGAGCAACACGCGCTTCTCCGTCATTCACCGTTGCACCACCGTCACCGGCCCTGACTACTTCCCGCTCATATCCAATACCACGGAAGAACACTGGTATAGTTTCCAATGGGTCTATCTGAACAAGGTGCTCGAAATGAAAGGTATCGACGCTCCCACACAATTCTCCACCGACTTCACTCCCAACAGCAGCAACACCTGGAAATTGGTAGATGACGGGTCGGGCAACGGACGCTATTACTTCATGACCATGAACGGCATGTACCTGTGCGACAAGAACGGCAGATACTATTCCACCACCAACAAGTCGGAAGCTGCCGCATTGCGCATAGTGGAATATAACGAAGGAGAAAACCGCTCCTACTGGCTGTTGCGCAACCCTGGTGCACCGAGCTATCAATACCTTAATCCGTCGGGCGGTGCCAATGCCACATACCTCGAAGATTATTGGAATGCCAATGACGCTGTGAACAAAGTATTGTTTACGAAAGTGGAAGTGCTGCCCAAAAAGACCAATCCCATTGCCTACCTGCATTTCTCTGCAATGGGACAGATTGGCGCTTACGACAAAGGCAACGATTCCATTCCCACTGGCAAGAAACCCGACTACACCACCGATGTGACCAACGGTTACCTGTGGACCGTGCTGCCCAAGGAGGACGGCAGCGGCGTAATCCTGAAGAGCCTGTTGGGCAACTACATGACCTATAGCGCAGAGAGCGGCTTCAGCACCAGTGCCACAGAGGGCGATGCCTTTGTGTTCAAGATCACTACAAACACCTACGAGAACAACGGCAGCGTGCGCAACCAACTGCTCAATCCGGCTGATGAAAACCAAGCATTGTGCGCCGACTACAACGACCACCATCTGTATTGGGGCGTGCCAAACACACGCTATTCCGTGTTGTGGCTCAGCAGCCCCCACATTTGGTGTACGGATTTGCCCAAAACCTCCAACTCCCTTTCAGGCTTTACCCTCTACCACATCCGTTTCCGCTCCAACGGCTACATCATTTCCAGTCCGAACGTAGGCGATGCCACGCCCATTCCGCACAACGACAACATACAGGACATGAGCAACGCCTGGGCACTGTACCGCTGCCAGAACGACGACGGCACCTACAGTGGCGATGTCTTCCTGAGCAACGGCAAAGGCCATTTCCTGAAGTACGAT
>SFQP01000190.1 GCA_004562975.1 bacterium
TTACCCTATTTTTGCAACTGTTTAGAATGCGTAACTGCATTTTGACGGAATCGGTGGCGGACACGCATTCGTTCGTTTCCGGTTGCCACCTAAGAGAATACAATGTCTTACCATAAAAAATATTTCTGCGCCATGCTGTCGCAGTCCTAAAGCAAGCAGCATCGCCTCCACGAAACAGACACTTTACAACGCACGCACAAGCCTTCGCATCGTCTGCCCATCGCACGGCGGCAAGGCAAAAGAGATTAAACAAGAGGTCTTGTGCCTCCCTATAGTCCAACATGGTGCTCGCCCATTCCCATTGACTTAGGACTTTAGGCAAGCCAATGAATGGTTGCACGCCTATTTTTTATTCTCATGAACAAAATTTTTTTACTCCTTACCCTTTTATGTCTTTCCCTTTCTGCCTGGGCTCATGACGCAGAGGTAGATGGAATTTTCTACAATTTGGATGCAGCCAACAAGACGGCTACAGTCACTTTTAAGGGAAAATATTCTGGCTCGTATTATGATGAATACTCCGGTGACGTAGTGATTCCTGAAACAGTGATTTATAATGGCATCACATATTCCGTCACGAGTTTGGGATATGAATGCTTCCGGGATTGCAGCAGTTTGACCGCCATCACCATTCCCAACTCCGTCAAGAGTTTGGGAGATGCGTGCTTCCGGGATTGCAGCAGTTTGACCGCTATCACCATTCCCAACTCCGTCACGAGTTTGGGAGATGACTGCTTCTATAGTTGCAGCAGTTTGACCGCCATCACCATTCCCAACTCCGTCAAGAGTTTGGGAGAATTCTGCTTCGATGGTTGCAGCCGTTTGACCTCCATCACCATTCCCAACTCCGTCACGAGTTTGGGATATGCCTGCTTCGGGTATTGCAGCAGTTTGACCGCCATCACCATTCCCAACTCCGTCAAGAGTGTGGGAGGCAGCTGCTTCGAGCGTTGCAGCAGCCTTGAACGCATGGTGGTGGATGCGGCTAATCCTGTATATGATTCAAGAGAAGATTGCAATGCTATTATTCATACCTCTACTAATGAATTAATAGCAGGATGCAAAAACAGCCAAATTCCCAACTCCGTCACGAGTTTGGGAGATAAATGCTTCTATGGTTGCAGCGGTTTGACCGCCATCACCATTCCCAACTCCGTCACAAGTTTGGGAGATTTGTGCTTCTATTATTGCAGCAGTTTGACCGCCATCACCATTCCCAACTCCGTCAAAAGTTTGGGAAAATGGTGCTTCTTGTCTTGCAGCAGTTTGACCGCCATCACCATTCCCAACTCCGTCACGAGTTTGGGATATGCGTGCTTCGAGAATTGCAGCAGTTTGACCGCCATCACCATTCCCAACTCCGTCACGAGCTTGGGAACTAACTGCTTTAATGATTGCAGAAGTCTTGAACGCATGGTGGTGGATGCGGCTAATCCTGTATATGATTCAAGAGAAGATTGCAATGCAATTATTCATACCTCTACCAATGAATTAATAGCAGGATGCAAAAACAGCCAAATTCCCAACTCCGTCACAAGTTTGGGAGATGACTGCTTCTTTGGTTGCAGCAGTTTGACCGCCATCACCATTCCCAATTCCGTCAAGAGTTTGGGGGATTACTGCTTCTGGGGTTGCAGCAGTTTGACCGCCATCACCATTCCCAACTCCGTCAAGAGTTTGGGACGTTCCTGCTTCGCTGGTTGCAGCATTTTGACCGCCATCACCATTCCCAACTCCGTCACGAGTTTGGGATGGGGCTGCTTCTATGGTTGCAGCAGTTTGACCGCCATCACTATTCCCAACTCCGTCAATAGTTTGGAAGAATGGTGCTTCCGGGATTGCAGCAGTTTGACTGCCATCTATATGCTCCCCTCCACACCTCCCAGCACAGGGTATGGGATATTTGAAAACACTCCGTTAGAAACAGTCTATGTGGTGGACGAGGATGCCAAGACTGCCTATCAAGCTCACAAGCCTTGGAGCGAATATGAGATTGTGGTTATGCCCACCGGCATAGAAGAAGTGGAGACAGACAAGACTGCACCCACCATTGTCGGCTACTACGACCTGAATGGCAAACTAATCAACGCAGATCGGTGCAATTATATTGCTCAGAAATACTGCGGATTTTACCGCTTGAGAATCGAATATTTTTGGAAAAACATCAGAAATCGGTCGCCTGAGAAATATCCCACCCTCAGTAGCTAAAAATCAGAGGCTGCGCCGTAAACCTTAATTACGACACAGCCTCTTTGTCGTCTACGTGTCGGCCTGCACCTCCTAAGACTAACTTCGTAAAATCCGGCCCATCATTTCACTGCGCCACAGCCGGTTCGCTTTCGTTGCCATAAGCATCCACAGCCGTCACCACATAGCGGCTGTATTTCAAGGCCGGAAGGCTCAACAAGGTGGTAAAGGACGTGGCGCGCAATCGCTTGGCAAGCAACACATCGCCGTACGTTGGGTCTAAACGATAGACATTGTACGACACGGGAGTGGCATCTGCCACCTCGTTCCACGCCAACCGCAGCGTCTGACCGTCGATTTGCTGACTGACGGCAGGAGCTGCGGGCGGCACACTGTCGGCCCACGTCATGGGGGGCACGAGTGCCGGCGTACGATAGAAGTCGGCGCGCAGCCAGTCGAGGAGTCCTTTCTCATTGTCCAACAGAAATTTCACGCGGAAGAAAGCCTGTCCGCCCAGCCCCTCGTTGCGTGCCACCTCCATCTGCCGGCGCACGGTGAGCAACGGCCAGTTCTTTTCCCAGCTGTTGAGAAAATATATGCCCAGTCCGGGCACGACAGGCCGCCCGGCATCGTTTTCCTTCCAGTCGGCCAAGAAGGGATAATAATGCACGCCGTCGAAATACATCATCGGGAAGAGCATGTCCATCCACCCCTTGCGAAGCCACGCCTGCGCGTCCTGATGAACGGCATCGCGGGCGTTCCAACCGAAGGAGGAGTAGCGCGACAGGTCGGCGTACTTACCCACGGGTGAACAGCTCAACTTGATCCACGGCCTCACGGCTTTCACGGCATCGTGAACAGCCTGGACGCAGCGGTCCACATTGGCCGAACGCCAAGTGCTTTTGGGCTGCCCGTCACCATAGCGTTGGTACGTACGGGTGTCGGTGAAGGGGATGGCTGGCTCGGGATAACGGATATAATCAAGGTGTATGCCGTCCACATCGTAGTGTTCGGCTATTTCCTTGCATACAGCCGCCAGATAGGAGGCAGTTCCCGGCACGCCGGGATCCATCATCCATTGGTCGCCACACAGGCGGCACAGTTCGGGATGCTGCTTGGGCAGCGCACGTTTGCCCAGCTGTTTGGCCACAGCGGCCTTACAGATGGGGAAAGCCACGACCCACGCATGAAGCTCCATGCCGCGCCGGTGGCACGCTTCGGTCACAAACTGCAGGGGGTCGTAACCGGGTCCCTTGCCCGGCGTTCCGCTGAACGCCCCATCCCACGGTTCGATGGCCGAGGGATAGGCTGTGGTGGAACGGATGCGTGCCTGGAACAACACGGTGTTAATGCCGACCTGTTGCAGGGCATCCAATATCTGCAACAGCTCGCGCTGCTGCCGCGCAGCCTCATCGGCATTGCGAGCCGGACGACGGGGCCAGTCAAGGCCGCTCAGGGTGGTGAGCCAGGCGGCGCGCACCTCGTAGGGCACTTGTCCGGAAACGGGACTGTGGTGTGCCCACGTCGGCAGGGCGTATTGGGCGCGGGCGGGCTGCGACGGCCACAACCAAAGACAGCAGGCCAGACAGCACATTTGGATAATAAAACGGAAGGAGAAAGAAACGTGCAAGGGAAACGTGATTTAGCGTGTAAGGTTATACAAGGGTTGCACCGTACCGTGCGGCACTCCGAGCTTCACGGCAGTGTCAAGGTCGCGACGAGCGGCCGTTTTTTCGGACAGGTTGATGAGCATCTTGGCACGTTGCAGATAGAACTCGCTCTCCTGCGGGCACAGCGCGATGAGGGCATCATAGTCGGCCTTGGCACGGGCATACATTTGCAACTCGGCTTCCAGTCCGGCTCGGGTGGTGAGGGCATCGATGCTCTGCGGATTGGCGGCCACGATGAGGTTGAGACGGTTCAGGGCTTCGTTGGTCTGTCCCGTCTTCTGGAGGATGAGGGTTTCGAGCAGGCGGGCATTTTCGTTGTCGGGCTCTTGCTGCAGCAACAGTTGCAGGTCGGTGCGCGCCTCCGTGTAAAGGCGAAGCCGGTAGCGGGCGGCGGCCCTCACGAAACGGGCACGGCGGTACACGTCGTCGGCCACCCC
>SFQP01000015.1 GCA_004562975.1 bacterium
TCAGCAGGGCGGAAAGCAAGGTCTTCACGATGCGGTTGTCCTCCAACAGGTACTTGAAAACAGTGTCGTAGATGGGGTTGGCGATATGTAGCATGGCGTAAAATCTATTTGTTAAGCAACTTCAAATCATTAGCTACCGGCCGAGCCAAGCTTCCGGGTTAAGTTTGGCCGTTTCCTTCCGGAGTTGGAAATGGAGGGTACAGTTACCCGAAGCGTCGGGTGCCACAGTGCCGAGTATTTGCCGGCTGTCCACCTGCTGCCCCCGGTGAACGGTGGTAGAGGACAGATTGCAGTAGACTGACATATACGAACCATGGCGCACAATGATGTTATACTGTCCGCCGTAGGTAAAGACAGCCGTCACCTCACCTTTGAAGACAGCGCGGGCCTGTGCGCCGGGTCGACCGGTAATATTGATGCCCTTGCTGTCAAGTTGCACGCCCCGCAGGCCCTCCACATTGTACTGCCCGTAGTGCGTCGTGATGGCATACGACCCGGTGATGGGCATAGGCAGCCGTCCACGATTGGCAGCAAAGTTGTTCGACAGTGTACGGTCCGCGTTGTCCGCCTCCAGGAATTTAGGCTCTGCCGGTTCAGCCGGAGCGGTGGTCCGGCGGTTTGTTTTAGCCTTCGCGTTCGTTTTTTTGGTGGTATTCCCCTTGGCTGTTTTACGTACGGCGGCAGCCTTTTCCCGTTCCGCCTTCAGTTTGGCCTGTCGGGCAGCCTCAGCCTTGCGCTTGCGTTCAGCCTCCTCGCGTCGGCGACGTTCGGCTGCGGCAATCTCCTCCTGGATCAGTTTGTCAATGCGTGCGTCAAGCTGTGCCGCCTTTTTGCGTTGCTGTGCGATGGAAGACTGGAGCTGCTTCTGCTTTTGGTTCAGTTCCTCCACCACCTGTTTGCGTTCGCGATGCTGTGCTTCGAGCTGTTGCTTCTGGGCTTTTCCTTCACTGAGGAGCCGGTTTTTCTCCTGTTTCACGCCGAGCACCTCGTTACGTTTCGCCCTCACTGCCTCCTCCTTATCGTGGATGAGTTTACCCTGTGCGCGTTGGTAGCGGGAAAACTGCGTAACGTAGCGCATCCGGCGGTACATCTGGCGGAAGTTCTTGGCCGAAAGGATGAACTGCCATTTGGACAGTTGCATACGGTTGCGGTACATATACGTCACCGCCCGCCGGTACTGCCGTTTGCATTCGTTCAAGTCAGCCTCCAGCGCGTCCAGTTGTTTCTCCAGTCCGGCGATGGTGGTCCCCAGTTCGTTCACCTCGGCATCGATACCGTTGACATAGCGCGTCCGTTCCTCAATTTGGGCACTTATCACCTGCAGGTTCGCCAGCTGAGAGCGCACATCCTTCTTGGTGGACTTCAGCAAGTTCTCTTGAGCCGCAATATCCTTTTTGAGCGACGACTGCTGCTTTTGGAGCGACCGTATCTGCTTGTTTGTCTGCGCCATAAGGGGGAGGCAGGCCAGACAGACGCATATATATATAATAAGGTGTCGGAGCATGGGCAAGCGTTATAAGTTCAGACCTTTGAGCACTTCGTTCACAGACCGCCGGGTGTACTTTGCCGAAACCGTGGTCCGCGTGTTCCAGTCCGTATCATTCTTCAGGTTCGAGAGGGTGAGGTTCAGCCCCATGTCCTTCCCCGTTCCGCTCACCTGCATCTGCATCTGCGTGGGGAAATTCCGTCCGGCAAACTCCCGGAAGCCGCCATACGTCCAGCAGAAACGGCCTTTGTCGCCGGCGTTGCGTCCTTTCACCTGCAGTTCGTCGATGCGGACAGCCTCCTCGTTGGTGAAGAATGTGTAAGCCAGTTTTGGGGTATCGGCCAGCGTGAGCAGCGTGTGCGCACCCTCGTGGCTGAGTTGGAAACGTGCAGTCCGGGCGTTGAGCTTGCGTTGTCCCGGGACGAACAGCTCGTTCCAGAAAAGCGACTGCAGGGCATAGAAGTCGAGGTTAGCCTGCCGGAGGAAACTCACCTCGGAATAAGCCGCCCGCACATACTGCTTGTTGATGCGGTCCACCATCAGCACATCCTGCGGCGTAAATTCGAGCACAGCCACCTCAAAACCGAGTGCGCGGAGCGAGAGGCGCACCACGTCGTCGCGCTTCATGCGCAACTGTCCGCTCACGTTGAGATCCTTGCCCATGCCTTGCAAGCTGACTTTGGCCGAGGCCGTGATGCAAGGCCGGTTCACCTGCACGCCGGCCACCTTGGTGACATAGGCCGCCGCAGCCTCGGCAGCGGCTTCCGCCTTTGCGGTGGCCTGTTCGGCCGGAGCCGGTGATTTTTCCTTCGTAACGTGTTGTCCCGATCGGCAAGCGGCCATCAGGAGGCAGCAAGCCAGTAAGCATATCAGTTTTTGCATATTCTTAAATCATGATTCAAAACATAGGAAAGCAGAGCGATGTCCCCGATGTCAGGGCCTGCGCCGCCAGATTTTCCGTTGCAGCACCTTCTTCTGCGCCTTGTCGGTGGTCAGCTGCAACGCCTTTTTCCAGTATTCTGGAGCCAGTTTCTTATCTCCGGCATGGTAGAAAATGTCCCCTGCGTGGTCAAAGATAGATGCGTTCTCCTCCGTTTCGGGCGTATAGCGCAACGCCTCCTCCATATAGATTTGCGCCTCGCGGTAACGTCCCAGTTTGAAGAGAATCCAGGCATACGTGTCGAGATAAGTAGCATTCTGCGGCTCCACCTCCACCGTCCGTCGGCTCATCGGCTCGGCCTTTTCCAGATTCCTCCCCTCCACGGAAAGGAAGTACGCATAGTTGTTCAGGCAGAAAAGGTTCAGCGGGTTATATTCCAGCGAGCGGTCGTAAGCCAGGTACGCCTCCTCCGTCAGGTGGCTGTCGTGGAGCACGTCGCCCAGCAGGGCCAACACGTCCGATGCCAGCTGCGGATCCGTGTTTTCGTCCACGCGCTCCGCTCCGCGCTGCAACACGCGGATGGCCTCCGCGTTGTTTCCCGAGCGATAATGAGCCTCTCCTTCGTAGTAGTAGAAGGTGATTTCCGAAGGGTCATACAGTTCCCCTTCGCGGCAGATTTGCGCCACGCGGTTCATGTCGCCCCGCAGCAGCATATACTGCAATATCTGCAGCCGCGCCTTCGTGTAGTCGGGTTCAATTTCGAGGATGCGGTACATCACCCTCATCACCGAATCGGCTGGCATTTTCCTTTCTATCATGTAATAGGCTTGCAGCTCCGCCATGTCGCGGTTCTCCTGTGGTTCAGCCAAAGCCTGGCGGAACAGGTTGAGCACCGGTGTCGAGTCAGCCCGCGCCTTGATATTGTCCACGGCATAGGCGCGCATAGCCTCCAGCCGTGCCCCGCTTTGCGTCCGGGGGTTGAGCACCACGCGGTTGAGCAAGTCCAGATAGAGCGAGTCGGCGCGTGCCGCCTTGTAGTAAGCCAGCAGCGAGAGCTGTGCATAACTGTTGTCAGGCTCAGCAGTCAGCACGTCGCGATAGATGTCCAGTGCGCGTTCGTGGTAACCATGTTGGTCGTAAAGGTCACCCATGAGCACACGGTAGCGCAGGTCGAGCGGATACTCCGCACAGAGTTCCTCCAAAGCCTGATAAGCGTGCTCGTCGTCCTTCATGGCCAGGTACGTCTGGAATTTCTCCATGCTGAGCGCCTCGCTCCGTCCGTCGAGGCGTTCCAGCCGTTCCAGCGTGCGGATGGCACCGGCATAGTCACCGCTGGTTTTGTAGAGCCACGCGAGGTTGGCCAGCGTTTCGTAGGTCAGGTTGGCATCGGCTATTTCCTCGTAGAGCCTGATGGCCTCGCGGTACTGCGCACTGTTGGCCAGGTAGGTGGCCAGCGTTTCCTTGTAATAGAGATTGTCGGGTGCCAGCTCCGTGGCCCTGCGGAGCAGCGAGTCGCCCTCGGCGCGTGCCAGCGTGTCGGAGTAGGTGGAATAGGAAAGTTTGAGCACCGCCATTTCATAGACAGCCTCCGGCGCGGCAGGTTTCAGGCGCAGCGCGGCATCGAGCAGTTCAAACTCCGCGTCAATCTGTTCGCGTTGCTTTTGGCGCACAGCCTCGAGGAAGAGTTTGTTGAAAGCGCGTTCCGTGCGATAGTCAACCTCAGTCATGGCCACCTGATGAGCCACCTTGGGCTGGCGGAACGCATCGGTGGGTTTCGCCGTCCGTGGTGGCTGCGTCCGGCAGGCCGAAAGCAGGCAGACCAGCATGAGGAGTGCTAAAAGCAAACGATACATGAGCGGAAAAGTCATGAAAAGAAAGAGTCACACGCCCGAATGTCCGAAGCCGCCTTCACCGCGTTCCGTATCGTCGAGAGTTTCCACGGCGTCCCACTCGGCGGTTTCGTGGCGCGCCACCACCAGCTGTGCTATGCGGTCGCCATCGGCGATGGTGAAAGGTTCGGCCGAGAGGTTGGCCATGATCACGCCGATTTCGCCCCTGTAGTCGGCATCGATGGTGCCAGGAGTGTTGAGCAGGGTGATACCATGCTTCAGTGCCAGTCCGGAGCGCGGCCTCACCTGTGCCTCATAGCCTGCCGGCAGGGCGATGCGCAGCCCGGTCGGCACCAGACACCGGCCCATCGGGGGCAGGGTAACCGAAGCGTCAAGATTGGCCCGCAGGTCGACACCTGCGCTAAGCGGAGTAGCATATTGGGGCAGAGGATGCCGCGAGTGGTTGATTATGCGGATTTTCATGTCGTGCTGAGGATAGGTTATTATTGAGCAAAAGTACATCTTTTGGAAGAAACGCCTGCGGCTTTGCGCTGAAAAAGCAATGACGCATGGAATATTTGCTACCTTTGCAAGGCTTCTATGGTTTTGATAGATTTCTTTAGCCTACTATAGAGCTCTATGGAAATCTATAGTTTTCTATAGTCATCTATAGCCTTCCATTTCCCTTAAACCCCTTCGCTCATGAACTGGCAAGACCTCATTTCGTCCAAAAGATTCGGCAAAACCGAAACGCAGAAACCGCTCGAAGAAAGGCGCACGGAGTTTCAGCGCGACTACGACCGCCTGATTTTCTCGGCGGCCTTCCGGCGCATGCAAAACAAAACGCAGGTATTTCCGCTGCCGGGCAGCGTGTTTGTCCACAACCGCCTGACGCACAGCCTGGAGGTGTCGAGTGTGGGCCGCTCGCTGGGCACCGACGTGGGGCGCGAACTGATGTCCGTCCACCCGGAGCTGGCCGACACGGAAATCACCGGCCTGGGGGCTATCGTCAGCGCGGCCTGTCTGGCTCACGACATGGGGAACCCGCCCTTCGGCCACTCGGGCGAAAGAGCCATACGCACCTACTTCAGCGAGGGCGGCGGCAGCCGGCTGCACCGCTACGTCACGCCTGAGGGGAAGGACCTCTCGGAACAGGAGTGGCTGGACTTCACGCGCTTCGACGGCAACGCCAACACGTTCCGTCTGCTCACGCACCAATTCAACGGCCGGCGCAGGGGGGGCTTCGTGATGACCTACGCCACGCTGGCCGCCATCGTGAAATATCCCTACGGTTCGGAACGCGCGGTGGCAAAACCCAAGTTCGGCTACTTCGAGCCAGAGCGGCACACCTTTCTGCACATCGCTCGCGAGCTGGGCATTGACCTGCTGCCCACCCCCGATGGCGGAACGCGCCATGCCCGCCACCCGTTGGTGTATCTCGTCGAGGCCGCCGACGACATCTGCTACGAAATCATGGACATCGAGGATGCCCACAAGCTGCGGCTACTGTCCGAGGAGCTGACAATGGACCTCTTCCTCGGATTTTTCGAACCGCACGAGCAGCAGCGGCTCAAAGAAGTCTATGCGCACGAAACGGACGTTGATGACCAGATTGTGTACTACCGTTCGTGCGTCATCAACGCGCTGGAGCGGGCTTGCGTGCGCATCTTTATGGACCACGAGGAGGAAATCCTCCACGGCAGCTTCAAGGGTTCCCTCATCGACCACCTGCCGCCCCTGCTCCACAAGGCTTACCGCCGCTGCGAGGAGATTGCGGCAGGCCGCATCTACCGTTGCAAGGAAGTGACGGATGTGGACCTGGCGGGTTACCGCATCATCTACACGCTGCTGGAACTGTTCACCGACGCGGTGATGGCTCCCGAAAAGGCCTACTCGCAACTGCTCCTGGCACAGGTGCCCTCGCAGTATGAGGTTCATGCTCCGCGCATAGGCAACCGGCTGATGGCGGTGCTGGACTATCTGTCGGGCATGACGGACGTGTACGCGCTCAACCTTTACCGCAAAATCAACGGACACTCGCTGCCGAGCGTATAGGAAACCGGCGGACGGCATAAACATATTCACCTTCCGGCGGAAACTTCTGCACTGGGGACAAAATTGTCCCATGCCGTCACTGTTGTCTACGGATTTTGTAATCGTCACAGCCCTTCCCGATAAATATTTTTCATAATTTATCCTTTATCCGATAAAATCCATACTTTTGCAAGCGTGCGGTATATGCCGCCCCAGCCCCGCCTTGCCGTAGACTGGCAGCAGCCTTGCGCGCCATCGTTCCGGGCGGAGAGCCGCCCCAACCCTAACGCATCATTATTCCCCTTAATTATTTACTATGAACAAGATTACACGATTCTTCTCCTTGTTGCTGTGTCTGGTATTGGCCGGTCACGGCTATGCAGCAGTCCCCGTTGAGGTGACTACCATCGAGAATGGCGAGTTTGCCGAGGGCACGGTCTGGTACACGATGACCATCGGTGCCAGCAAACTGCGCATTTCCAACAACGCCGGTGCCGAGTACATCAAGCTGGGCGGCCAGATTACCGGTGCCGATGCCGAGCTGTGGTGCTTCGCCGGCAACGAGACCGACGGCTACCTTATATATAATAAGGAGGCCGGCGCATCGATGGCCTTGGCCGCTCCCACCGCCATGCTGGGCACCACGGGCGGCGCGTCCTACGCCATCCTGAAAGATGCCGCCGCCCCTGGCGACGGTTACACCAACCTGTGGGACATGGCCGAGGCCACGCAGAAATCCAACGGACAGGCCGTAGGCGTAACGGGCGGTTTCTACATCAATGAACACGGCTACTCCGCCAACATCCTGAACAACCGCGACAGCAAGCTGGCCTTCTGGTCACAGGGCTACGACGAAGGTTCCGTCATCCTGATCGAGGCTGTCACGGCCACCTATACGGTCGACATGACCACCGGTACGTACACCTCCACCAACGCTTCCGGCACCTGGGCCTCGGTATGGTCGTCAAATTCCACCTCGCCGCAGCTCACCCTCAGCACTGGTTTCAACAACATGGCCAAGAACGGCAACAACCTGACCCTCGCCTCCGGACAGGCCCAAAACAGCGTGTACACCATCTCGGCCGGCAGCGACTACATCATCACCGGCTACAAATTCCAGTTCAAGAACAAAGTTGCCAACAGCAATACCCTGAAACTGACCGCCGGCGGAACGGAATACAGCGTAACCGACGAAGCACAAAGCCTTGAAATGACGGGGCTGAAGGAGGTTGCGGCCCAGTTCACCCTGAACGGCCACAACCATGAGATGGAGTTGAGCAACTTCACCGTCAGCATCAGCCGCAGCTTCCGCCAGCCGGAGCCTCAGCAGGAGCTCTTCATCACCGACGGCAGCCGTGCGCCCTACCGCATCCCGGCCATCGCCAAAGCGCACAACGGCAACCTGATTGCCATCAGCGACTACCGTCCCTGCGGCGGCGACATCGGCTTCGGCGAGGTGGACATCGTGGCACGCATCTCGAAGGACAACGGCCAGACCTGGGGCGATGAGTTCACCATCGGCGACGGCACGGGCGTAAGCGATGCCGTAGACTGCGGCTTCGGCGACGCCGCCGTGGTGGCCGACAGCGAGAGCGACGAAGTGCTGCTCATCAGCGTTTGCGGCAACACCGTGTACAGCGCAGGCACCACTACGCGCGAAAATCCCAACCGCGTGGCACGCTTCCGCAGCCATGACAACGGACAGACCTGGGAGGCTTATGAAGAAATCACCGAGAGCATCTACACCCTCTTCGACCAGAGCGCACTGGGTGCCGTGCAGAGCCTCTTCTTCGGATCGGGCCGCATCTGCCAGAGCCGTCAGGTGAAAGTGGGCCAGTACTACCGTCTGTACGCCGCCCTCTGCGCCCGTCCCGGCGGCAACCGCGTCATCTACTCCGACGACTTTGGCCAGACCTGGAAGGCACTGGGCAGCATCGACATCTCGCCCGCTCCCGGCGGCGACGAACCGAAGTGTGAAGAATTGCCCGACGGACGCGTCATCCTCAGCTCGCGCACCTCTGGCGGCCGCATTTACAACTTCTTCACCTACACCAACGTAGAAACCGGCGAAGGCAGCTGGGCCAACGCCGTGACCTCAAACGCCGGAACAAACGGTGTGAACGCTGCGGGCAACTCGACCAACGGCGAAATTCTCATCCTCCCCGTGAAGCGCAACGCAGACAACGCCGAAATGTACCTCGCCCTCCAGTCCGTGCCCTTCGGCAGCGGACGCGCCAACGTGGGCATTTACTATAAGGAACTCTCCTCGCTCAGCGACCTGAAGGACGTGACGGCCTTTGCCTCCGGCTGGGACGGCCGCCATCAGGCAAGCTACATCGGTTCGGCCTACTCCACCATGATCGTGCAGGCCAACGACTCCATCGCCTTCTTCTATGAAGAGGAGAGCTACGGCAGAGCCTACACCAATGTCTATAAACAGTACTCCGTGGAAGGCATCACCGACGGTGCTTACACCTACTACCCCGCCGTAGACCGCACAGCCTTCGTCACCAACTTGCTGAGCGAGAACGTGGCTTCTGTTTCCGACCTCGAGCAGGGCGATGCAGTGGGCATGATCGACGCTGCCAAGGCCGACGAACTGCTGGCTTCGCTCAACAGCGTGGCCGACGTTTACGCCGCCAACCCTACCGTACAGGGCTATGCCGATGCCATGGCCGAGATGGAGGCCAAGATGGCCGCCGCCAAAATCCAGCTGGAAGAAGGCAAGGTGTACACCCTGTGCAATAAAGACCGCGCCGCCAACCCTTTTCTCGGAACGAGCCAGAACAATGACAACATTGACGGCTCGCACAAGAGGTACCAAGGATATGCCGCTCCCGAAAGCGGCGTGCAGGAGTTTTCCTTCCAGCTCAACGAGGACGGCACGTGGCTTATCTACAACGAAGAAGCCCAGACTTACATGAGCCGCACCCAGAACTATTACAAGACGGTGTTTCAGGTGGCCGACCGCGCTGATGCCGGCTCTTACCGTGTGACCTCGGGCACGGACGGATGGTCCATCCTGACCAGCACCGACCCCGTGGCTGCCGCCATCCCCGCCCTACACCTCGACGGCTCGAACCAGCTGGTGCAGTGGACCACCTCGGAAGGCGCTTCCATGTGGAAAATCGTGCCGACGGGCAAGCAGACACTCATCGAAGACATCCTGACCGCTGCACCCGAGGAAGTGAAGATGTACGACCTGCAGGGCCGCCGCTTGCTCCAGGCTCCGGCACAGGGCATCTTCATCACGTCGGACCGCAAGAAGCACCTCAAAAAGTAACACGTTGACTGAAACCTGAACATTGAAAGAGTTGGAAAGTTTGACGGACACGGCCTGAAAGCGACCCCGAGGTTGGCAAAGGCTTTCCCCGGACTTTCCAACTCATTTTGTGGAACAGGGCTGCCGCTCCGCAGCGTGCGCCCCGCTCCCTTTCCCATCCACACTGAAAATCATGAAAGTAATCAATCTGGGAGAACACTCCTCCGTCATCAACGCCTACATGGCACAACTGCGCGACGTGAACGTGCAGGGCAACCGCACCCTCTTCCGCCGCAACCTGAAACGCGTGGCTCACGCCATGGCCTACGAAGTGAGCCGCACGCTCCGCTATTCTGAAAAACCCATCCAGACCCCGCTGGGCGTGAAGGCCGTGCCCACCTGCGACGACCGCTTGGTCATTGGCACCGTGCTGCGCGCCGGACTGGCCTTTCACGAGGGATTTCTCGACATCTTCGACCAGGCGGACTCCGCCTTCGTGGCGGCCTACCGCGAGGAGGGAACGCCGGGCGAGCTGAAAATCCACGTGGACTACATGGCCGCACCCGCGTTGGAAGGCTGTACCTTCCTGATGGTAGACCCCATGCTCGCCACGGGCGGCAGTCTGGAACTGTCCTACCGCGCCTTCCTGCGCCACGGCACACCGGCGCACCTCCACCTGTGCTGCGTCATCGCTGCCGAAGCGGGCATCAGCCACTTGCAGGAAGTTTTCCCCTCGGACAACGTGACGCTCTGGGTGGCCGGCGTGGATGCCGAACTGAACGCCGATGCCTACATCGTGCCCGGGCTGGGCGATGCGGGCGACCTGTCCTTCGGGCCGAAACTCAGCAACCCAATGGTCCATAACGAATAACCCCGGTTGCTCCGAATGCACGCGCAGCCAATTATTCATTGTTCAATCCATCCATGATGTCCATCCTCCGGAAATACCGCGCCTACATCCTGTTGGAAAAAGGGTTGTCGGAGAACACGCGCAAAGCCTACGCCGGCGATGTGGAAAAGCTGCTCGGCTTCCTGGCCGACGAGGGCATCGACGTGCGCAGCTGCACCCTTGACGACCTGCACCACTTTGCCGCCTCGCTCCACGACATAGGCATATCGGCTGTTTCCGTGGCCCGCATCCTGTGCGGCGTGCGCTCCTTCTTCACCTTCCTGCTGCAAGACGGCTACATCGAAGCCGACCCCACGGAACTACTGGAGTCGCCCAAGAAGCCGGAACACCTGCCCGCCGTGCTCACGCTTCAGGAGGTGGACGCGCTGGAGGCGGCCATCGACCAGAGCCTGCCCGAGGGAAGGCGCGACCACGCCATGATCGAGGTGCTCTACAGCTGCGGACTGCGTGTGAGCGAGCTCTGCGGCCTGCAACTGAGCGACCTCTTCCTCGACGAGGGCTTTCTGCGCGTCACGGGCAAGGGCAACAAGCAGCGGCTCGTGCCCGTTTCGCCCAAGGCCGTGGGCGAACTGAAAAGGTGGACGGACGAGCGGCGGCTCATCGACATCCGGCCCGGCGAGGAGGACTATGTGTTTGTGAGCCACCGCCGGGGGCGGCACCTCTCGCGCATCACGGTGTTCCACAACCTGCAAGTCTACGCCCGGCTGGCAGGTATCGAAAAGAACATCTCGCCCCACACGCTGCGCCACACCTTTGCCACCCACCTGCTGGAGGGCGGGGCCAACCTGCGCGCCATCCAGGCGATGCTCGGCCATGAGAGCATAGCTACCACGCAGCTCTACACCCACCTGGATCGCTCCTTCCTCCGCGAACAAGTGCTCTGCCATTTGCCACGCAACCACCGGGAGTGAGCCTCGCCGGAACTTTGTACACAAGTTCCGGAGGGGATGAGGGATGAAGTTATGAGAGATGAGGTTATGAGGTTATAAAATTACTGTTAGAAGTTTTCGCATATCAGAAAAGACGATACTCCGAGAGTAACTTTATAACCTCATAACCCAGAGAGCGAAGCGACCCTAACCTAATAACCTTATAACCTCATCCCTCATAACCTCCAAGACAAAATGAAGGACAACCCTGGATTTTCCCAAAAAGCCCTTTGCCGAAAAAACCATAAATAAGTAAGTTTGCCACCGTTAACCCAACGTACGACAAACTTACTTATCTGTTTTATGACACATTTTACACTTTCCAAACTCCTCTGCCTGCTGTTCGGGCTACCCTTCTGCCTGAACGCCATGAGCCAGTCCGCCCTCCAGCGGCAAGCCATGCAAAAGGCACGCGCCCAATGGGAAACCCACCAACTGCGCGCCATGAAACCCGGCCAACCCGTCCGCGTGGCCGAGAAGTCGGCTGCGGTCCAAGACCCCAAAACGCTGACCAACCTGCCGGCTGACTCCGCCATCTTTGTGCAGAACTTCATCGATGCCGAAGCGGGCGACACCATCGGCTACAGCACCATCCTCGACACGGACCTGCTGGCCTACTTCATGGGCAACACCATCACGAAAATCCAAACCGTAGTGCCGGCGGGAGCCGCCTGGGGCGAACTCTGGGTAGTGGATGCCAACACCCCGACCGACACACTGTACAAGGCTCCCCTGCCAGCCGACTATCCCGGAGACGAAATCGGCGAATATCCCTGCAACGTGAAAATCGACTCGCTACGGATGCTCAACGTGGGATTTACCGTTTACTTTGACCAACAACACGAGCTGCACGCCCACATCGTGCCCTGCAACCGCAACGGCGCGTTCCTCGTGTACGACAGCAAGGTAGGAAAGCCCTATGCCCTCGACTATACCTATATGCGCTACTTTATGTACGGCGACCCGCACCTCTGCTACGGCATCTACCTGAACTGCGTCACCGAAGGCGAGGCCGGACTGAAGCCCTACGAAATCAAGCTGGACGATGTGACCCACACCCGTTCCTTCATCGGCGAAGAAGAAGCCACATTCGGCATCGGCATCACCAACTATGGCACGGAGGGCATCCCCTCGGCCACGCTGCGCTGCCGCCTCGGCGATGCCACGGAGGACCTCGCCTTCAACAAACCGCTGGGCTACCTCTACTACGGCTACATCGAGTCGTCGCTGCCCACGCCCCACGAAGCCGTGCGCGTGCCCCTCACGGTGCAGCTCGTTGAAGTGGGAGGCGAGGACGTGTCGGCCGGCGAGAGCGAAGCCAGCGGCTCCATCACGAAGGTAGACCCTGCCCTCTCCGTGAACCGCATGGCGGTGATGGAGGAATTTACGGGAGGCTGGTGCGGATGGTGTCCGCGCGGAGCCAGGGCCATCGAACTCCTGATGGAAGATTATAGTGACCGCTTCATCCCCATTGCCGTCCATCAGAACGACGCGCTGGAGTCGGAGGACTTCATGTACGTGCTGAGACAGTACGGCACGAACGGATTTCCCGGATTTGCCATGAACCGGCTCGTCAGCGGCGACCCCTACTACGGCAGCAGCGAATACGGCGGCGGCAACATGGGCGTGAAGAAGGACATCGCCCACATCCGCGAACTGCCCTGCGAAGCCACGGTGCAGATTGCGGACTACGCACTGGACAACGACACGAAAGAACTGCAGATTACCACCTCGACCTCCTTCAGCATCGACTGCGCCACGGCACCCTACCGCCTGACCTACGCGCTGACGGAGGACAGCCTGAAAGTGGCACAGAGCAACTACTATTCCACCGATTACGGCGGCTCGCTCGACAATACGCCGGACGACCTGGCGGACCTCGTGAGCATGCCGGGCAAGTATTGGGCCATCTGCGACCACGTGGCTCGCAGCATCACGGAGCCGGAAGGCGTGGAGGGCACCATCAGCGCACCCATCGAAAAGGGGAAGACGCAGTCCTTCACTTACCGCATGACGCTGCCCGAGAACATCGAAAAACCGGAGAATGCCACAGTGATTGTCCTGCTGATTGACCAGGGAACGAAGGAAATCCTCAACGCCGCCTCGGCACCGCTGAGCGCATTGAGCGGCATCGATGCCGTGAAAGCAGAAACAGCAACGCCTAAAGTGGAAGTCGTCGGCGGACAGTTGTGCGTAGAGGTTGCCGATGCCGAAGTCCGCGTGTACAATGCCGCCGGCGCACAGGTGGCCGCACGCCGCGTAAACGGCCAAGCCGGCTTCTGCCTCGCACCGGGCTGCTATGTGGTACGCACAAGCAGCGGCAACGGCACGCATACGGCGAAGGTGGCACTGTAAAGTATGATTATTGGTGAACGGTAAAACGGTTTCTTTACACGAATAATATACGTTCTATTCATGCATTCAAGGCAAAACCCTTTCGGGGCGCAAGTTCAAGGCCATCAGGCTGCGCCCCGAAGGGGTTTTGCCTTGAACGCTTCTGGCCTACCTTATCGGTTTCAGGTGATGATTTTAAAGACGCGATGAATACTCCGCAGACTTACGGCCTTGAGGATCCCATTGTATCACTGAAGTTCCGGGAGGCGGCCCACACCCGCAAAAAGGTCACGGAACATTTCACCATTAACCGCCCATCCATTCACGCTCTTCTATACGTATTTTTGTCCTCCAAAAAATCATTCAAAGCTTCAAGACCAGCTGTTTCCTGTTGATTTACAATGGAAAAGCGTGTGAAACATTGCCTTTTCAAATATTCACACCGCGCGTTCATGATTATGCCGCTTGGTTCCTAGTTTTGAGGCGGTTTCCCGGTTTGAAGCTTTGCTTTCTCCGTCCTTCGCAAGCGTTTGTCTTGTACTGAAATAGGTTGACCAAAAAACCATCAAATTTTAGTACAATGCCATTATCAAAATTCAGTCGTGCGGAGAAGAACCGCATAGTGGAG
>SFQP01000191.1 GCA_004562975.1 bacterium
TAGTCGTAGGGACCGGAAATGTTGTAGCAGGCTGTCACCTCCGGAATGCCGGCAATGGTCTCGGCAAACTGCAAAGCGATGTCGCGGCTCAGGCGGCTCATCTTCACAGAACAGAAACACACAAAGCCCCGGTTCAGTTTTTCGGCATCAAGCACAGCCACATATCTGGCTATCACGCCCTCGCGCTCCAACCGCTTGACACGCTCAAATACCGGAGTGGTACTCAGATTAACGCGAGCTGCCAGTTCTTTCGTTGTCAACCGCGCATTTTGCTGTAGTTCCCGCAAAATCTGCAGGTCAATAGGGTCTAAATTCGTCATTTGCCAGTTCTTAATTCGTTTTCGTTCTTCCAATGTTGATTGACCGGAAGAAAAAAATTCTGTTTCGCCGGATTTTGCCGGACATTTATTACTAAGCATTCTTTACCAATGCGCAAATTTAGGAGTTTATTCCTAAATAAAACAAATACTTGGATATTTATTCTTCATATCCTACCTTTGCAGACAGAAACAAACATTACAAACCAACTAAAAGCTAACGAATATGTCAGACCGCAAACTCCATTTTGAAACACTCCAAGTACATGTTGGACAAGAACAACCCGACCCCGCTACTGATGCCCGTGCAGTACCTATATACCAGACCACATCGTATGTGTTCCGCAATTCGCAGCACGCCGCCGACCGCTTCGGATTGCGCGATGCCGGTAACATCTACGGCCGTCTGACCAACTCCACGCAGGCTGTGCTGGAGGACCGCGTGGCAGCTCTCGAAGGCGGCGTGGCCGCTCTGGCCGTGGCCAGCGGTGCGGCTGCCGTAACCTACGCCTTGCAAAACATCCTGCTACACGGCGACCACGTCATTGCCGCCGACAACCTGTACGGTGGCTCGTTCAACCTCATCACGCACACCCTTTCCACGCAGGACATCTCCAACACCATTGTCAACGTCAACAACCTTGAAGCCTTGGAGGCCGCCTTCCGACCCAACACCAAGGCCGTTTACGTAGAAACCTTCGGCAACCCCAATTCCGACGTGACGAACCTGGAGGCCGTGGCTGAAGTGGCCCATAGTCATGGCGTGCCCTTGATTGTGGACAACACCTTCGCTACTCCCTTCCTGCTGCGTCCATTGGAACATGGTGCCGACGTGGTGGTACATTCCGCCACCAAGTTCATCGGCGGCCACGGCAGCAGTCTGGGCGGCATCATCGTGGACGGCGGTTCGTTCGACTGGAAAGCCTATCCAGACAAATTCCCTACGCTGGCCAAGCCCGACCCTTCCTACCATGGCGCAGTATTCGCCGACGTGGCTGGTCCGGCAGCCTTCGTCACCCGCATCCGTGCCGTCATCCTGCGCGACACAGGTGCCACGCTCTCCCCGTTCAACGCCTTCATCCTGCTGCAAGGACTGGAAACACTCTCGCTGCGTGTGGAACGTCATGTGGAAAACGCGCTCCGCGTGGTCGACTACCTGGCGCAGCATCCCAAGGTGGAGCGGGTGAACCATCCTGCCCTACCCTCCCATCCGGACCACGCCCTATACGAACGCTATTTTCCACAAGGGGCCGGCTCCATCTTCACTTTTGAAATCAAGGGCGGACAGGAAGAGGCATGGCGCTTCATCGATGCCTTGCAGATCTTCTCGTTGCTGGCCAACGTGGCAGACGTAAAGAGCCTCGTCATCCACCCCTACACCACGACTCACTCGCAGATGAGCCCCGAGGAACTGGCCGAACAGCACATCACACCTTCCACCGTGAGGTTGAGCATCGGCATCGAGCACATTGACGACATTCTGGCCGATTTGGAGCAAGCCTTCGACAAAATCTGAATCCGCCGTTTGCTTCCACGCTGCAGCCTGATAGCATATTCCGATTGCATCGGGCGGCAACCTTCGGGCTACAAGAACCATGCAACCCAAAGAAAATCCCCCCATCGCATGACAACTAAACTGAACCCAACTGAACCAACCGCAGCCTCTCCCGTCGGGAGGGGCTGCGGTTTGCCGCTCCGCCATGCTCTGCTCCTGTCGGGCGGTGTAGACAGTGCCGTCGCACTCCACCTGCTCTGCGAACAAGGCATCCGTCCCGACCTTTTCTATATCCAGATAGGCCAACAGGGAGCTGAAACCACGTGTACCGCCGAAGAGGACTGGGAGATGGCCACCCTCACGGCGCGCCGCTACGGTCTCCGGCTGGAAAAGGTGGACTTGCAGCAGGCTTACCACGAGCGCGTAACGGCCTACGCTGTCGACCGTATTCGCAGGGGACTCACCCCGAACCCCGACGTGATGTGCAACCGCCTCATCAAGTTCGGGGCTTTTGAGGAAGTGGCCGGCCATGCCTACGACCGCATTGCCACGGGGCACTATGCCCAAATCATC
>SFQP01000016.1 GCA_004562975.1 bacterium
CTTTCGAGGTGGAGCTGCCGGAGCTTTACACCGTGACGGGCGCGGAGTACGAGGCGATACACGGCTGCTGGTGCAAGGCGATCAAGGTGCTGCCGGACTTCTCCGTTGTCCACAAGCAGGACTGGTTCATCAAGGAGAAGTACAGACCGGAGTTGCAAAAGGAGGACATGAGTTTCCTCTCACGGAGCTTCGAGCGTCACTTCAACGAGCGACCGTACCTGAAGCACACGTGCTACCTCTACCTAACCAAGACGACGAAGGAGCGTAACCGGATGCAGAGCAATTTCAGCACGCTGTGCCGGGGGCATATCATCCCGAAGGAGCTGGACAAGGAAACCGCCGCGAAGTTCATGGAGGCTGCGGAACAGTTCGAGCGCATCATCAACGACAGCGGCTTTGTCAGGCTGCGCCGCCTCTCCACCGACGAGATTGTGGGGACGGAAGGCAAAACCGGACTGATAGAGCGTTATTTCTCGCTCATGCCCGAAGGCGATGCCACGTTGCAGGACATAGACCTCTCGGCACGGGAGATGCGCATCGGCGACAACCGCCTGTGCCTGCACACCCTGTCCGACGCGGAAGACCTGCCCGGCACGGTGGCTACCGACACCCGGTATGAGAAACTCTCCACCGACCGCTCGGACTGCCGCCTCTCCTTTGCATCCCCGGTGGGGCTGCTGCTCTCCTGCAACCACATCTACAACCAGTACGTGATTATCGACAACAGCGAGGAGAACCTTCAAAAATTCGAGAAGTCCGCGAGGAATATGCAGTCGTTATCCCGATACAGCCGGAGCAACAGCATCAACCGCGAGTGGATAGACCGATACTTGAACGAGGCGCACTCCTACGGTCTGACCTCGGTGCGGGCGCACTTCAACGTCATGGTGTGGAGCGACGACGCGGAAGAGCTGAAGCACATAAAGAACGACGTGGGCAGCCAGCTGGCAAGCATGGAGTGCGTGCCGCGCCACAACACCATCGACTGCCCGACACTCTATTGGGCGGCGATGCCCGGCAATGCTGCGGACTTTCCGGCGGAAGAGAGTTTCCACACCTTCATTGAACAGGCGGTGTGCCTCTTCACGGAGGAAACCAACTACCGCAGCTCGCTCTCGCCCTTCGGCATCAAGATGGTGGACAGGCTCACGGGAAAACCGCTGCACCTCGACATCAGTGACCTGCCGATGAAGCGGGGCATCACCACGAACAGGAACAAGTTCGTATTAGGTCCTTCGGGTAGCGGCAAGTCGTTCTTCATGAACCATTTGGTGCGCCAATATTACGAGCAGGGCGCGCATGTGGTATTGGTGGACACGGGAAACTCCTATCAGGGATTGTGCGAGATGATACGGCGCAAGACGGGCGGCACGGACGGCGTGTATTTCACCTACACGGAGGAGAAGCCCATCAGCTTCAACCCGTTCTACACCGACGACTACGTGTTTGACGTGGAGAAGAAGGACAGCATCAAGACGCTGCTGCTGACGCTCTGGAAGTCGGAGGACGACAAGGTGACGAAAACCGAAAGCGGGGAATTGGGCAGTGCCGTGAGTGCCTACATCGAGCGCATCAGGGCAGACCGGAGCATCGTGCCGTCGTTCAACACTTTCTACGAGTACATGCGCGACGACTACCGCAGGGAACTGGCGGAGCGTGACATCAAGGTGGAGAAGGAGGACTTCAACATCGACAACATGCTCACCACCATGCGGCAGTATTACCGGGGCGGACGCTACGACTTCCTGCTCAACTCGGCGGAGAACATCGACCTGCTGGGCAAACGGTTCATCGTCTTCGAGATTGATTCCATCAAGGACAACCGCGAACTGTTCCCGGTAGTGACCATCATCATCATGGAAGCCTTCATCAACAAGATGCGGCGTCTGAAAGGTGTGAGAAAGCAGCTTATCGTGGAAGAGGCTTGGAAGGCTCTCTCTTCGGCAAATATGGCTGACTACCTGCGCTATATGTACAAGACGGTGCGCAAGTATTTCGGTGAGGCAATCGTGGTGACGCAGGAGGTGGACGACATCATTTCCTCACCCGTTGTCAAGGAGAGCATCATCAACAACTCGGACTGTAAAATCCTGCTCGACCAGCGCAAGTACATGAACAAGTTCGACCAGATTCAGGCGTTGCTCGGACTGACGGAGAAGGAGAAGTCGCAGATACTCTCCATCAACATGGCGAACAACCCCTCACGGCTCTACAAGGAGGTGTGGATAGGCTTGGGCGGCACGCAGTCGGCGGTCTATGCCACCGAGGTGAGCGCGGAGGAATATCTGGCGTACACCACCGAGGAAACGGAAAAGGTGGAGGTGTACCGTCTGGCGGAGCAATTGGGCGGCGACATCGAAGCCGCCATCCGGCAGCTTGCCGAAAGGCGGAGAAACAAGAACAATCAATAAACCAATCATCAACAAAAAAAGAAAAGCGTATGAGCATATCAAAAATTAAAATGCTGCAAGTCAGCAAGTGTTTAATCGGATTGGCGGTCATGGTGCTGCAATCCTGCGACGTGGCGGAGAACCGCCGCGACTTGCTGTGCGGGAAATGGGAAAGCGTGGAGGGCAAGCCCGACGTGCTTATCTACAAGGAGGGCGAAGCCTACAAGGTGACGGTATTCAAACGGAGCGGCATCCGCCGCAGGCTGAAACCGGAAACCTATCTCTTGCAGGAGGAGAACGGCAACCTGTTCATGAACACCGGCTTCCGCATCGACGTGGCGTATAACGAAGCCACCGACGTGCTGACCTTCTCACCCAACGGGGACTACGTGCGTGTGAAGCCGCAGCCGGAAACTCCGGCAGAAAAATAAGAACCGCTAAAATCCAAAGAAACATGAGAACAAGAATAACATTCGTCATCTGCCTGTGCCTGCTTTTCGCGGGCAGGGCTTCCGCCCAATGGGTCGTGAGCGATCCGGGCAATCTGGCGCAAGGCATCATCAACGCCTCGAAGAACATCATCCACACCTCGAAGACCGCCACGAACATGGTGAACAACTTTCAGGAAACGGTGAAAATATACGAGCAGGGCAAGAAGTATTACGACGCCCTCAAATCGGTGAACAATCTGGTCAAGGACGCCCGCAAGGTGCAGCAGACCATCCTGATGGTGGGCGACATCACGGACATCTACGTGACCAGCTTCCAGAAGATGCTGCGCGACGACAACTTCACGGTGGAGGAACTCGGAGCCATCGCCTTCGGGTACACGAAGCTGCTGGAGGAATCCAACGACGTGCTGACGGAGCTGAAGAACGTGGTGAACATCACCACGCTCTCCATGACGGACAAGGAGCGCATGGACGTGGTGGAACGCTGCCACTCCAAGATGAAACGTTACCGCAACCTCGTGAGCTACTACACCAACAAGAACATCAGCGTGAGCTACCTGCGTGCGAAGAAGAAAAACGACCTTGACCGCATCATGGGGCTGTACGGCAGTATGAACGAAAGATACTGGTAGCCTATGGAGTTCGACAACCTTCACCAGATTCTCCGCTCGCTCTACGAGCAGATGATGCCGCTGTGCGCCGACATGGCGGGCGTGGCGAAAGGCATCGCCGGGCTGGGCGCGCTCTTCTATGTCGCCTACCGGGTATGGCAGTCGCTGGCGAGAGCCGAACCGATAGACGTCTTCCCGATGCTCCGTCCCTTTGCCGTCGGTCTGTGCATCATGTTCTTCCCTACGGTGGTGCTTGGCACGATAAACAGCGTCCTC
The DNA here is from genome assembly GCA_004562975.1 of bacterium. Next base: position 3,730 of record SFQP01000016.1, read on the forward strand.
TCGCCCGTCGTGCAGGGTACGGCGAAACTGCTCGAAACGCAGACTTTGGACATGAACAAGTACCGTGAGCAGAAGGACAGGCTGGAATACGAGGCGATGGTGCGCAATCCCGAAACCGCCTACCTCGTGTCCAACGAGGAGTTTGACAAGCAACTGGAGGAATTGGGCTGGTCGCCCTCCGACATGGTGACGATGGCGGGGATGTATATCGACCGGGGGATGTACAAGATGAAGAAGGGCATCCGCGACTTCTTCCGCGAGATACTGGAACTGATGTTCCAAGCCGCCGCCCTCGTGATAGACACCATCCGCACGTTCTTCCTCGTGGTGCTGGCGATACTCGGTCCGATAGCCTTCGCCATATCGGTGTGGGACGGCTTCCAAAGCACGCTCACGCAGTGGATATGCCGCTACATTCAGGTCTATCTGTGGCTGCCCGTGTCGGACATATTCAGCACCATACTCGCCAAGATTCAGGTGTTGATGCTCCAGAGCGACATCGAGCGCATGCAGACCGACCCCAACTTCTCGCTGGATTCCAGCGACGGGGTGTATATCGTGTTCATGATAATCGGCATCATCGGCTACTTCACCATTCCGACGGTGGCGGGCTGGATCATTCAAGCCGGGGGCATGGGCGGCTACGGGCGCAACGTGAACCAGATGGCGGGACGCGCCGGAAGCATGGCGGGCAGCGTGGCGGGTGCTACCGCAGGCAACATGGTCGGACGTGCCGGGAAACTGCTGAAATAATCAATGTGCAATTATAAACGGAAAAAGTAAAATGGAATTCAAGTCACTCAAAAACATCGAATCATCGTTCAGGCAGATACGCCTGTTCGGTATCGTCTTCCTCTCGCTGTGCGCCGTGATAACGGTATGGAGCGTGTGGAGTTCCTACCGCTTCGCGGAGCGGCAGCGTGAAAAGATCTATGTGCTGGATAACGGCAAGTCGCTGATGCTGGCACTCTCGCAGGACCTCTCGCAGAACCGTCCGGCGGAAGCGAGGGAGCATGTGCGCCGCTTCCACGAGCTGTTTTTCACGCTCTCGCCCGAAAAGAGCGCGATAGAACACAACGTGAAGCGTGCGTTGCTGCTGGCGGACAAGAGCGTGTACAACTACTATTCGGACTTCGCCGAGAAAGGGTACTACAACCGCATCATCGCCGGTAACATCAACCAAGTGCTGAAAGTGGACAGTGTGGTGTGCGACTTCAACGGCTATCCCTACCGTGCCGTGACCTACGCCACGCAGAAGATCATCCGGCAGAGCAACGTCACAGAGCGCAGCCTCGTGACCACTTGTCGCCTCTTGAACTCGTCTCGTTCGGACGACAACCCCAACGGGTTCACCATCGAGGGATTCACCATCATCGAGAACAAGGATTTACAAACCATCAAAAGGTAAACGGATATGAAGAAAATCAAGAAATCATTTTGGGGCGCATATTGGAAACTCCATGACAAAAAGAAAATGCTGGTGGCAAGGCTCAGGGGCTATCTGGACGGTTTGCCGCCGAAGACACGCAGGCGCATCGTGCTGGCAATGCTCGCCGCATTCGCCACGCTTGCCCTCTACACTTTCGGTAAAGCCGTCTATGACATCGGCAGGAATGACGGTAGCCGGATGGTGACAGACCATGCCGGACAGGTGGAACTGTCCGTACAGCAAAAAACGGAAAATCACTTAATACCTTATTTATATGGAACAGACAAAGAACGAAACGAAGATTGAGAACAAGACGGAGAGCAAGCCCGAAAACAAGACGGCTCCCGGCAACGACAAGCCGAAGAAGGAGCGCAAGCCGCTGACCGAAGCCCAACGGCTGAAACGTCAGAAAATGATAGTGCTTCCCGCTATGGTGCTGGTATTCATCGGGGCGATGTGGCTGATATTCGCCCCGTCCTCCGGCAAGGAGCAGGAACCGGGAACAAGCGGCTACAACATCGAGATGCCCGACGCGGACAAGGAGAACCGCCGGATTATCGGTGACAAGGCGAAAGCCTACGAGCAGGGGGCAATGGAGGAACGGCAGGAGAACCGCAGCCGCGCCATGCAGCAGTTGGGCGACCTGTTCGACCGCGAAACGGCGGCAGCGGATGGGGACAGCGACTTCGACCTTGCCAATCCCGGCGGAACGGAAGAGGCGGTGAAGCCCGCGCCGAAAACCATCCAGTCCTCGGCAGCTGCCTACCGTGACCTCAATGCCACACTCGGCAACTTCTACGAGCAGCCGAAGAACGACAATGCGGAGATGGACGAACTGCTGGAACGCATCGCCACGCTCGAATCCGAACTGGAAAGCGGAAAAGAGAGAAGCTCCACGATGGACGAGCAGGTGGCACTCATGGAAAAATCCTACGAGCTGGCGGCGAAGTACATGGGCGGTCAGAACGGCACGCAGGCGGCGGGACAGACCACAGAGCCGTCCCCCGTGCAGAAAGCCGGAAAGAATACGGCAAAACCCGTCAGGCAGGTGACGCATCAGGTGGTGTCCTCGCTCGGACAGCCCGTGAGCAATGCCGAATTTGTCGCTTCCTTCTCGCAGGAACGCAACCGCAGTTTCAACACGGCGGTGGGCATTACAACCGTATCGGACAGGAACACCATACCGGCATGTGTCTATGGGGCGCAGAGCGTGACGGACGGGCAGGCGGTCAGGTTGCGCTTGCTGGAGCCGATGGCGGTAGCAGACCGGATCATTCCCCGTAATGCGGTGGTGGTCGGCGCAGCCAAGATTCAGGGCGAACGGCTCGCTATCGAAATCACCTCGCTGGAACACGACGGTACGGTTATCCCGGTGGAGTTGGAGGTCTATGACACGGACGGACAGCCCGGCATATTCATCCCCAACTCGATGGAGATGAACGCTGTCCGGGAGGTTGCCGCCAACATGGGCGGCTCGCTGGGGAGCAGCATCAACATCTCCACCAATGCCGGGGCGCAGCTCGCCTCCGACTTGGGCAAGGGGCTGATACAAGGCACGAGCCAGTATATAGCCAAGAAGATGCGCACCGTCAAAGTGCATCTGAAAGCCGGGTACAGGGTCATGCTCTATCAAGGAGTGAATTAAGGAAATAATCAAATTTTTATTTACCACTAAAAATCCAAAGTAAAATGAAAAAAGTAATCATGATGTTTGCCCTCGCTATGGGCATCGCAACTGCCAACGCGCAGGAAAACGTAACCGTTGGGCAAAGCAACGGAAGTGACCAACCGACCTTGACAAAGGAGGTCTATCCGCAGAAGGAGGCGGACGGCGACCTGTATCACGGTCTGACGAGAAAGCTGGGCTTTGACCGCATGGTTCCCCCGCACGGCTTGGAAGTGACCTACGACAAGACCGTGCATGTCATCTTCCCGGCGGAGGTGCGCTATGTCGATTTAGGCTCGCCCGACCTGATCGCGGGCAAAGCCGACGGAGCGGAGAACGTCATCCGTGTGAAGGCAACCGTGAGGAACTTCCCGAACGAAACCAACATGTCTGTCATCACGGAGGACGGGAGTTTCTACACCTTCAACGTGAAGTACGCCGCCGAGCCGCTGCTGCTCAATGTGGAGATGTGCGACTTCATCCATGACGGCGAGGCGGTGAACCGCCCGAACAACGCGCAGGAAATCTACCTGAAAGAGCTGGGCAGCGAAAGCCCGATGCTGGTGCGCCTTATCATGAAGTCCATCCACAAGCAGAACAAACGTGAGGTGAAGCATATCGGCTGCAAGCGTTTCGGCATCCAGTACCTTCTGAAAGGCATATACACGCACAACGGGCTTCTGTATTTCCACACGGAAATCAGGAACCAGAGCAACGTGCCTTTCGATGTGGACTACATCACATGGAAAATCGTGGACAAGAAGGTGGCGAAGCGTACCGCCGTGCAGGAGCGTGTCATCCTGCCGCTCCGCGCACAGAACTACGCCACGTTCGTGCCGGGCAAAAAAAGCGAGCGCACGGTCTTCACGATGGCGAAGTTCACCATCCCCGACGGCAAGTGCCTCGTGGTGGAGCTGAACGAGAAGAACGGAGGTCGCCACCAGTCTTTCGTGATCGAAAATGAGGATTTGGTACGTGCAAACACGATTAACGAACTCCAAGTGCGCTGACCATGAGAAAGCACATCGCAATAATCATCGCGTCGCTTGCACTCTTCACGGGGCAGGCGCACGCCCAGCGATGCCTGCCGAAGATGCAGGGTATCGAGGTCAGGGCGAATCTGGCAGACGGCTTCAAACCCGGCGGTAACGACGGCGGGTACAGTTTCGGGGCGGCTCTCTCCACCTACACGAAGAAGGGTAATAAATGGGTGTTCGGAGGTGAGTATATTCTGAAGAACAACCCCTACAAGGACACTTCCATACCTGTGGCGCAGTTCACGGCGGAAGGCGGCTACTATTTCAAGATACTTTCCGATGCCCGTAAAATCGTGTTCGTCTATGCGGGGGCTTCGGCTCTCGCCGGGTATGAATCGGTGAATTGGGGCGAAAAGGTGCTGCATGACGGCTCGACACTGCATGACCGGGACGCCTTCGTCTATGGCGGTGCGCTGACGCTGGACGTGGAGTTTTACGTGGCTGACCGTATCGCCCTGCTCGCCAACCTCCGGGAGCGTTGCCTGTGGGGTGGCGACACGAAGAAATTTCATACGCAGTGGGGCATGGGTATAAAGTTCATCATCAACTGATGCGCCGCATGGAACGGACGGATATAGACACTATGAGGCAAATATCCCTCGCGGACTTTCTCGCACGGTTGGGACATGAGCCTGTCCGAAGGAGCGGAAACGAGCTGTGGTATCATGCGCCATACCGCAATGAGCGCACGCCCTCTTTCCGCGTGAACGTGGCGAAACGGCTCTGGTACGACTTCGGCTTGGGCAAGGGCGGTGACATCTTCACGCTTGCCGGGGAGTTTGCCCGAAGCGGTGACTTCATGGCGCAGGCGGGATTCATAGCGGAAACTGTGCGTATGCCATTTGTCTCAGCGAAAAAGCCGTTGTACCTGCCGGAACCGTCCGAACCTGCCTTTGAGGGAGTGGAAGCCGTCCCGCTGCTCCGCTCACCACTGACGGACTATCTGGCGGAACGGGGCATCCCTTATGCCGTTGCATCCCGCCACTGCTGCCGCCTGAACTATGGCGTGCGTGGAAAGCGGTATTTCACAGTTGGCTTCCCGAACGTGGCTGGTGGCTACGAAATCCGGAGCCGCTATTTTAAGGGTTGCATACCACCCAAAGATGTGTCACTGATAAAACCGGAAGATACCGCCTCTGACGTATGCAGCGTGTTCGAGGGTTTCATGGACTTTCTGTCCGCTGACACACTCGGCATAGGCGGCAATGGCGACAGCCTTGTGCTGAACTCCGTCGCCAACGTAGGCAAGGCGGTGAAACACTTGGACGGGTACGGGCGCATCGACTGCTTCCTCGACCGTGACGAATCCGGGCGGAGGACGCTGGAAGTCCTCAAAGGACACTACGGCGGACGTGTCTGTGACCGTTCCGCACTCTATGACGGTTGCAAGGACTTGAACGAGTATCTGCAACGGACAGCAAAAAAAGAAATGAACAATAACTTAAAAATCAAAGGACAATGAACATACTGAACAACAAGAACAAGAGAACATCCATCTTCAAGGCGTTGGCACTCTGCCTGTTCGCCGCCGTGTCGCTCACGCTCGCATCGTGTGACGATGACATGGACATCCAGCAATCCTATCCGTTCACGGTGGAAACGATGCCCGTACCCAACAAGGTGACAAAGGGGCAGACGGTGGAAATCCGCTGTGAGCTGAAAAAGACAGGCGAATTTGCCAACACGCTCTACACCATCCGGTATTTCCAGTTCGAGGGGGAAGGCACGCTGAAGATGGACAATGGCATCACTTTCCTGCCCAATGACCGCTACCTGCTCGAAAACGAGAAGTTCCGGCTGTACTATACGGCTGAGGGCGACGAGGCGCACAACTTCATCGTGGTGGTGGAGGACAATTTCAAAAATTCCTACGAATTGGAATTTAACTTCAACAACCGGAACGTGAAGGACGACATTCAGACCGTCATCCCCATCGGCAATTACAAACCTCTGCCAAGATGATGCGTGTATTCATGGCTATCCTCTGTTCGCTACTGGCGGTCTGTTCCGTGTCCGCACGGGACAGCCGTCAGAAGGGGACGGACGGGCAGGCGGCAATCTACCGCCTGCCGCCTTTCGAGCGGGCGGTTCGGTGTACGAAGTATTTCGAGGGCTGGCATTCGGAGAAACACCACCCATACGTGGGCTGGGGGCATCAGGTGCAGCCGGGGGAAAGGTATTCGGCACGCACCATGACGAAGCGGCAGGCGGACGCGCTCCTGCGGAAAGACTTGCGGAAGTTCTGCGCCATGTTCCGCAAGTTCGGGCGTGACAGTCTGCTCCTTGCCACGCTCGCCTACAATGTCGGTCCATACCGGCTTTTGGGGAGCGGAAAGATACCCAAAAGCACGCTGATCCGAAAATTGGAGGCGGGCGACAGGAACATTTACCGGGAATATATCGCTTTCTGCAACTACAAGGGTAAACGGCACGCCATGCTGCTCAAACGGAGAAAGGCGGAGTTTGCACTGCTGTACATTCCGTAACATGGCAAATGCCTGACAAATGAAAATCCGATGAAGCCGCAACTTCATCGGATTTTCCGCTTTTCATACATTCGGGATTTTTCCCTTGCCGATTACTTCACCGTCCCTGCAATGCTCTATGATGCCGGGCGAAAATCCCATCTCCCCGATTGCGATGTGCCGGATATACTCTGCATATTTCTGACCTTGAAAATTCTTCCCCGTGAGGTTTTTGAAAATCATCTTTATGCTTATTCCGTCATCGCTGTGCAAGATGATTTTTCCGTTTTGTCTGATTTCTTCCATGATTGAAACTTGTTTTTGTGAATACTATCGTAGATTGGGACAGCGGTTTCTTTGCTACTTTCTTTGTCCGCCATCATGCTCACCGAAAGAAAGTAGGGCGGCTTTTGCCGCCGCCACTTAAAAACGGGTGTAGAGTCCCGTTACCATCGTGAACATTTCTTCCAGCATATCGCAGTATATGCCCTCGTGCGTTTCGATGTCCTTCGTCTTGCACTCGAATGTCTTTTTACTGAACGTTTTGCGGTAGAAACGCATATTGTAAAGGTCTAAGCCGGCATCGTAGATGATGTCAAGACGGTTTGCGCTCGTCTTGTTCCTCGCAAGGCTCATGCGTAAGCCGTTGCCCATGTCTGTAAAATCCTTGCTTCCCGTCATGGCGACAAAGCGTCTGCCGCCTATCTGCTGTAAAATCGTCTTTGCTATCATGCTTTTCTTGGTTTTAGGTTGGCGGTGCGGACACCGCCAACTTGTTTAACATTCTGTTATCTCGGCAATGGGGGTGTTTCGTTTCAGCCATTCCATCAGGCACTCCATATTGTACTCGCTTGTGATGACTGCCGTATGGCTGTTGATGGCGGTAAACCTGCTGCTCTCGTAGTCGTCTATCCACCCTTTTAGGGTATCAACTCCCCACGCTTCGGCATCGTCAAAGATGCCGTCCAATACTTTGATAGGCTGGCTGAACTTCACTATCAGCGTTTGATAGGCTGCTTTCATCGGTTGTCCTCCTTTTCTTCCTTTTCCGTGAGCCACTTGTCCCGTGCGGCTCGGCACTCGTCCAATGTGGGTTTGACACAAGAGAACAACTCTCCGTCTGTGGGGTGGCGGTAGTCGTACTGCACAAGTGTCCGCTTGCGTCTGCCGATACCTAATTGGAAACGCTCGTATTTCTCCGTACCTGCTTCCGTGCAGGTGCTTATTCCGTTGATGGTCATTCGTGTTGCCATAATCGTTGATTTTAGGGTGGTTAAAAATGTACTGACAGAATTCTGTTCTTCATCACCATTTCGGGGTCACTCGTATAGCGTTGGTGCAGGTAGAAATGGTGGGAGCCGAAGCCGTAAAGGAAAAACCTGTCAAGTTCGTGCTTCTCGGCAAAGTCCTTTACACTCCGTCTTAACTGCTCCTCACTCGTTGCAAGAGTGAGGAGGTTTACAAATTCAAGGAACATCGTGGGGATTTTATCGTCCCACAGACAAATCATGCTTTCAATTCTTACTTCCATACTATTGGGTATTATAGGTTGATACTATGCCGCTTCCATCCGCTGGCGGATAAGGTTCACGTTGCTGTTCACAAGGTTTACAATGCGGTCGTGGTACTCGGTATTGGAATTGTGCAAGCCACGACTTTGCACCACCTCCAATGTCTTCAAGGAAACCTCCACCGTTTCTATGCGCTTGCCGTCAATGGTGGCGGATAGGATAAGGGAGTTCTTTTCAAGGAAATAGGAGTTGGAAAACACGCAATGGTGCAGTTCCGTCCCTTCCGCTGCAAACTCCGCCACGCTCTCCAACACACGCACCTGCAAAGTGCCGTCCGTAAAGGCAATGCCGAAGAATATGCCTTTGAGTTTGCGGTATGCCTTCTCGTGTTTCTTCGCTTGGCGGATGCGTTCCTCCAACTTCTTGCGCTCTATCTCCTTGTTGCGCTTGTGCATAAGTCTGTCGTGTTCGGCTTTGAGGTCGGAGGGACAGACGTACTTCGGGCTGTTCGTGTCCTTGCCGAAATGACGCAGGAGGTCTATGGTGTCACGCCACATGGAGCCGTCCGAAATGGTGTAACCGTTACGGATACATATCTTTATGGATGCCCAATACCTCTCTATGTCAAAGGAACTGCGGATGTAGTGGCGCAACATGGGATATTGCCCTGCCTTCAACAGCGTTTCGGCTCGGCTGTCGGAAAGGATAGCCGTGAAAAGGTCGTAAGGCAGTATGTTGTGGTATTCGCCATTGAAGCCGTTGCGTTTCAGTTCGGGTATGAAACGCTGTCGGGGATAGGTGCAGACGGGGTTTATATCGTATGCACGGAGTTTGTTGTTCTTGCGTACCTCCATGTCGCTGTATTCCGCCCATAGGTCGTAGTAAAGTATGGACATTCCTCGCAGTCGGGCGACAGTGACGGTTGTGCCTTTGGGCGAAATCCACCTTTGCACCACTTCATAAATGGAATACTCGGCTGCCTGCCCTGCCTTGTATCGGGATTTGACGAAGAAGAAGCGTATCACTTGGTACTGCTTGCAGGTGGTGATGATGCAGAAATACTCGTTCTCGCTGAACACGCTCTTTCGGGTGCGCAACGCTTCCAGCTTCATGCCGCAATGGGGGCAGGTGCATCCGCAAACGGTGTCCGCAAGGTCGTGTTCACTCCTCCACGAATGTCCACACTCGGTGCAGATGTTCGTGCCGTCCGCCCTCTTGATGGCGTAATGCTTGAAGCAATGACGGAAAGCGTATGCCCTCTGTGTGGCGGTCAATTTGGGCAGTCGCTCGCTTAATCGTGCGACTTCCTGCTGTATGGGTGTTCTCGGTTTCATAATCAGAAATTGAATAGGTTGGGTTGTTGTACTTCTTGTGCGGTCGCTTTGGTGGCGGTTCTCGGCTTGCTGCGGTTCTGCAACTTGCGGAGTTCTTCTTCTTGGTATCTGCGGACTGCGTTCTGCCGTGCTTCCGCCTTTTCCTCCGCCGTGAGTTCCACAACATGGTTCACCGCCACGTGGCACTGAATGGGCTTGCCTACCTCTATCTCGTTCTCGTCATAGTAGTGGACGGCTTGCCCGAATATCTCCCCGTCCGTGAAGCCGTTGCAACCGCTCCGCTGCACGTAGTTGAGAATGTAGGTGACGCAATCGTCTATGTTCTTAGCAGGGTTGCGGTAGTTCTTCGCAAAGAGCGCATCTTCCGCTGCACGCTGCTCCAGATACATCTGTATCGTTCTCTTGAAATGTTCTGTTCCTTTCATATCGCTGTCGTTTTTAGATTGTCTGTTTCAGTATCTCTCTCCAATAGGTCGGCTCTACCTCGCTCAGAAGGAAGTCTGTAAAATCCCTCCGTGCGTCCTTGTTCAGTTCTCGGTAGAGTTCACGGAACACGGATATGTTGCCGTTGATGTACGTTTCCACCATGTACACGAAGATGTTGTCCACCTCGTAGTATCTGCATTGCTGCGCTACCGTTTTGCTGCTTCTCTTTGCCATGTCGGTAGGGGTTAAAGGGTGAATAACCAAAGGATGAAACCGAAGAAGGCGATAGTGGAAAGGATAGCCACGATTACGCCTATCGCCACTCGGAACACTCCGTTTACAATCTCTCTAATGATGCCCAAAGGATGCCGAACACCCCGAAGGCGGTGCGCACCATTAAGCCGCATATCGCAAACCCTATGTACTGCGCCATTTGTCTGAAATTTGCCGTTGCCGTCATATCTTCGCTGTTTTTGATTTTTTATTTTTTTAATGCGGATTCAAGAGCTGAGGGAGTTGAGTTTCAAACTATCTTATCTGCCTCTCGTTTATCCGACATTTTTTTTATGCGTCTTTCTGTCGCATCGGTCGTTTTCGTTTCGGGTGCTTGAAAAGGTAGGGATTAGGGAATGCAAGGTTTTTCGG
>SFQP01000192.1 GCA_004562975.1 bacterium
GCAGATAGCTGTCAATGCGGAGAACCGCAAAGACCAGATTGAGCAGACCTATCAGCAGCGCGACTCGCAGATCAACGAAGCGTTGAACAATTTGGAGATTAACAAGGCACAAGCCATCAGTCAAGCCGTGCAGGGCGTAGCCAAAACAGGTGCAGGGATTGCTGGAGCCTTCTAAAAACATTCGATATGAGTAATTGGACAGAAGAACAGCAGGAACAGTACGAGCAGGGCAATGATGGTGGATATACACCGCCTAAAGGTTCGCTTGATTGGGCAGAGCAGCCTGCACAGCCAGAGCCGGCACCGAAAGGGACGGAGGCATGGACTGAACAGAACAGCGGAGGCAATGCACCGGAGCCGTCGGAGTCGAAGGAACCCCCAAAGACAGATGTGGCACCACCTGCCGATAAGCCAGCCGGTGTGTCGCCACACAACGACACGATGGGCTACGACCAGCAGATAGCAGTCTTGCAGGAAGCCGCTAACCGCGTGAAGCCGGAAACTGAGGAGGAACGCAAGAAGAGAGAACGCAGGGAGAGGTCAGCGAAGATTGTTTCAGCTGTCAGCGACGGTCTGCAAGCGTTGAGCAACCTTTTCTTCACTACTCGCGGTGCTCCTAACATGTATGACCACAAGGAGGCAAGCCAGCTTACGCCATTGCAGGAGAAACTGGAGAAACTGAAAGCTGAACGACAAGCCAACGCGGACAAATACCTCCAGTATTCACTCAAAATCGGTGACGCACAGAATGAGCGTGCCAAGACCTTGCGAGAGATGGAAGCTGAGCAGGAAAAGCAAAAATTGGCACGTGAAAAGGCACAGCGTGAGCAAGAAGAGCACGGATGGCTTGCGGCATTGCAGCCCGACAAATTACGTGAGCAAGCTGGTAAGGCCACTAAAGCCGAGCAGGAGGCTGTTACAGCCAAGGCAGAAGCGGACAATGCTCCTGATCTCTACAAGGCAAAGGTTGATACCGAAAAGGCACGAGGTGAGGCACAGAGAGCGTCGGCTGCATCAAGCCGGGCAGCGGCTACAGACCATTATGCTTCGGCAAGGGCGCATGACCGTTCCAATAACAATGAATTCAGCGCATGGGACGAGAATGGACGTGAGTACAAGTTCAGAACGAAGGATGCTGCTGAGGCTTTTGCCAAGCAACATAGAACGTTTGATTACCAAGATGTTACCTCTACGACTGACAGCGATATCAACGGCAAGTCCACTACTACCTACAAGAAGAAAAGTGGCTATGCAGGTAGACCAAGCCCGACAGAAAGTGGTGGTGGAAAAAAAAGTCCAACAAAATAAAAACAAACGAATATGCCAAATCCAAATGACAAGGTAAAGAACCTATACGATACGTTCGTCAAGGACGGATACGCCATGGAGCCAGAGGCACAATTCCGTGAGAACCTTAAAGACCCCAAGAAGCGAAAAGCCGCTTATGACGCATTGGTGAAAGACGGCTACGATATGGAGCCGTATGCAGAATTTGAGAGTAACATCGGTTTTGCCAAGGCATCACCCAAGCCACAGGCACAGCCGCAACGCCCTGCAGCCCCAGCACCGCAAGCGAAGCCGCAACCTATGGCCACGGCAGCACCAGCGCAGCAGAAGCCGAAGGGCACGCCTATGACGGAGCAGGACAAAATCCGCATGAGCTTGCAGATGGGCCAGATGAAGCAGCAGGTGCAGCAGGGCATTGCCAACACCAATGCCAAGATTGGCCGCATGATGGAGCCGTTGACACAGAAAGGACGCGAGCGACGCAGACTTGGAGAGTTTCAAGCGCGTATGGCTGGCACTCCTACTCATGTCGTCGGCTTCAACACCGCATCCCCGGCTCCAGCAGGTAGTGGCGCACGCGGCGGCAGTCAGCAGAAGCCGGTGCAGAGCGAGCAGTCGCCTCAGCCATACGGCGTGAAGTATGAGAACGGCAAGGCAAAAACCCAGTGGGTATTACCCGATGGTACACTCACTACATCACTCACAGAGGCAAACCAAGCAGAATATGAGGCAAGAACGGCACGTCTCGCCCACCAATTCCAAGACCGCATGAAGGAGAACGGACTTGACCCTAACAAGCCTGAAGACGTTCGCAAACAGTCGCAGCTGGACTATGAGGCTCCTATGCGTAAAGCCATTGAAGACGAGTGGCAGCGTGCCGAAGCCGAGGACAGAGAGGCTGACGAGCAGTACCGTAAGGACATGGAACGTGCCGAAGGTGGTGGTTTCTGGGATAGGTTGAAGAAATCTATCACTCCTCTTGGTCCCGATGGTATGCCATTGCGACGAGGTGACGAGACTTTGCGCGACATCAAACGAGCAGCCAAGCGTCAGGACA
>SFQP01000017.1 GCA_004562975.1 bacterium
GAGCTTGATGATTTGCTGGAGAGTCTGAATCTGTCGTTTGGAACCGACATCACTAAGTATAAATTAGGTAAAGATTAAAACCCGAAATGAGACACAATAAAAAATTCAACCATCTGAGCCGTACTGCTTCTCACAGAGCCGCAATGTTGTCCAACATGGCCTGCTCTTTGATCAAGCACAAAAGAATCACTACGACTCTGGCCAAGGCTAAGGCTTTGAAGAAATACGTTGAGCCCCTCATCACCAAGAGCAAGGAGGACACGATGAATTCCCGTCGCGTAGTGTTCAGCTATCTTCAGGACAAAGTGGCCGTAACAGAGCTTTTCCGCGAAATCCGCGTCAAGGTTCTTGACCGTCCCGGCGGTTACACCCGTATCATCAAGACCGGTTTCCGTGCAAGCGATGCTTCCGACATGTGCTTTATCGAGTTGGTTGACTTCGATGAGAACATGGCCAAGACCGCCAAGAAGAAGACCACGCGTACACGTCGCAGCAAAAAGTCTGCCGCAGCCGAGGCACCTGTTGTAGAAGAAGCTCCCGCAGCTGAAGCTCCCGCAGAAGAAGCAAAGGCTGAGTAAACATATAGCAGCATAGCAATCGAGTAGGAGGTAAACACTAATCATAAGGTGTTTATCTCCTATTTTCGTGTTTACCTCCTATTCGATTCTTCGGAAGAAAGCTTCTGACGATTATTGACGAAAAACGTTGCATAATTTGCGATAATTTGCAGATTTGTTTGGCTATTCGGCATTAATTTAGTATTTATGCCGCATAATTTGCGGCGTTATATATAATATTTTGTCGCACAAAGTAGGAATGCGTTATGTATATACACGAAAGAGATAATTGGACGGACTTCCGTTGGGACACGTCCCAAGTGTCACTCCTTCAGGAAAAAGTATTCCGTAAGCAGGGTTTGCTTTATGGCAGGTTGAGTTCGTTGGGATTTGACAGCAAGTTGCGTGCAATGGCAGAGAACCTGACATACGATGTGGTATATTCTTCGGAGATAGAAGGCATACGGCTGAACGTTGATCAGGTTCGTTCTGCCATTGCTCGGAAGCTTGGCATTGAGAACGTGAAATATACCGCGCCATCGCATTATGTCGATTCTGTTGTTGGTGTAATGCTTGAAGCGGTACAGCACTATGACATGACCCTCAGTAAAGAGAAGCTGTGTGCTTGGCAAGCAGCTTTCTTTCCAACAGGTTACAGTGAAGGAAGTCAGATCGAAATTGGCCAGTACCGCACAAACGAGGAGCATATTGTCAGCGGAATGTTTGGACGTGAGAAGATTCACTATATTGCTCCTTCGCCAGACCGCGTAGAAGAGGAGATGGAAAAGTTTCTTGCCTGGTTTGATGGAGAGGAGCCTGTAAGCAGCGTCATCCGTTCTGCCATTGCCCATTTCAGGTTTGTGAGCATACATCCCTTCGAGGACGGTAATGGGCGGTTGGCCCGCATCCTTTCAGACATGCTTCTTGCTCGTGGAGAAAAGAGCGAGTTCCGTTTCTACAATGTTTCATCACAGATTAACAAGGACAAGAATCACTACTATGACATTCTGGAGCGGATGCAGCATGGCGAAGGCGATATAACAGAGTGGTTAGTGTGGTACATGCAGAAATTGGTGGATGCCCTTGACGAGGCTGACACCATCGTCACCACAATCCTGAACAAGAGCTTTTTCTGGCAGAAGGCATCGTCAGTTCCGATGACAGAACGTCAGACGCAGATGCTCAATTTCTTTCTTGACGGATATGAAGCAAAGATTACGTCAAAGACTTGGGCGACATTGGCAAAGTGCTCGAAGGACACGGCCATACGCGACATACAGGATCTTGTTGACAAGAACATCCTGATAGAGGACATTCCCGGAGCAAAGCGTCCAAGTTACTCCATCGTCTATGATGCTGAGGACCTGACACAATTCTTCACTGAGGTAAACATTACTGAGGAAAATGGCGTTTCATATCTCAATGCCTTGTATAAAGGAAAGAGACCTATTAACGAAAGAATTCTCAAACTCGATGCTGAAAGATACAAGAAAGGTGATTTGCCATTAGCTAATCTACTAAGTAAATACTGTTCCTATATCGTTGTAGGCAATAGAGACTTATAATACCATTTTGTACAAACTGGCCACAATCAGAAAGCATCGTGGAAGTTTTGTACGGTTATGTAAACTTGACAACAAATCGCATTTGTCGCCGAGTTGATATTTGTGAAATTTGTTTCTACTGTTTGATATCGAGTAGGAGGTAAACACGAAAATAGGAGATAAACAACCTATGATTAGTGTTTACCTCCTACTCGATTTTGCCGGGCGCCTGCTCAAGAGGCGCCGCCGACTATTGCATCACGCCGTCGTCATACGTCACGATGTCGGGCCATTCAATAGGCACAAACATACTCTTGTTCTGTTTCCGTGCCACGTGCAATATCTTCAACACACCCTTTGCCGACGTGTTAAGCAGATAACAGTGCTCATATTCCCCCAGTATCAGGCACACCTCCCTTTTCCATAGGGGACTCTCCATATAGGAATAGACCTGGCCGCGTTTTTTGTACGACAGCATGAGCTTGCGCAGTTCCATCATCACTTCGTCTGCATCCGCCGCAACGTCGTAGCGCAAGCCTTGTGTCGTGTCCTCAGCGTTCATACTGTAGGCAATTGATGCAGTGCCGCCGTTGCGTTTGCGGTAGCTCACTTTCACGGTTTGGCATTTCTTTTGTTTCACCAGCGAAGCCAGAAAGTCTTCCAGTGGTGCATTGTCAACCGGCCCCACCGTTTCGTCCGGCAGTTTGGGGTCTTTAAACTCCACCCCCATCACCATTTGTTGGCAATTGATGTCAAGCATCGCCATGATCCGGGAATGGCGCGTGAAGGCATGTCCGTAGATTTCATGTTCCATAGTGCCTTGCGCCAGTCGCCCACCCTTCACGATTGAGTAAGACACCGTGTCGCATCCCGTTTGTCGATGGGTTTCATAAAGGTTGGCCTCATCTGCCTCACTCATGGCAGAGTTGTAGGCAGAACGGATGGTGTAGATGTCGCTTGGCGTCACACTGTCTTTCGGTACACGCACGAAAAAGAAGTCACTGTGCGTCTTTCCGTCAAAACTCTCAACAATCGCGCCATAAGATTGGAATTTTCCAGTGGCATACGTTTTCAGTCCGCGCAACGTTTCTTGCGCCGAGCCCGTCAAGGCCATCAGGCACAGGCAGGCTAAAGTCATTGTCTTTTTCATGTATTCAGAGATTTGTTTGATTAGAAACCTATGTGGGCATATTGTTCCAGAACCTCGCCCCTCACTCTGTTTCTCACCCGAATGGCGCGCTCATCCAGCTGCGAATGTTCAGAATAGGTAAACAAAGTCGATACAATATGTTCCGAAAGGTCAGATTGGTAGTCGTTCACGGTTGATGCCGGTAGCTTTTCGTCCGTGTTGTCCGGAAGCTGGGCGTGGTTCTTGTCAGATGCACCGGCGGCGTTGTTACCTTGTCCGGCTGTGGCCGACAGGTATTCGCCATCGTCCTTTGCCGTCTCCTTTTCAGAGGATAAAGGCCTGTGGGATTGTCCCATGACATTACGGCCTGGGGCTTTTGGCGTTTCAGACAACAAAGCCGTTGCCGGTGGCATCATCTGTGCTGTACAAGGCTGTTCAGACACTTTGCCGGCAGGCTGCAGCGACTGCTTCACAGCGGTGGCGAGTACTTCTTTGCTGTCCGCGACGGGAGTTTCCTGCCGCCACGCCATACGTCCCAACAAGCAGCAGATACAAAATACGGCAGCCACTCCCGCCACTTTCAGCCACTTCAGGCTGCGGCGTGGAGATTGTTCAGACGCGGGCTGTGCCAATATGTTAGGGCTGTGCCGAATGGGTTCTGTATGGGCCAACACACCGGCTTCGATGCCGTCAAACAAGACGGCGAAAGCTTTCCAACGCTCCGGTACAGACTGGGCTGTGGCAAAGTAGTCGGCCAACAGCCGTTCTTCTGCCAGCGTGGTTTCACCCTTTACAAAACGGTTGAGCAATGCTTCAATGCTGGTTTCTTCGTATTTCATATTGCTGGTTAATCAATGTTAGTAATCGTGCCCTTGCCTTGCTTAACATACCTCTCACCGCTCCTGCCGAGGTGCCCAAGGCGCGTGCTATATCTTCTGTTTCCATGTGTTGCTCCGAGCGCATTCTCAGGATAATCTGCCATTTCTCTGGCAGCTGTTTCACGGCATTCTCACACAGGCCGTAGGCCTCTTTGGCTTCCATCGCCACGTCCGGTCCCGGCGTAGACGGCAGATAAGCCACCTCTTCCGGCCCTTCCTCCTCATCTCGGCTCCCGGCGAACAGGCCGCGAAAACGGAGTCGCTTTCTGTCCTTGAGCTGGTTCAGGCAAAGATTGCGACAAACCACGGCAGCATAGGCGCAGAGTTGGCTCTTGTCTTTCGATAGTTGGCCTCGCAGTTGCCACAGTCTGAGCATCACCTCCTGTGTCGCGTCGGCTGCGTCGTCTGCGTCGGGCAGGTAGCGCGTAGCTTCACACCACACCACGTGGCGCACTTCCGGCACCAATGCTATGTAGGTTTTGTCGTCCATCATACCCAATATACAACTTTATCGGCTTACCGCTACCTTAAAACCTTATTTTTTTTGATTTGAATCCGCAAATGACAGCCCCCATTAGAAGACAAAAAAAGAGGGTGTGTCATAATTGGTGCACCCTCTTTTTATAATCATCTAAAATCAAGTAGGAGTTAAACAACCTATGATTAGTGTTTACCTCCTACTCGATTTGCAGTGTTCAACCATTTCTGACATGGCGGAACATCATATTTTCCAGCACCCTTCCGCCTTTCGTTTGCACTTGTCATATGTATTGCTGGTCTTTTCAATCGTTATTGCGTAATTTGCGTAACGCAATTAACGCAATGATATGACAGTAAGACTGAACAGCCGGTGAAAGCTGTGTTCGGAAACCGCATTTGTGTGGGGAAAACAGCCGGGCTCTTGTCATCGCCTTGTCTGGTGAGTTTTTCAATCATGAAACTGCTTCAGGCAGGCAGAGGCACAACTCTTCGCCGCCACATACCCCATGGTCCAGGCAGCCTGAAGGTTAAAGCCGCCCGTGATGGCATCCACATCCACCACCTCTCCCGCAAAGTAAAGGCCGGGATGGCGCTTGCACTCCAGCGTTGCGGGATAAAGTTCCGTCAGCGCCACGCCGCCACAGGTAACGAATTCCTCCTTGTAAGGATTACGCCCCGAAATCAGGAAAACGTGGTTTGTCAGTTGTGCGGCCATCCGCCGCAGCGTTTTCTGCTGCATGCCGTTCCAGCGCATTTCCGCCGACAGGTCCAGGCTTTGCAACAGGAATTGCCACAACCGGCGGTTCAGCACCGTCGGCCATACGTTGCCCACCTGTTTCATCCCGTTTTGGCGGGCCAAATCGTTTATCAATGTCCATGCCTCCTCCTCATTCATATCCCCCAGCCAGTTGATGGCAATCTCCGCCTGGTAATTCCTTTCGTGCAGCAGTCGTGCGGCATAGGCCGACAGCTTCAGCATGGCCGGTCCGCTCAGCCCCAGGTGCGTGATGAGCAATGCCCCCTGCGCTTTCAGCTTCGTGCCCGTGAGCCGCACGGAAGCGTTCTCCACCACAGTGCCCGAGAGTGCGCGCAGCCCCTTGTCCTCCACCGAAACGCTGAACAGCGACGGCACCGGTTCCTCCAGCTCCAAGCCGAGCGGTTGCAGGAACGATAGACCCGCCTTTCGCGGACTGCCTCCCGAGGTGACCACCACCGTATCGAACCATTGCGCCGGCCCGTTGTCGAAAGCAAGCCGATAGCCCCCCTCTGCCGGGCATATTTCCTGCACCCCCTGTCCGCAGTGGAGCTTCACGCCGCCGCGCCGCATGGCAGCCAGCAGCGTCTGCACAATCTCGTCCGCCCGTTGCGATGCCGGAAACACACACTCGTCCGTTTGCGTGACCAGCTCCACCCCTTCGCGCTCAAACCACGCCATCGTTTCCTCGTGGCCAAACTCGCGGAGCAGGCGCTTCATCAGCCGGTGCCCCCGTGGGTACACCGCTTCAAGGCTCCTCACCCCGGCGAACGAATTCGTCAGGTTACAGCGTCCGCCACCCGTCAGTGCCACCTTCGCCAGCGGCTTCTTCATCCGTTCAAACACGTGGATGTCCGCCTCCGGCAGTCTGCGCCCCGTTTCGATTGCCGCAAAGCATCCCGCAGCTCCTGCACCGACAATTGCCACCCGTCTTTGTGTCATCATCTGCCGTTGTTATCTCCAAATCACCACCACACTGTCCGCTTTCACCCTTGCTTTCAGGAAAGCCTCCAGCCGTTTGCGTTCCTCTGTTCCCGTCTTCTTGTTGCCAGCCGTTTCCACCATGGCCGCCACGTAGCGGCAGGTCAGTGCCGTGTCCGTCCGTTGCTCCATCACATTGGCCAGACAGATTCTCTTCACCTGTGGGAACAATGCCTTCAGCTCCTGTCCCATCTCCCCCGCCAGTTGTTCGTAGCGCGTATAGTTGTTCAGCCGGGCGTGCAGTTCATTGTTGCGTGTCGAGAGTTCCAGCAGTTGTTTCTTCTCCTCCGTCATCGCCTTGTTTTCCGCGTTCAGTTCGTGGAGCAGCATCAGAGCGCTGTCGCTCTGTTCCCCTTGGATAACCGACAGCGTATAGCCCTTCATCCCGTAGTCCTCCATGCGCCGTTCCGCATCCGCCATTTTCGCCGCTGTAATCTCCCGTCCCACAGCCACTACCTTCAGTTCCAGGCTGTCCTTGTTCACCTCGTGTGAGATAATTTGCGTGCCCGTCCCCGAGAGCTCCTTTTTGATAAAGCGGTTCACATTGTTGTCGAACAGGCTGTCCTTAATCATGCCGACGGTCATGAATACCGAAGGCAGGATGGTAAAGAGTGCCAGCCACAATGCCACGCGGCGCGTTTTCCGCTCCATAGCGTCCGTCCGGAGCCGTTTGCGGTGGAAGTGCAGCAGGCGCACCCCCACGTAGGTCGATAGACTGATGAACACCGTGTTGATGAAAAACAGGTAAAACGCTCCGAGGAAATACAGGAAATGCCCCGTGGCAAGCCCGTAGCCAGCCGTGCAGAGCGGAGGCATCAGCGCGGTGGCAATGGCCACACCGGGAATGACGTTGCCTTTCCCCTTGGTACACAGCGCGATAAATCCTGCCGCACCGCCGCACGTGGCAATCAGCACATCGTAGATGGTCGGCGTGGTGCGCGCCAGCAGTTCCGAGCGGGCGTCGCTGAGCGGCGTGAGCAGGAAATACACCATGGCCGTCAGCACACTGATGAGCGTGGCCACCCCGAAGTTACGTGCCGCTCGTTTCAGCAGTTCCAGGTCGCCTATGCCCACTGCCAGACCCATGCCGATGATGGGGCCCATGAGCGGCGAAACGAGCATCGCGCCGATGATGACCGCCGTAGAGTTCACGTTCAGTCCGAGCGAAGCGATGAAGATGGCGAAGATGAGAATCCACAGCGTGGCACCCCGGAAACTCACTCCGTCGCTGATTTCGCGGATGATGTCTTCTTCGTTCTCCACTTTCCAGTGGAAATATTCCTTTGCTTTGGCTTGCAGGTTGGCGAGGTTGGCAAGGTTCATAGTGGGAAAGTTTATGAGGATAGTGCGATTAGATGCGCAAATGTAGTATTTGACGGGAAGAAACAAGGCATCCCATCGCAGAAAACCACATTTTTCCATGTCAGGAGGGAGTGTCAGGAGGTAGAGTCTTTTGATAAGATAGGCGGCTCGGCAGAGAAAAGCAAAAACCTGCGGCTTTTTCTTTCTCTCTGCGCTCGCCTTGCACTATCTTTCCCCCGGAAAGCCTCGTTATAGCCACATCTGCTTCTGTTCGTTCACATATAGGGGATGATGAAATGCGCCGTCCGGCATCCCATGCCATGCCAGTAGCCCCGGGCACCCTCCACGTTGCCCCGGACATTTTGTGTAGGCGTGAAAAACTGGTTCGACCCGTTAGAGAGGATATCGTTGTAGCCCCGCCAGAAGCGGTAGGCTTCGGCATCGATTTGTGCCACCTTCACCGCCACGGTGTCGCCGGCCAGGAAATACGGCGTATAGATGTTGTTGCTGCCCAGCTTCCTCCCGCGATAGATGGGCAACACGGCAGGGCGTTTCAGCACATTGTCGTCAAAATTCCCCAGATAGGAAGTCAGGAACTGTTTCTCCTTTCCGCCCACGCGGCTGAACAGTTGGTAATAGTTTTTCGTCTCTTCTGGGTCGTTGAGTATGGCATTGACTATGTAGTATGTTTCCTTCCCTTCCGCCCGTTCCAGGTAGAAGCCTTCCACGGCAGGGGCGGCAGGAACGGTCGTGGTGGCTGTGGCGCAGTAGTCGCTGTACTCCACGCGGAGGTGATAGCTTTTGCCCTCCTTGCCCCTCATTGCCGTGGTGGTGTAGATGTAGGGCGGAAAGTAGCCATTGTCATATTTCCCCGTGAGGAACACCGTCGTGTCGCCGTCGCTCACGCTCACTGTGGCCCATTTCACGAGGTAATTGGCCAGGCTGTCTTTCGGCTGCTTGTCCGTCGAAAGCGGCACCGTCTTCGTCACCATTACAACGGGAAATCCCTCCCCTTCAATCCAGCCCTCCACCACCAGTTCTGAACTGTAGGGCTGCCACACGTCGGCGTCGCAGCCGGCGAGGACGGAGATCAGGAATAGGGAAAGCAGAAAGTAGCGCATAGAAAGTGAGATGAAAGATAAGTTTCAGAGGGCAAGCGCATAGCCCACCGAGGGCAGGATGCCTACGAGGAACGTCATCGGCTGGTAAGCGAAGACACCTGTCTTGTCCGTGGTCAAGGCATAGAAGAGCGCGTTGCGCCGGTTCGTCGCGTTGTAGAGCGAGATGTTCAGGCTGTGACGCAGCCCTTTCCGCCCCGTCCAATGATAGTTTGCCGAAAGGTCCAGGCGGAAGTAGGCCGGCAGCCGGTTCGCATTGTGCGGTCCGTAGTCCACGATGAGGTTACTGTTGAGCAGCGACACGGAGCGTGGGGCGGTGAAAGGCGTACCCGAGGCCGCCGTCAAGGTGGCACCGTAACTCCAGCGGCCGGAGGGTTTCCATGTAGCCAGTGCGTTCAGTTCGTGTGGACGTTCGTGCGAGGCCGGGAACTCCGTTCCTTCGGCGTAGCCCACAAAGCGGCGGCGGGCGTGGGTATAGGTGTAGCCCACCCAACCCGTCAGCTGTCCCGAACACTTTTGCACCATCAGCGAGGCACCCCAGTTCGTTCCTTTTCCCTGGAGCAGGGAAATGTCTGGTTCGTATTGTTGGCTCACAAAGTCGAATAGGCTGCCGTTGTATTCCATTTGGTGGTACAGCCGTTTCCAGAAAATCTCGCCGCTCAGCCTGTAGCGTCGCCGGGCCAGGTTCGTGGCGGCTGACAGGGCCACGGTGTGGGCATATTGTGGCCGGTGGCGGTCCGAGGCTGCAATCCAATATTCAGTGGGGAATCCCACGTTGGTGAACCCCGTCTGGTGCAGGTATTGGTGGCGCAGTGCGTAGCTCAGGGTACATTCCACATCGGCGCGTTGCCAGCGTAGTGCCGCCGAGGGGTCGAGGGCCGCGAAATTCGCATTGTGAAGAGCCAGCAGCGAGGCGCGCAGACCGGCCCCGAGTTGCCATGCGCCGCCCAGGGGCTGGGTCCGTTCGGCAAACAGCGTAGCCTCTGTGGCCTCCTGCACCGGGAGCGGAGCAGTCGTTTCATGGTAGTCGTCGGTCATGTGGAGGCTTTGTGGCCTGATGCGGTGGTACACCACGTCGGTGCCGAAGTCCCACAGGGGCAGTTTGCACCGGAAGCGATAGCCCCAGTCCGTGATGGACGAAGGCAGCTTCCCGTCCATCGCCTCCATGTCCAGGTGGAACTTGTTGGCGTAGTGCGTAACGGACAGGCTTTGGGAAATCGCCAACCGCTCGCCTTCGTAGTCCCATCGCAACTGCGCCATGTCGTTTCCCCAGTCCACGTCAATCCGGGCCATGTAATGGTCCATCCTTCCCCGGTCGTCGCCCGTGTAGCCCTCCAGACTGACGAGGTGGCGTGGGTGAGGCCGCCAAATGAGGGTGGCGTTCAGGTCGTCGAAGCCGTAGCGCAGGCGCGAGGTCTCGTTTTTGAGCATCCCGCTGTACAGCAGGTTGAGATAGGAGGCGCGTCCCGATACCACCAGCCCCATTTTCTTTCCGAGTGGCATTTGGAGTGAAGCCTGCGAGGCGATGAGGCTCACCGAGATTTGGGCTTCGAGACTGTCGGCAGGCATTTTTCGGGGCAGCATGGAAAGCGTTCCGCCCAGCCTGTTGGGGTCGGCGGCGTGGGCCGGTTCTTTGCGGAGCGCGAGTGCCTCGAAGTGGTCAGGGTGGAAGGTCGAGAAGAGGCCGAGCAGGTGGTTCACGTTGTAGAGCGGCGTTTCCTCAATGTCCATCTGGTTATGGCTCGTCTCTCCTCCGTGAATGTGCATCCCGGCTTCATATTCGTTGTTGGTCTGTACTCCCGGCAGGAAGTGCGTATATTGCAGCGGGTCAGCGTTTCCCAGAATTTGCGGCATCAGGGCCAGGTCCTTGAGTTGCCAGCGAAGCGTGCCGTCCGCCTGTGCCTTCAGAGCCGAGCGGTGGCGGTAAATTTTCACTTCGGCACTGCTCAGGGCAATCGTGTCGCGTTTCGCCCGCAGACTGTCGGTCTTCCCGCCGGTGACCACTTGGGCCGTGAGGCGTGGGGCGATGAAGCAAAGCAGCACGAAGAATGAGAAAAGCGTGCGGAAGTGCATGGGCGTTTTCAATGAATGATGTGGCGGAAGTGAAGGTCGCTTCGTCCCGGGAGCTATGAGGGAGCGGAGCGACCGTCACCTGATGAATATCCTGCGTGATGCGTTCAGTGGTAGAACGTATATGTACACAACGACTTCGCCCTGCGGTGGGGGCTGTACAGCCGTTTCCGCAGGGCGAAGGAGATTTTTACCAGTCAAAATCCTCGTCAACGAGGTCGGCGTATTTTTCAGCCAGTTTCTTGAAGTTGTCGATGACCGTCTTGAAGTCCTTTTCGTTGAAGAAAGCCGAGAAAGTGCTGTATGACGAGTTGTCGTAGAAAATGATGACGGGTTCAGCCCTCCAGTACGTCGTGCCGTTCCATGTTTCGTCAACGAAGGGTTCAAATTTCATGCTGGCCTGCTTGGTCGATTTGTTGTCGTAGAACACATGATACTGAGCGAGTGCGTTGGCCTGGTTCAGGTACGACTTGAAGGAAGCCTCGTCATCGTCGTTGTCGTCAGCTTCTTCCAGGTAGTCGGCATATTTACGGCAGTCGCTCACCACACCTTGCAACTGCATCTTGCCCATCACGTCGATTTTGACGTAGGCGTTCTTTCCGTTGGCGTTGTCGAAATCCAGATCGTCGAAGTCAAAGTTTTCGTGGCTGAAGGCACTCACGTTGCATGAGGGCAGCCCCTGCACGTCGGCTGCCATGCCGAGGGTGATGAGCTGCTGTCCGCCTTTGCTGACCTTGAAGGTGGCCGAAGCCTTCGTGTTGCCCGTGTAAGCCACTTCGGAAAGATCGAACTTGTAGCCGTTGTTCAGTTCCACGAGGGCGTTCACCGTGATGGCGTTCTTGCTGATGTCAAACTCCTCGCCGGTGATGGATTTGAGATCCACCTTCACCGTGGTCTTCACCACCGTGCTGCCGCCCTGCGTCAGCGTGACGACAATGTTTTCGGGCACGCCGATGGTGTATTCCGTGCGGTCGTAATATTCGTTGTATATGTATTTGTCCGCGTCTGAATCATAGTGGGAGTCATAATCAATCCACTCATCAATAGCACCGAAGTGTACTTTCTTCACGTTGCCGCTTGTGGTGAGTCGGAGTACACACTCGGAACCGTTTGGCCCCCTGAATACGAATGAGAGGTCCGAAGCGTCCGAGCGTTTCCAGCGTCCGTTTTGCGCGGTGAATTTGCCCGTGAAGATGGAAGCCATGAGGAGGCTCGTGTAGTTCGTATAGAAGTAGTTGTCAATGTAGGAACCGTATGATTCGGTTTCTTTATCAACCACACCCGTGGCTTTGCTTGCGGCATCCAGACATTGTTGAGCCCATTCGTCCACGGCATCCCATTCGTATTCATCGAAGTAGGTTTCTGTGATGTATTGGCCGAGGTCGGCAATAGCCTTGAAGTCCGAGGCCGGCGTGGCATTCATGAAATCGAGCGCAATGGTTTCCATCTTTGCTTTCTGTTCGGCAGGCGAAAGCACGTTCGAGGGATCAGGGTCAGGTTCGGGGTTGATGGGCTGTGAGGGGTCAGAAGGATCGGAAGGGTCGTCATCGCCACAAGCCGTAAGCAGACTGCCGGAGAGGAGAAGTCCGCAGAGGAAAATGGATAAGTGTTTCAGTTTCATGATTTTTGTTTTTTTATAGATGACACATGTTTTTTCACCTTGAAGTGCGAATACCGTTTTTTCTTGATGATGTGGCAAAGGTAATGAGCTTTTTGAATTGGACACAATTTTTGGACTTTTTTGTTTACCCAATGAGGCAAATAGTGCCGATATGCGTTAAGGAGTGTTCTATACAGTACCGTCTTTTCCCGACTCTATATCGGCTCAGAAGGGTTGAGGCTTTCCTACTTGCCGAGTTGTCCGCACAAGTCCAGGACTATTTTTTCCTACTCTTTCGTATAGCTAACTTATACGCCTACCCCCACTGAATTTCTACTGAGCCGCACTTTACGCTGAATTGTTACTATCAGAAATAAAATCCCGCCACCGGCAGGGGGATGCCGGCAGCGGGACGCTGCTGAACTTGAAAATATAGATGAAGAGTATAGGTTGGGGGAATGTGAGTCTGCTGCGCCGCCCAAGAGTTTGGGCTTGGGGCGGACAACTTCTGACTTGGGAGCCGATAACGCGCTACTTTATTCTTCTGCCAAACAGATACATACGCGGTTTTCGGCCACGGTGGCGAACGGTTGTACGGTGTCGCCCTTGCTGTCCTGACGGATGCGTTCGGGAGCTATGCCGCGTTTTGTCAGTGCTTCGGCCACAGCCTTGGCTCGGCGGGTGGCTATTTGCAGGTTGTAAGCCTTTGTGCCGGTAGCAGCGTCGGCATATCCCGTGATGCAGACTTGTGCCCCGGGATGCTGCCGGAGGTAAGCAACGAGTGCTTCAATCTTGCTCAACTCCGTGGTGCGTACGATGCAGGAGTTGATGCGGAAGAAAATGTTTTCTTGCAAAGGTTTCACCTTCGTTTCTGCCGTCGGGTTGGGGGCAGCTTCTGTGGTGGCAGGTACGGGCTGGGCGGCTTCTGCCTTGTTCTCCTCCACGGGCTCCACCACGTTTACTGCGGGAACGGGGGTCGGCGCGGCAGCCTTGGCTGTTTTGCCCAAGTGGATGGTAAGGCCGGCCAGGAGATTGAAGTGCCAGTCGGGGTTGTCCGCTTTCTTCGAGTTGAAGTGGTCGGACAGGAGGTTGGCATTTCCCTCTACGTTGATAGTGAGCCGCGGAGCCACCCGGAGATTTATCCCCAGTCCGGCGCGGCCTACGGGTGAGAGCCTGTGGTCGTCCCATAGGTAGACCAGTGTGTAGCCGTGGGTGTTGAGGGCTTTTGCATCGTCGTTGTTGAAGGCATAGTTCACGCCTCCTCCTACGAAGCCGTAGAGGTTGCATACGCGCTTGGGGTTGTAAGAGCAGCAGAGCGCGCTGAGGTCGAACACGACATCGACATTTCCCTGCACATAATTGTACGAATACGTTTGTTGGGGGCTGCTCCATCCGCCTTTGGCTTCCCATCCGCTCGCTCCGACGCGCAGTCCGATAACAGGCGTGAATTGGTATCCAACGTTCAGTGCAGCGGCCGGACTGATTAAATCCTTGAAGTCGGCCTCGCCGCGTGTAGCACTTACCCCTCCCTGTGCCTGGATGAACCAGTGGGGGTTGAAATCCTTCTTCACGGTGCTTTCCTGTGCCCAAGCTGTTTGTCCGCAGGCTATAAGGGCACACACTATCCATTTACTCGCTT
>SFQP01000018.1 GCA_004562975.1 bacterium
TTGATGCTTTCGGTGCGGATGCCTTCGGCTTCGAGCACGTTCTGTAGCTCGTTCACCTTCAGGCAGAGTGCGCGGAAGGGTTCCATGTCTGTAATCTGGCTGCCGATGTGGAAATGCAGTCCGATGTAGTGTACCCCGGGCAATTCATTGGCCCTGCGGATGGCCGCCAGCGTGTCTTCCCACGCGATGCCGAATTTGTTCTCGTTCAGGCCGGTGGTAATCTTGGCATGGGTGTGCGCATCCACGTTGGGGTTGATTCGGAAGGCCACCTTTGCCTGCTTGCCCATGGCAACAGCCTGCTCGTTGATGGCTTCCAGCTCGGGCAGACTTTCCACGTTGAAGCTATGGATGTCCGCTTCGAGAGCCAGTCGTATCTCCTTGTCGGTTTTCCCCACACCGGCAAAGACGATGGATGAGGAGGCAAATCCGTTTTTCAATGCCGCTTCCACTTCGCCGCCCGAAACGCAGTCGGCCCCCAGCCCTGCCGCACTGATTATTTGCAGCAGTCGCGGGTTGGCATTGGCCTTGATGGCATAATGCACGTGAAAGGCATTGCGGCCGGCCAGCAGTCCGCTGATGGTTCTGAGTGTCGTTTCGAGCAGTCCGAGGTCGTAGTAATAAAAAGGAGTGTCCAGTTGTTGAAATTGTGTCAGAGGGAAGTTCATCGGTTGGTTATTGTTGAAAATCCCTGTCGCCGCAGTGGAGGGGACAGGGATAGTGTTCAGGTTATGGGTTATGCGTTGTTTTCGGTTACGAAGAGCTTGTTGCTCAGGGCGCAGAGTGCCGCCTTCTTGTCGGCCTCGCGCACCAGGAGAGAAATGTTGTGGTTGCTGCCGCCGTAAGAAATCATGCGCACAGGAATTTCCGCCACGGCTTCGACCACACGTGTTTCAAAGCCCACGTTGCCCCAGCGGAGGTCGCCCACGACGCAGATGATGCACATGTTCTCGTCGGTTTCCACCGTGCCGTACTTCTTCAGCTCTTCGGTGATGGCGGCCAGATGTGCCGTGTTGTCAATCGTCACGGTCACGCCCACCTCGCTGGTGGTCACCATGTCGATGGGTGTGTGGTTCGTCTCGAAAATCTCGAACACCTTGCGCAGGAACCCTGTGGCGAGGAGCATCCGTGAGGAGACAATCTTGATGGCGGTGATGTTGTCCTTGGCGGCCACGGCCTTGATGTTGCCGCGTTGCATCTCGTTGTTGATGATGGTGCCCGGTGCGTTGGGGTCCATGGTGTTGAGCAGTTTCACGGGCACCCCGGCGTAGCGTGCAGGTTGGATGCAGGTAGGGTGGAGGATTTTCGCACCGAAGTAAGCCAGTTCGGCAGCCTCTTCAAAGTTGAGTTGGCGCACGGGCGTCGTGCCTTCCACGAAGCGCGGGTCGTTGTTGTGCATACCGTCAATGTCCGTCCATATCTGGATTTCCTCCGCCCCGAGCGCGGCACCGATGAGGCAGGCCGTGTAGTCTGATCCGCCACGTTGCAGGTTGTCGATTTCGCCCAGGTGGTTGCGGCAGATGAAGCCCTGCGTGATATACAGGTCGTAGCCGGGATGCTGCTTCAGTTGTTCGGCAATGTGCGTTTTGATGAAGCCCATGTCCGGCTCGCCGTTGTCGTCGGTGCGCATATAGTCGAGTGCCGGAAGCAGTTTCACCTTCACGCCACACTCCAGCAGGTAGTTGGTCACCATGTTGGTGCTCATCAGCTCGCCCTGTGCCAGAATTTCCTTCTCCAGAGAGAGGGAATATTCCTGTGCGGTGAGGTTGTGCAGGTGGCGGAATATGCCGTTGAGCAATGCTTGGGTCTTGTCTGCGTTTTCGGATTGCACGTAGAGGTTGTCCACGTGCTGCATATAGAGGTTGCGCAGTTTGTTGATGACATTGTTGGCAGCTTCTGGATTGCGCTTGTTGATGTAGTCGGCAATTTCTACCAGCGAGTTGGTCGTGCCCGACATGGCGGAGAGGACCACAATCTTCTGTTCGCCGTCGTGTATGAGTTTGCAGACATCTTTCATGCGCTGGGGCGAGCCTACGGAGGTGCCGCCGAATTTCAGTATTTTCATGTGCGGTATATTTTTGTATGAAAGGGAACTTGTAGAAATGGTATGAAGGTGAGGATATGCCGGAAACCGTCAGATGGACAGTTCCATGGCCCGGTTGTACTCCTCGGTCACGAGTTTGGCCTCGCCGTCCTGCAGGCGGTAGACGATGCCGGGAAATTCGGAGAGCAGGTGCAAGTTGTGCGTCACCATGACCACAGCCGTACCTTTTTCGCGTATGCCGAGCAGGAGCTGCATGATTTGGCGGCTCGTTTCGGTGTCGAGGTTGCCGATGGGTTCGTCCGCCAGCACGATTTCCGGGTGGTTCAGCAGGGCCCGTGCGATGCACACCCTTTGCTGTTCTCCGCCGGAGAGCTCGTGAGGGTATCGGTCTATTTTGTCTGCCAGCCCCACGAGTTCGAGCACCTCTGCCATGCGTTGGGGGCGCAGTTTCTTTTTCCATCCCGTGGCGCGCAGCACGAAGTCGAGGTTTTGCCTCACCGTGCGGTCGTGCAGCAGCTCGAATTTCTGGAACACGATGCCCAGCTTGCGCCGCAGTGGCGGGATGTGCTTGTTCTTCAGTTTTCGCAGGTCATAGTCCAGGATGCGTGCCTGTCCCTTCTGCACCGGCACCTCGCCGTAGAGCGATTTGAGCAGTGTGCTCTTTCCGCTGCCCACTTTGCCCACGATGTAGACAAAGTCGCCCCGGTCAACCTGGAAGTTGACATGGGAGAGCACGGGGTCTTCTTCGTGGCTCAGTGCCACGTCGTTGAGTTCTATCAGCATGGTCTCTGCGTGTTAGTCGAGTTTGAGAACGGCGAGGAAGGCTTTCTGGGGCACCTGTACGTTGCCGATTTCCTTCATGCGCTTTTTGCCTCGTTTCTGTTTTTCAAGCAGTTTGCGCTTGCGGCTGATGTCGCCGCCATAGCATTTGGCTGTCACGTCCTTGCGCACCTGCTTCACTGTTTCGCGGGCAATGATCTTGGCACCGATGGCGGCCTGGATGGCAATGTCGAACTGTTGCCGGGGCAGCAGTTCCTTCAGCTTCTCGCACATTCTCCGTCCGAAGAACACCGAGTTGTCCACGTGTGTCAGGGTGGAGAGTGCGTCCACCGGTTCGCCGTTGAGCAGGATGTCCAGCTTCACGAGTTTGGAGGGTCGGAAACCGATGGGGTGGTAGTCGAAGGAGGCATAGCCTTTCGAGAGGCTTTTGAGTTTGTCGTAGAAGTCAATGACGATTTCCGCCAGCGGCATGTCGTAGTACAGCTCCACGCGGTTGCCCGAGACATATTCCTGCTTGATCAGCTCGCCGCGTTTGCCGAGGCAGAGCGTCATGATGTTGCCGATGTAGTCCGTGCGGGTGATGATGGATGCCCTGATGTACGGCTCCTCGATGTGGTCAATCTCCGTTTGGTCGGGCATGCCGGCAGGATTGTGTACTTCGAGCAGCGTCATGTGCTTGTCGTACACGTTATAGCTCACGTTCGGCACGGTGGTGATGACGTTCATGTTGAACTCGCGGTCCAGTCGTTCCTGCACGATTTCCATGTGCAGCAGTCCCAGGAAGCCGCAGCGGAAGCCGAAGCCCAGTGCCACGGACGACTCAGGCTGGAACGTGAGCGAGGCATCGTTGAGCTGCAACTTCTCCAGACTGGCGCGCAGCTGCTCGAAGTCCTCCGTCTCCACGGGATACACACCGGCAAACACCATGGGTTTCACCTCTTCAAAGCCCTCGATGGCCTTCTCGCAAGGGTTCGCCACGGCGGTGATGGTATCGCCCACCTTCACCTCGGTGGCCGTTTTGATGCCGCTCACGATGTAGCCCACATCGCCGCATTTCAGTTCCTTGCGCGGCGAGAGTTCCATTTTCAGCACCCCCACCTCGTCGGCATGATACCTTTTGCGCGTGTTGACAAAGAGCACTTCCTCGTCCTTGTGGATAGAGCCGTTGACGATTTTGTAATAGGCAATGATGCCCCGGAAGGGGTTGAACACAGAGTCGAAGATAAGTGCCTGCAAGGGCGCGTTCTCGTCGCCCGTGGGAGCGGGAATGCGTTCGATGACGGCACGCAGGATGTCGTCCACCCCCTGTCCCGTACGTCCCGAAGCGTGGATAATCTCCTCGCGCTTGCATCCGAGCAGGTCGATGATTTCGTCCTCCACCTCCTCGGGCATGGCGTTCACCATGTCGCACTTGCTCAGCACGGGAATGATTTCCAGGTTGTGCTCGATGGCCATGTACAGGTTCGAGATGGTTTGCGCCTGTACGCCCTGCGTGGCATCGACGAGCAGCAGGCAGCCTTCGCAGGCCGCAATGCTGCGGGACACTTCGTAGGCAAAGTCAACGTGTCCCGGCGTGTCTATCAGGTTGAGGCGGTAGGTTTCGCCGTCGAGTGTGTACTCCATCTGTATGGCGTGACTCTTGATGG
This sequence comes from bacterium, assembly GCA_004562975.1. The sequence continues at coordinate 4,468 of SFQP01000018.1, forward strand.
TAATGCCTCTTTCGCGCTCCAGGTCCATGTCGTCGAGCATCTGTCCCTCTGTAACTTGGATGGTCTGCGTGCGTTCCAGCAAACGGTCGGCCAGGGTGCTTTTGCCGTGGTCGATATGGGCTATGATACTGAAATTGCGTATATGCTTCACGTGAGGAAGGGGATTGGGGTTTGTCGGAATTTGCCGGTATGTGGCTGGTGTCTACAGGCCGAAACCGTATGTGTTCCTATATATAATATAATGAGTATGAACTGATGAAGTGGGGCGTGCTTGTGCCGGCCAGTGTCAGAATTTCTCTGCCGCCTCGAAGCTCACTGCGTGCTGCAGGTCCTTCTCGCTGAGCACGACCTCCTCGCCCTTGATGGGCCAGTCGATGCCCAATGAAGGGTCGTCGTAGCGTATGGAACATTCACATTCGGGGGCATATCGGTTGTCCACCTTATAGGTGAACACGGCCTTGTCGCTGATTACCTGGAAACCGTGAGCAAAACCACGGGGTATGAACAGCTGGCGTTTGTTCTCAGCCGAGAGTTCCACCATCACGTGCCGTCCGTAGGTGGGAGAGTCCTGGCGCAGGTCCACCGCCACGTCGACCACCGTTCCCTGCAACACGCGCACCAACTTGGCCTGTGAGGCTTCGCCGCGTTGGTAGTGAAGTCCGCGCAGCACGCCGCGTGACGACATCGACTGGTTGTCCTGTACGAAATGGACCTCGCGGCCCATGGCGCGGTTAAAGTCCTCTTCGCGCCATGTTTCCATAAAATAGCCACGGGCATCTTCAAACACCCGGGGCTCAAGGATGAACACATCCTGAATATCTGTCGGAATATAATTCATGGAGTAAATAATCAATCAACGATTTCGTTAAGCCAAATGAGCAGAGTGTTCAAGCTCGCTTAAACGCTGCCATGGCTATAAAATTGCACTTTTAAGAAGGGTTATTTTCCCCTCGTCTACAGTCAGTTGGAAAGCCGTCAGCTCCGGATGTTCCATCATGCTGTCGCAGAGAGTGTCTTCTATGTGTTGGCGGATGGCCCGTTTGAGCGAGCGTGCGCCGTAGTGGGAGTCAAATCCTTTGTCGACAATGAATTGCACCACCTCGTCGGTCCATTGCAGTTCGTACCCGTTTTGCATCATCCTTTCCTTCAGCTCATTGAGTTCCAGCTGTGCAATGACGGCGGCGTTCTCTTTGTTGAGCGGGTTGAACATGATGATGTCGTCCAGTCGGTTGAGGAATTCCGGTGAGAACTGTTTGCGCAGAGCCTTCAGTACGATGCTTTCGGCGGCTTCGCCCGTCAGTCCTTCTTCGGGCCGGTTAAAGCCCACGCCCGTTCCGAACTCGCGGAGCTGTTTGGTACCGCTGTTTGAGGTGAGAATGATGACGGTGTTGCGGAAGTCCACCGTCGTGCCGTTGCCGTCGGTAAGCCGCCCCTCGTCCATCACCTGCAGCAAGGTGTTGAACACGTCGGGGTGCGCCTTTTCAATCTCGTCGAGCAGCACCACCGAGTAAGGATGGCGGCGCACCCTTTCGGTCAGCTGGCCGCCCTCTTCGTAGCCCACATATCCCGGAGGAGCACCGAGCAGCCGGCTCACGCTGTATTTCTCGCCGTATTCGCTCATGTCAATGCGTATCAGCGAATCCTTGGCGGCAAACATCCATTGGGCCAGGCATTTCACCAGATGGGTCTTGCCCACACCCGTAGGTCCGACAAAGAGGAAAGTGCCGATGGGGTGGTCGGGACCTTTCAGTCCCATGCGGTTGCGCATGATGGCCCTCGTGAGGCGTTCCACCGCCTTGTCCTGGGCAATCACCTTGGCCGACAGCGCCGCTTTCATACCTTGGAGGCGTTCGTTCTCAGCCGTGGCCACACGTGCGGCGGGCACACCGCTCATGGACGATACCACATCCGCCACATCGCCCTCGTCCACCACGATGGGGTGGGCAGCGGTTTCGTTCTGCCAGCGCAACGTCAGTTCGTCCAGTTCTTTGGTCAGCCGTGTCACCTCGTCGCGCAGGTTGGCCGCCGTTTCATAGTCCTGGGCCTGTGCTGCCTGCATTTTGGCCTCGCGCATCTGTTCGATTTCCTTTTCCTTCTCTTCCAAGAATTTGGGGTTCTCCGAACCGGCCAGGTGCTTGCGCGCCCCGGCCTCGTCGAGCGCGTCGATGGCCTTGTCGGGCAGGGCACGGTCGGCAATGTAGCGTGCGGTCAGGCGCACACAGGCTTCGAGAGCCTCGGGCGTATAGCTCACGTTGTGGTGTTCTTCGTATCGCGGCTTGATGTTTTGCAGGATGGCCAGGGTCTCTTCGGGCGTGGTCGGTTCCAGCATGATTTTCTGGAAACGGCGGTCCAGTGCCCCGTCCTTTTCGATGCTCTTCTTGAACTCCCCGGTGGTGGTGGCGCCGATACATTGCACCTCGCCGCGCGCCAAGGCTGGTTTGAGAATGTTGGCGGCATCGAGGCTGCCCGGTGCCGAACCTGCACCGATGATGGTGTGTATTTCGTCGATGAAGAGAACGATTTCCGGATGCTGCTTCAGCTCCACGATCAGCCGGCGCAACCTTTCCTCGAACTGTCCGCGATACTGTGTGCCGGCCACTATCGATGCCATGTCGAGGGCCACGATACGTTTGCCCAACAGCAGACGCGGAACCCGCCGATGCGCTATGCGGTCGGCCAGTCCCTCCACGATGGCGCTTTTGCCCACGCCCGGTTCGCCGATGATGATGGGGTTATTCTTTTTGCGCCGGCACAAAATCTGCACCACGCGTTCAATTTCCTTTTCGCGTCCTACCACGGGGTCCAGCCCCCCCTTGATGGCCACCGCCGTAAGGTCCGTGCCGAAGTTGTCGGTGATGGGCGTGTCGCTTGACGGTTTCTTCTCCTGGGTTTTGGCCGAGGAGGACGCATATCCTTGTCCGGGTTTCTCGTCGCCGGGGTAGGGCGCATCGGTCTCGTCGGGGAAGTCGAAGTGGCTTTTCACCTTGTTGTTATCCCCCTTGTTGACCAATGCCTCATAAGTCACTCCGAAAGAGTGGAGCAGCGTTTTGGCCTCATTGTTGCGGTCATGCATGATGGCGCGCAACATCAGCCATGCCGGTTCGCGTTCGTTGCCGATCAGTCTGTACTCCAGCGCAAGCAGTTTGATGATGCGTGTACAGTCCGTGTCGAACGACAGCGGGTAGTCGCCTTCCGGTCCGGTCAGTTCCATGTCGTTTTGTGCCAGTGCTTCGTCCACCTTTTTGCTGATGGCCTGCACGTCCAGGTTCATCTCTTTCAGTCGTTCCGTGGTTTTTAGGGTCACATCGAGTGTGCTTCGCAGCAAGCAGAGCGAAGTAACTTCAAGCAGTCCATAGCGTTTGGCGATGTTTTTGCTTTCTTGGATGATGTGTGCCGTGTCGGCCGGTATTTCGTAGTTCATAAATGTCGTTGGATATAGTCAGATAGTTTCTGAGTTGTATAATTCAGCGGATGATGATTGTTGATATTTGTCGAATTGTCCTCTTCGGCTGCAAATTTAGTGCAAGGCGAGAGCAATGAAAAGGAAAATCGCAGATTTTTGCTTTGATAGGGTTTCGATAGGCATCTATAGTTATCTATAGTTATCTATAGTTATCTATAGCAATCTATAGCAATCTATAGCAATCTATAGCTCTCTATAGCTCCCTATACTTCCCTGATAGCAACTTCTATGCCAGTATGCCAGCTCTCGCGGCTGCGCCCTTCATGACTCCCCCTATTATATACGCTTTTTAACCCCAGAAAAAAAGCTTCAAACATTCATCTCGCAAAAACAACGCTGATTTCCAGCGGTTTAGCCTTGACGGTTTCCTCAAGGCAAAAGTTTCAATTCGCTCATTCCTCTTTCAGCCGCCTCCGCCGCGCCATGACAAACGCGCTGACGCTATTCATCGGATATTTGCTTTGCAAAGCCCTTCCTGAATGCTGGCAAAAACAATCGTTCATGACCAAATATCCTGAAAATCAGAAGAAAACATTCCTTGCTGAAGGTTTGAACGATATTTTTCAAAGGTTGAAATACGTATATATATAATAATCCGCCATGTTTCTTTCCCGAAAAATTCCAACCGCCCCCCTCCCTCACCAAAAGCCGGCCTTGCTTCAATAAGTTCAGGCTTAGGTTTTACAAGTTCAGGCTTAGGTTTTACAAGTCCGGGCTTAGAAATGACAACTCCAGGCTTTGTCCTGTATGCTCCCGGCTCAGCCCGATCCGTTACGCCCGATGCGTTTCTGAACCTTCGTCCTGTAAGAAAAAGTGCCGCCCGATAATATCCGGGGGCATAAAAACGTGAATGGCAAACCGACATTCAACGAAGAATTACTATATTTGCGGCCTAAAAACTAACACCAATCCGACGTTTTCGTCAAGCCACAAGAACAAGCCCCGGACACAGCCCGACTGCTCCGGGATTGGCGGTGACGGAACAACGCACTTTTTGAACTTTTTATTCCTTCAGACAATGGAATTGGACATTCTGACAGCTGTATCGCCGATTGACGGACGATACCGTTCGAAAACTGAGCCTTTGGCACCTTATTTCTCAGAGTATGCCTTGATGAAATACAGGGTGCGCGTGGAAATTGAATACTTCATCTCCCTTTGCGAACTCCCCCTTCCCCAGCTCGCCGATTTTCCCCACGGACAATTTGAAGCTTTGCGCAGCATCTACCGCGATTTTTCCGAAGCGGACGCTGCCCGTGTGAAGGAAATTGAGCAGGTGACGAACCATGACGTGAAGGCCATCGAGTATTTCATCAAGGAACAGCTCGACAAGCTGGGAGGAATGGACCGGTTCAAGGAGTTCATCCATTTCGGACTTACTTCGCAGGACATCAACAACACCTCTTTCCCCTTGATGCTCAAAGAGTCGGTCGAGGAGGTTTATGTACCCTTGCTTCAGGAACTCATCAGCCTGCTGGATGCCTATGCCGAGGAATGGAAGGAAATCCCCATGCTGGCACGCACCCATGGCCAGCCCGCTTCGCCCACACGGTTGGGCAAGGAGGTGAAAGTGTTCGCCTACCGCTTGGAACGTCAGTTGGCCCAACTTCAGGCCTGTGCCTTCACGGCCAAATTCGGTGGGGCAACCGGCAATTTCAACGCCCACCACGTGGCTTACCCTGCCTACGACTGGAAAACCTTCGGCAACCGTTTCGTGGCTGAGAAGTTGGGTCTTGAAAGAGAGGAATACACCACACAAATCAGCAACTACGACAGCATGGCTGCCGTGTTTGATGCCATGAAACGCATCCATACCATCGTGATCGACATGGACCGCGATTTCTGGCAGTATGTTTCGATGGAATATTTCAAACAGCGCATCAAACAGGGCGAGGTGGGCTCCAGCGCCATGCCCCACAAGGTCAACCCCATTGATTTTGAAAACTCTGAGGGCAATCTGGGCGTGGCGAACGCCCTGCTGGAACACCTGAGCCGTAAGCTGCCCATCAGCCGCTTGCAGCGCGATTTGACGGATTCTACCGTGATACGCAACATCGGCGTGCCCATGGGACATGCCCTGATAGCCTTCCAAAGTTCGCTGAAAGGCTTGCGGAAACTCCTGCTCAACGAGGAGCGAATCCTTCAGGACCTGGACAACTGCTGGGCTGTCGTGGCAGAAGCCATACAGACCATCCTGCGGCGCGAAGCATACCCGCATCCTTACGAGGCACTGAAAGCACTGACACGTACCAACGAGGCCGTGACCGAAGAACGCATTCACCACTTCATCGATGGGTTGGAAGTGAGCGACGAGGTCAAGGCAGAACTGAAGGCCATCACACCGCACAACTACACCGGCGTGTGATGACAGGAGCCGTGGACCGGAGCAATCCATGATGACACAACGGATGATCATCCAATATAAATAATATGGTGGGTGGGGAATAGATAAGCCCCACCTACAACAACCAAACAAATTACAAAAAACATGAGTGAAGAATTCTTTAACCAAAGCGAAGACAGCCGGGATGGCTTTCGTTCGCAAGATGAGGAAAATGCAAAAGGAAATGGCCGCTTTGAAAGTGGACACACACCTCGCCCGCGTATAAACCGCAACTTCCGGCAAGCCGGCAGCAGCGAGTATGGCAACCAGCGCGGCTACGGAATGCAGCGGCAGGGCGGAGAATACCGGCCCCGTTACAACGGTGAAGGTGGCTATCAATCCTCACGCAGACAGGACAGCAGAGATGGCAACTACCAGCCTCGCAACGGGTATCAGCCTCGCGACGGATACCAGCCCCGCGAAAACCGCTGGGGCAAATCGCGCTACGGACAGAATACCGCAGAGGGCGGAGGCTATGCTTCACGCGGCGGACAGGGCGGCTATCAGCCCCGTTACAACCGGGAGGGATACGAACAGGACGGCGGTTACCAGCCTCGCGGCGGACAGAACGGCTACCAGCCGCGCCGGCAGGGTGGGGGCTACCAGCCCCGTGGCGGACAGGGAGGCTTCCGTCCGCGTTACCAGGGACAAGGCGGCTACAGCCGGCAGCAGCAACGCCGCCCGGGATATGATCCGCACGCCAAGTATTCGCACAAGAAACGCATGGAATACAAGGAGGAAAACTATGACCCCACAGTACCCCTCCGCCTCAACAAGTTCCTGGCCAATGCCGGTATCTGCTCCCGACGCGATGCCGACAAATACATTGAAGCCGGCGTGGTCAGCGTCAATGGCGTAGTGGTGACGGAACTGGGTGCCAAGGTGCTGCGCACGGACGAAATCAAATTCCATGACAACCTGGTCAAGATGGAAAAGAAGGTCTATGTGCTGCTCAACAAGCCCAAAGGCTACGTAACGACCAGTGAGGACCCGCAAAACCGCAAGACGGTGATGGACCTCGTGCAGAACGCCTGCCCCGAACGCATCTATCCCGTCGGAAGGCTCGACCGCAACACTACGGGTGTGCTGCTGCTTACGAACGACGGTGAGCTGGCCTCCAAGCTGACGCACCCCAAATTCCTGAAGAAGAAAATCTACCACGTCACGACCGACCAGAACGTGACCGCTGCCGACATCCAGCAGATTGCCGACGGCATTACGCTCGACGACGGACAGATTAAGGCCGATGCCGTGGAATACGCTCATCCTACTGACAAGAAACAGGTGGGCATCGAAATCCACAGCGGCAAGAACCGCATCGTGCGCCGCATCTTTGAAAGCCTGGGGTACCATGTCACCAAACTCGACCGCGTTTACTTTGCCGGACTGACCAAAAAGAACGTGCGCCGGGGCGACTGGCGGTACCTGACCGAAAAAGAGGTGCAGATGTTGCGCATGGGAGCATTTGAATAATATTGAACACCCCTAAATACAATGCAAAGGACAAAAATCATCGATTTGCTCCAACGTACGGATTACGGAGCAAACGTATGCGTAAAAGGATGGGTGCGCACCCGCCGGGGCAGCAAGTCCGTGAACTTTATCGCCCTGAACGACGGCAGCACCATCAAGAATGTGCAGATTGTGGCCGACGTGGACAAGTTTGATGCCGAAATGCTCAAACAAATCACCACAGGAGCCTGCCTGAGTGTGGAGGGCGTGCTGACCGAGAGTCAGGGTGCCGGACAAAGCAGTGAGGTGCAGGCCACACACATCGAGGTGCTGGGCACCTGCGCGGCGGACTATCCCATGCAGAAGAAGGGACAGAGCTTCGAGTATATGCGCCAACATGCCCACATGCGCCTGCGTACCAACACGTTCGGCGCTGTGTTCCGCATCCGACACAACATGGCCATGGCCATTCATACCTATTTCCACGAACACGGCTTCTGCTATTTTCATACGCCCATCATCACGGCTTCTGACTGCGAGGGTGCCGGACAGATGTTCCAGGTGACGACCAAAAACCTCTATGACCTGAAGAAAACGGAGGATGGCAAGATTGACTACAGCGACGATTTCTTCGGAAAAACCACCTCGCTGACGGTGAGCGGACAGCTGGAAGGCGAACTCGGTGCCACGGCGCTCGGTGCCATCTACACCTTCGGACCCACATTCCGTGCCGAAAACTCCAACACGCCGCGCCACTTGGCAGAGTTCTGGATGATTGAACCTGAAGTGGCGTTCTATGATATCAACGACAACATGGACTTGGCAGAGGACTTCATCAAGTACTGTGTGCGTTGGGCGTTGGAACACTGCAAGGACGACTTGGAATTCCTCAACAAGATGATTGAGAAGACGTTGCTGGAACGGTTGCACTTTGTGGTGGAACATGATTTCGTACGCCTGACTTACTCCGAAGGCATCCGCATCCTGGAGGAGGCCATCGCCGGAGGACGCAAGTTTGAGTTCCCCGTATATTGGGGAGTTGACCTGGCCAGCGAGCACGAGCGTTACTTGGTGGAGGAATACTTCAAGAAGCCCGTTATCCTGACGGACTATCCCAAGGAAATCAAGGCTTTCTACATGAAGCAGAACGACGACGGCAAAACGGTGCGCGCCATGGATGTGCTCTTCCCGCAAATCGGCGAAATCATCGGCGGTTCGGAACGTGAGGAAAGCTACGAGAAACTGATGGCACGCATTGAGGAACTGAATATCCCGATGAAGGACATGTGGTGGTATCTGGACACCCGCCGCTTCGGCACCTGCCCCCATTCCGGCTTCGGCTTGGGCTTCGAGCGTCTGATCCTCTTCGTGACGGGTATGCAGAACATCCGCGATGTCATCCCCTTCCCGCGTACACCCAAGACGGCGGACTTCTAACCGAAGATTGCCCGAATTTCATAGAGAGCTGTTCTCCCAAGCGGTTTCCCCCTTGCCGGAACAGCTCTTTTTGTGCGTTCCGGGACAGCTGGAAGCAGAAGAAGCGGCGAAAACCAAAAATTCAGTGGAAAAATTGTTGTAAAAACTTTTTGCGCTGATTATTCTTTATATATTTGCACTGCGAAATCAAAATAACCATAAATAAATACAAAATGTAAGCAGGAAAAGTCGTTGGCCCGTCCATTGCCTAGGCAATGTGGCTAAGGGACAGGATGCGTGTTGCATCGGACGACTTTGAACCTAAAATTCCAAACACTATGTGCGGCATCGTAGCAATTTTCAACGTAAAAGAACAAACACCCGAATTGAGGCAGAAGGCTCTCCGGATGAGCAAAAAGATAAGACACAGAGGACCGGATTGGAGCGGCATATATTGTGGTAAGTCGGCCATACTGTGCCACGAACGCCTGTCTATCGTAGACCCCGAGAGCGGAAAACAGCCGCTGTTCGCACCCGACCACAAGCAGGTGCTGGCGGTGAACGGAGAAATTTATAACCATCGGGAAATCCGGGCGAAATATGCCGGAAAATATGATTTCCAGACAGGGTCGGACTGTGAGGTGGTGCTGGCGCTCTACCGCGAGCGGGGATGTGACTTCCTGGAAGAGCTGAGCGGCATCTTCGCCTTCGCGCTCTACGACGAGGAAAAGGATGATTTCCTGATAGCCCGCGACCCCATCGGGGTGATACCTTTATATATCGGAAAGGACAAGGACGGCATGGTGTATTGCGCCAGTGA
>SFQP01000001.1 GCA_004562975.1 bacterium
AGATGACCGTTCTGGATAAGCTCAGGCATATAGCGGTAGAAGAGTGTCATCAGGAGGGTGTCGATGTGCGAACCATCGACATCGGCATCGGTCATGATAATCACTTTGTAATAGCGGAGTTTTTCATAATTGGCTTCCTTGCTGTCCTCGCCCAGACCAAAGCGTACGCCCAGCGCCTGAATGATGTTGTTCACCTCTTCATGCTCGAAGGCCTTGTGCCACATTACACGCTCCACATTGAATATCTTGCCTCGGATGGGCAGGATGGCCTGGAACTGGCGGCTGCGTCCCTGCTTGGCCGAACCACCGGCTGAATCGCCCTCCACAATGAAGAGCTCGCAGTTGGCCGCATCCTTGTCGCTGCAGTCAGCCAGTTTGCCGGGAAGACCACCACCGCTCATGGGATTCTTCCGCTGTACGCTTTCACGTGCCTTGCGGGCAGCCACACGCGCTGTGGCTGCAAGCAGTACTTTGTCCACAATGAGTTTGGCTTCGCGTGGATGCTCCTCCAGGTAGAGGGTCAAGGCTTCTCCCACGGCTTGCTGCACTGCACCTGACACCTCGCTATTGCCCAGCTTGGTCTTGGTCTGGCCTTCAAACTGGGGCTCTGCCACCTTGATGCTGATAACGGCTGTCAGGCCTTCCCGGAAGTCCTCTCCGCTAATCTCCACATGGTTCTTTGCCAGTTTCTCCATTTCCTTGGGGAACTGGTCCTCGGCGTATTTCTTGAGCACGCGTGTGAGTGCCATGCGGAAACCCTGAAGATGGGTGCCGCCCTCGATGGTGTTGATGTTGTTGACATAGGAGTGCAGGTTTTCGCTGTAGCCTGTGTTGTACATGATGGCAGTCTCGATGGGCGTGCCCTGCTTTTCCGTATTGAGATAGATGACATCATCGAAGAGATGGGTGCGGCTGCTGTCGATATAGCGTACAAAATCCTTGAGACCACCTTCGCTGTGGAATACCTCCTTGCGTGTGTTGCCTTCGTCGTCGGGACGCAGGTCGGTGAGGGTGATATGGATGCCTGCGTTCAGATAGGCCAGTTCACGCATACGGTTGGCCAGTATGTCGTATTTGTAGTGGGTGGTGGTGAAGATGCTGGCATCGGGCCAGAACTGCTGGCGTGTGCCGCGCAGGTCGGTCTCTCCTACAATGTCCACGCCGGTGACGGGTTTGCCGCAGGCATATTCCTGACGATAGACTTTCCCGTCGCGGAACACTTGGGACACCATCTTTGTGCTCAGTGCGTTCACACAGGAAACGCCCACACCGTGCAGACCACCGCTCACTTTGTAGCTTCCCTTGTCAAACTTGCCTCCGGCATGCAGGACCGTCATGACCACCTCCAGAGCACTCTTGTGCTCCTTCTCGTGCATGTCAACCGGGATGCCTCGTCCGTTGTCCTGGACGGTGATGCTCTCGTCGGGATTGATGGTGACCTCAATATGCGTGCAGTAGCCGGCCAGGGCCTCGTCGATGGAGTTGTCCACCGTCTCGTAGACAAGGTGGTGGAGACCCTTCTCGCTGATGTCACCAATGTACATGGCCGGACGCTTGCGCACAGCTTCAAGCCCTTCCAATACCTGAATATTGGAAGCGCTGTATTGCGCACTACTTGTTTGTGTTTCTTCCATTACAATAATAGCCTTAAATTTGGGTACAAATTTACGAAGAAAAATCGAGATATGAAAGTATATTGCAAGAAAAAAAGGCGCACTCTGCTGAAAGAGTACGCCTTATGTTTTGTACGCTATGGAAAATCCGTCTTTTATCCCAGTTTTTGGATATATATAGCCAGCTTCGACTTGAGGTTGGAAGCCTTGTTCTTGTGGATGATGTTGGTCTTGGCGAGCTTGTCAAGAGCCTTCTGTACACTGGGGTACAAAGCAAGTGCTTCGTTCTTGTCGGTTGTTGCACGCAGTTTGCGTACGGCATTACGCATGGTCTTTGCGTAATATCTGTTGTGGAGTCTTCTCTTCTCCTCCTGACGGATTCTTTTTTCTGACGATTTGTGATTAGCCATCTTTGTGATTCTTTTTTATTTTAACTAGTAGTCCCTAGGAGAGTCGAACTCCTCTTTAGAGAATGAAAATCTCTCGTCCTAACCGATAGACGAAGGGACCAAACCTTCGGCCTTAGCCTGTGCATCCGGCATGTTTGCCGTTTTGCGGTTGCAAAGGTACGCCTTTTTGGCGGATTGGCAAAATGTTTTCAGGAAAAAATGTCTTTTTATGCCCAAATTACCTCCGTTTGCATGTTTTCTGCATCATTTTTTGTACCTTAGCGGCAATAAAACAGAAAAAACATGATTCAGAAGACACGCGGAATTGTTTTGCATCAGACCAGAGGCGCTATGGGCCATCTGGTTGTGACCATTTTCACGGAGGAAAGTGGATCGGTGGCTTTTGTGGTGAAGCCTTCCCGTTCAAAGAGCCGGCGGCTTCACGCCAATCTCTTGCGTCCGCTGAGCATTGTGGAACTGAGCTTTGACCTGCGTCCCAATCAGTCGCTCCAGCGCATCGACGACCTGCATGTGGGCATTGCCTACCGTTCGTTGCCTTATCATCCTGTAAAGGAGACTGTCGCACTTTTCTTGGGTGAATTCCTTTTTTACAGCCTGCGCAACGAAACTTGCAACAGACCGCTTTTCACTTTCTTGTGCAGTAGTCTGGAATGGCTTGATGCATGTGACCGTGGACTGGCCAACTTTCATCTCACTTTGCTGGTCCGGCTTACCCGTTTCCTGGGATTCTGGCCGATGTTGGAGAAGCCTGAGCCTGGCCTGTATTTCGACATGCAGTCGTGCCAATATACACCAGTCCGGCCACCTCATGGAGCGTTTCTTACACCTGAAGAGGCCGGACTGATGCCTTTGATGTTGCGTATCAACTTTCCTTCCATGCATTTGTTCCGCATGAGCAGGGAGCAGCGTAACCGTTTCCTGGACATACTGGAGGCCTACTACCGGCAGCGTATACCCAACTTCCCGGAGTTGCGTTCGCTGCAGGTGTTGCGCGACCTTCTGTCCTAGCGGTGCCTATTGCAGCAGGCTTTTCACCATTTCGCTGATGGCGCGTCCCTCGGCCTTGCCGGCTAGCCGCTTGGTGGCCACACCCATCACCTTGCCCATATCCCTGGCAGTGGTGGCACCCACTTCTGCGATTATCTCTGACAGCGCAGCGCGCAGTTCGTCGTCTTCCATCTGCTTGGGCAGGTATTCCTCTATCACACGCACCTGTTTCATCTCCTCCTCGGCTAGGTCGGCTCTGTTTTGGCTCAGATAGATTTGGGCGGTGTCGCGTCCTTGCTTGGCCAGCTTGGCCAGCACTTTCATGGCTGCCTCATCGGTGAGCTCGTCGTTGCTTCCGGGGGCAGTTTTGGCTTCGATGAAATACTTCTTCACATTTCTCAGTGCCAGAAGGCGCACTTTGTCCTTGGCTTTCATTGCAGCCACGATGTCGCTGCTGATTTGTTCAAATAGCATAATATGTCTTTTGAATGGTCTTACTATTAATACATTATTAATTATTGCTGGCGGAGCTGCTGCTTGATGCGCTTGAGGTCTTCAAGCGTACGTTTGTAGGCAGGCAGGGTGTCTACCATGGCAATGACGTTTTCGTCGTCGAGGTCGTCGTCCGAGAAGATGAACACATTGTGATGGCGTCGGCGTACTGATTTGGATGTGGGGTCATAGTAGGTGAGGATGCGTGCCTCCAGCTTGTCCTTCTCCTCAGCGTCCTCTATTGATCGCGCGATGTCTTTTTCCTTTTTCAGGTCTTCCACGCCGGGTACGTTCTGAAGACCGAAACCGGTGGCCAGCAGGGTAATCTTCACTTTGCCTCCCAGACTGCTGTCGGTGGCCAGTCCCCACTTGGTTTCCACGTCCTGGTTGAATCGGCTCATGAAGTCGTTCACCTCGTTCATCTCCTCCATGCGCAGATTGTCCTGGTCTTTGTCGCCGCAGAAGTTGATATTGAGCAGCACCTTCTTGCTGTTGAAAATGTCGTTGTTGTTGAGCAGCGGGCTGTTCAGGGCCTCGTTGATGGCTTTTGTCACGCGTTTCTCTCCTTCGCCATAGCCTGTGCTCATGATGGCAACGCCTCCATCCTTGAGCACGGTGGTCACATCCTGGAAGTCGAGGTTCATGATTCCGTGCATGGTGATAATCTCTGCGATGCTGCGTGCAGCCACGCTCAGCGTGTCATCGGCTCTGGCAAAGGCATTGAGCACGGTGAGGTCGGGGTACACCTCGCGCAGGCGTTCGTTGTTGATGACAAGCAGGGCGTCTACATGCTTGGAAATCTCATCCACGCCATCGAGTGCCTGCTTTATTTTGTTGTTGCCCTCAAACCTGAAGGGAATGGTGACAATTCCCACTGTCAGGATGCCTGCATCCTTGGCGCACTGGGCGATGATGGGGGCTGCTCCCGTGCCTGTGCCTCCGCCCATGCCGGCCGTGATGAACACCATGCGTGTACCGTCGTCGAGCATCTGCTTGATTTCATCGAGGCTTTCCAGGGCTGCCTGCTTGGCTCTTTCCGGCCTGTTGCCGGCTCCCAGACCGTCTTTTCCCAGCTGCAGATGATTGGGCACTGGCGAGTCGTTGAGTGCTTTCTTGTCGGTGTTGCACAGTACGTAGGTAACATCGTGAATGCCCTCCCGGTACATGTGGTTGACGGCATTTCCTCCGCCACCGCCCACTCCAATCACCTTGATGATGCTTGGCTTTGATGCGGGAAAGTCAAATGCGATACCGCCCGAAAAATTGTCTTCTGGTTTCATATCGTTTATGCTGATTTGTAGGGATTACTGAATATGTTTGTCTGTCTCGGATAGTTGCTCATTCTTCGGGCTCGGACAGCATTTCGCTTACCTTGCCCCAGAATTTCTTCAGCCTACTGCCAAGGGAGCGCTGTTTGGCCTTAGGCTGTGGGTCGGTGTCGGCAGTAGGTGTCTCCTGTGCTGGCTCTTCTTCGGTTGTGGCAGGTTTGTTGGGTTGTACATCTTCCTCCTTGCCCATGCCAAAGTCCAGTTCGGTCTGCACTTCACGGGGAGCCGAGGGCGGTTCGCCTACGCAGTTCTGGTCGCCCTTGAGCAAGATACCGATGAGCGAATAGATGTTTCGGTCGCCTGTCTGTACGGTGGGAACAAGCGTCACATTCACGGGCATGCCCTTGGCCACCCGTAGCTGTTTGTCCACATCGGTGTGCTTCTTGAAGGCTTCCAGCAGGTTCTTTATCTTTGAACCGCCGCCTGTGAAGACGATGCCTGAGAGAATCTTGTCGTTGTGCTCCTTGATGCGCGACCACACATTGAGGATGATTTCCTCATAGCGGGCCTCCACAATCTCCTGAAGCATGGTTGCATCGATGCTGCGGTTGTGGCTCAGTGTGATTTTTGCACTCTTGTCTTCCTGTTCTTCATCTTGCCATGCGTTTCCGTAGGTGAGCTTGAGCATCTCGGCCTCCTCGGGGTCGATATTGTAGCTGGCAATGTCGTTGGTTACATCGGCTGCGCCCACGGGAATCACCACCAGCTGGCGCAGTATTTTATTGGTGTACACGATGATGGTGGTGGTCTCGGCACCTATGTCTACCAGCGCGCACCCCGAACGCTTCTCGTTGGATGTGAGCAGAAAATCGGCCAGACACACTGGTGTGATGGGCATGCCTGCCACTTCCAGTCCTGCGTTGTGAACGCAGCGTTCGATGTTTTCCGACAGGCTGCTGCGTGCGATGATGTTGAGGTAGCGTCCTTCTACCTGTTCGCTCTGAACGCCCACGGGGTCGGTAATCGTGCGTGTGCCCAGTCCATACTCCTGGGGCACCACTTCCTTGATTTGCGCATCGGGATAGATGACACCGTGGTTGGTTTCGCGAAGGCTTTCCACCATCTGTGCGGTAATGAGTGTCTTTCCCTCAAAGGTCTTGGTCACATGGTTCTTCACTGCATGCAACGACTGTCCCGACACTCCCACGTAAACACGGGTAGTATTGATATTGAGCGCTTCATTGAGCTTTTTCACGACTCTGGAGATGGCGGCTGTTGTCTTGTCGATGTTGTCCACCACACCATTGCGGATGCAGCTGACTCCCTCCTCCTGCACAATAGCCAACACTTGCATGATACCATCTGTCTCTCGTTTGCCGGCGATGGCCCGGATGGCTGTTGAACCTAATTCTACAGCAACAATGATTTCCTTTTCTGCTCCCATATCGTATTATTTTTTGTCTTTTCTTTTTTTACATACAATTTGTCCTTCGTAAGCCAGGTTGATGCTTTCATAGCGATTCCATCCTGCCTGGGGCAGCCCCTTCTTGTAGAAAAGGAGCATGCGCGCGAGCTTGTCGCCCACCTGGTCGGTATTGCCCAGGACAATTTTGTGGTTTCCCATCCTGGGATAGAGGATCACATTGTTGGCATCCTCCACGTATATCTGTTCCACCTGCCTGTTCCAGAATTCGTCGGCATAGAGAACGCGTGCCAGGGGCAGCAGGCCGGTGGCGGCATATTCCTTGGTGATGTTGCCTGTGGCCACGCACAGCGGCAGGCAGAATCGGTTGGCAGGCATGGTGCTGCCTTTTTCATCGAGATAATACCGTTGGCCGTTGCTTGCCATTACCAGTAGGATGGGCTTGCGTGGCGTCACGTCGATGCAGAGCACACCCTTATCGGTGTAGTAACAGTTGGCCGACATGAGATAGGGGTTCTCCCGTAGTGCCTTCTCTATTTCGAGCAGGTTCACACGGCTCAACTTCTGTCCCTCAGGCGCAATCTTAGCTGCTACCAGCACATCGCGCACGTAGTCCTCGTCCACGAATTGGGCTGTGGTGGTGTCGAGTACCTCTATCTCCATCCTGTGGCAAATGATGTCCTCCACAGGACGGTAGAAGAGCGTGACAGCCACCGCCAGGTAGGCAAGTACCGCCAGCATGAGCATAATCTTGATAATCGTCTTCATTCTATGTCATTTGTTTCATGTTTCTTTCAGCAGGTCGGCAATGCGGTCGGCATAGTTGTCGATGTCACCGGCACCCAGCGTCACCAGTACATCGTAGCCTCCGGCCTTCACCACGTCCAGGATTTCGTCCTTGCTGCACATCTGTTTGTGAATGCCTGGGCGCAGGTTGTCATAGATGAGTGCGCTGGTAACCCCTGGGATGGGTGCTTCGCGGGCAGGATAGATGTCCACGATGGCCACATCATCGAGTAGCGAGAGCGCATCTGCAAACTCACGGTAGAAATCGCGCGTACGGGTGTAGAGATGTGGCTGGAAGATGGCCTTGATGCGGCGTCCTTCATAGAGTTGCTTGATGCTCACGATGCTCTGCCTGATTTCTTCAGGATGATGGGCATAATCGCTCAGGTACACCATACGGTCGGTCTTGATGTGGAAGTCGAACCTTCGGTCCACACCCTTGAACGATGCCATGGCATTGCGAATCTCCTCTGCTGTGGCACCGGCTATCTGTGCCAGCGCCATGGCTGCAATGCCGTTCTCGATATTGATGGCCACGGGCACTCCCAGCCGTATGCCGGGGATGTCACCCAGCGGCGAATGGTAGTCGAAGGTGATTTCTCCGTCTCCAATCTGCACGTTTGTGGCATGGAAGTCGCCCGACTGTCGACTGTAGGTGTAGGTGGTGACTCCTGGTTGGGGGGCTGGTTTCATTCGCAGACCCGTATGCAGAATCAGATAGCCTTCGGGGCATACCAGGGAAGTGTACTTGGTGAAACTTTCCAGATAGGCCTCCTCTGTGCCATAGATGTCGAGGTGGTCGGCATCTGTAGCCGTGATGACTGTGGCGTAGGGTGCCAGCCAATGGAATGAACGGTCAAACTCATCTGCTTCTATCACCACATATTCGCTTTTCTTGCTCAGAATATAGTTGGTACCATAGTTTTTGGTGATGCCGCCCAGAAAGGCATTGCAGTCCACATGGCTCTGGTGCAGGATATGGGCGGCCATGCTGCTGGTGGTGGTCTTGCCGTGAGTGCCGGCCACACACAGTCCCTTCAGGGCATGTGTGAGTGTGCCCAGCACCTGGGCACGCTTCTGCACCTCAAATCCATGGTTGCGGAAATACTGTAGCTCCTGATGTTCTGCAGGGATGGCTGGTGTGTACACCACCAGACAACGCTGCGGGTCGGTAAATGCTGA
The DNA here is from genome assembly GCA_004562975.1 of bacterium. The sequence goes on from SFQP01000001.1 coordinate 8,162, forward strand.
GGGAATGCTGCTGGGGTCGTCGGTATAGTGAACCCAGGCTCCCTCTTCACGCAGTTTCTCCGTGAGGGCACAGGACGTACGGTCGTAGCCGCCCACTGCAATACCAGTGTGGAGGAAATAGCGGGCAATGGCACTCATGCCTATGCCGCCTATTCCTACGAAATATACTGCTTTTATATCTTTTGCTTCCATTCTCGTTCTTTTTCTTTTTTTACTTGTTGTTCTTTCTGGCCAGACGGATGGCCTCGCGGGCTATCACCTCGGCCGAATCCTTGAGTGCCATTTGCAGCGCGTTTTGTCCCAGTTGCTGTAGGCGTGACGAATCGCTCACCGTTGTTACAGCCAGGTCTACCAGTTGTTGCCGTGCATCAGCATCCTTTACGAGCAGGGCCGCTCCGCGTTTCACAAGGGCATTGGCATTGTGGGTCTGGTGGTCTTCGGCCACATTGGGGCTGGGCACCAGGATAGAAGGCTTGCCCAGCAAGCACAACTCGCTGATGCTGCTGGCTCCGGCTCGAGAAATCACCAGGTCGGCAGCCTTATAGGCTTCATCCATGTTCTGCACAAAATCGGTCACCACAATGTTGTGGGCCTCCTGCTTGCCGGCTAGCTGCTGGCGTATGTCATTGATATAGTAGCCTCCAGTCTGCCAGATGAACTGTATGGGGGCCTGCGCCAGTTGGTCGTAGTGCAGGAGGATGCTTTCGTTGAGTGTGCGTGCGCCCAGGCTACCCCCGATAAGAAGAATGGTGGGTATGTCGGCCTTCAGCCCAAATGCTTCCCTGCACTGGGCGGTTGTCTTGTTTACCTGGAGCAACGATTGTCTCACGGGATTACCGGTGAGCAGGATGCGCTCTTTTGGAAAAAAACGTTCCATGCCTTCATAGGCCACGCATATCACTTCTGCCTTGCGGGCCAGTGACTTGTTGGTGAGTCCTGCAAAACTGTTCTGCTCCTGGATGAGGCAGGGCACGCCCATGCCCCATGCTGCGTTTAGTGTGGCTGCACTGGCATAGCCCCCCACTCCTACTGCAACGTCGGGGCGGAACTCGCGCAGTATCTTGCGTACCATACGCTTGCTCTTCAGGAAGTCCAGCAACACACCTACATTGGCAGGTTTCCACAGGGGGCGGTAGAGCCCTCTCACAGGCAACCCCTTGATTTCATAACCTGCTGCAGGCACCCGTTTCATTTCCATGCGGTCCTGTGCACCTACAAACAAGAACTGCGTTTCTGGTTCCAGTGCTTTGATGGCATTGGCAATACTGATGGCGGGGAAGATGTGTCCACCCGTTCCGCCGCCGCTGATGATTACGTGCAATGGTTTCATGTTCACACTTGTTTTGAGGGTTCGTCGTTCGCTGGTGCCGTGGCATCATCGGTCTTTTTCTTTCTGGCTGTATGGCTCACGCTGAGAATCATGCCCAGATAGGCACAGCTGATAAACGTGGAGGTGCCGCCTCGGCTGATGAGCGGCAACGGCTGTCCTGTGATAGGGAAGGCACCCACGGCCACGGCCATGTTCACCATGGCCTGCACCACCATCATCATCGACAGCCCCATGACCAGAAAGGCCGGGAAGAGGGCCTTGCATTGTCGGGCAATCTTGTAGGTCCGCCACATCAGCAGCAGGTAGAGCAGCATCACAAATCCGCCGAAGGCTATACCGCCTTCCTCAAGGATGATGGTGTAGATGAAGTCGGAATAGGACTGGGGCAGGAAATCGCGCTCCACCGAATTGCCAGGCCCTTTGCCTAGCACACCACAGGTGGCAATCGCTATCTTGGCATGTGTGGCCTGCAGATTTTCATGCACATTGTATTGTGCAGGGTCGGCCGGGCGTTCTTCGCCTTTTACACGTTCCACCCATGTGGGCACACGGTGGAGCAGGGGGGACTCTTTCATCTCGTTTAGTTGGTCGGGTGTCACCAGCATGAAGAATGCGCCCACGATCATCAGTACACCTGCCAACATGCCTGTGAGCCACAACATATATTTGGCGGGGGCTTTCCCCACTATGAACATGCCGCCCATCACCAGTGTGATGATGCCTGCCGTAGATGCATTCTCCGGAAGGATGAGCAGTACGAAGAGTGCTGTGACTCCCAGCAGGAAGAAGAAGGTGTTCCTGCGCATGCCTTTCTCGTCGCGCATGGTGGCCATGAACAGTGCTGCAGTGCCCACCAGGCTGATTTTCACCACCTCGGCGGGCTGGATGGTTTTTCCTCCGAATTCTATCCATCGGCTGGCATCGTTTACCTTTTCGGTGAAGAGCGTGGTAATTTGCATGGGGAGGGCCAGTATGAGCCCCACCGCGCACAGTATCTTGAAATAGTTGCTGGGAATGAGGTGAATAAGCCACGTGAGGATGAAACCCATGCCCACGTAGGCTGCATGTTCCACCACGGGCATCCAGTAGTGCCCTGTCTTGTAGGTCATGCTGCTACATGCGCTGTAGACCTCCACAATAGAGATGAGGCACAGACAGGTGAACACCATCCACACCTTGCCGTCGCCCTTGAAGAAGCCCTCTTCTGCGAATCTGGTATTTATCATTGCGTCTATTTATTCCCTATATATTAATTAATGTATCTGTCATGCTCTCTCATGTGTGCCGTCTCAGAGAGCGCGCACCAATGTCTTGAACTGGTCGCCGCGGTCCTCCATGTTCTTGAAGAGGTCGAAGCTGGCACAGCAGGGGCTCAGCAGTACCGTGTCGCCCGGCTGTGCCATGCGCGCACAGGCTGCCACACAGTCCTTCATGCTACGTGTGTCCTCGATGGGGAGTCCCAGGCCATCGAAAGCAGCGTGGAGCTTGGCATTGTCGACACCCAGGAACACCAGTGCTCTGCACTTCTGCTTCACCAGTGGGACGATGGGGGTGTAGTCGTTGCCCTTGTCCTTGCCTCCCAGGATAAGTACGGTGGGCGTACGCATGCTGTCCAGTGCATACCAGCATGCATCCACATTGGTAGCCTTGGAGTCGTTGACATACTGTACGCCTCCCACACTGGCCACTTTCTCCAGCCTGTGTTCCACGCCTTCAAAGTCGCTCAGACTCTTGCGTAGGTCTTCGTCGCTGATGCCACTGATGTGGGCCGTGATGCCGGCTGCCAGGCTGTTGTACATGTTGTGCTTGCCTGTGAGGCTCAGTTCCTCCTGCTCCATATTGAAGGGCGTGGGACGCTCTATCACATAGTGCCCGTCGGAGATATATCCAATCATTCCGCTCTTCTTCAGCAGACTGAAGGGGCATGCCTTTGCCTTTATGCCATAGTGGGTGAGTTCCTTCTGTATCATGGGGTCATCGGCCCAGTACACAAAGGCATCGTCGGCTGTCTGGTTCTGGAGAATGCGCATCTTGGCATCGGCATAGTGCTGCAGGCTTCCCTCGTAGCGGTCCAGGTGGTCGGGCGTGATGTTGAGCAGGATGGCAATATTGGCCCTGAATTTGTACATGTTGTCGAGCTGGAAGCTGCTCAGTTCAATCACATAGTACTCGTAGTCCTTTTCTTCGGCCACCTGCAGGGCCAGGCTGCGGCCGATGTTGCCGGCCAGTCCCACCTTGTAGCCTGCGTTCTTGAAGATGTGAAAGATGAGGCTGGTGGTGGTGGTCTTGCCGTTGGAACCTGTGATGCAAATCATCTTGGCCCTTGTGTAGCGGCCTGCAAACTCAATCTCGCTGATGATGGGGATGCCCGCCTGCTTGCCTTCTACCACAACCGGTGCATCCTCGGGAATGCCAGGGCTCTTGATGATTTCCTTGGCTTGCAGGATACGCTCCTTCGTGTGTCCGCCCTCTTCCCATTCAATGCCGTATACATCCAGCATCTCCCTGTACTTAGGCTTCACGTGTCCGCCGTCACTCACAAACACGTCGTAGCCCTTTTTCAGAGCCAACACGGCAGCACCCACGCCGCTCTCTCCGGCTCCCAAAACCACAATCTTTTCTTTCCTTTCCATACCTTTATCTTATCTTCAGTGTTACGATGGTCAATGCGGCCAATATGATGGTCACAATCCAGAATCTGGTAGTAATCTTGGATTCCAGCCAGCATCCCTTGGGCCAATTGATTAATATCTTGAAATCAGCAGGCAACTGCCCGGGCTTGATGCGGAAGGCATCGTGGATGGGTGCCCGCTTGAATACACGCCATTTCTGGCCGCGCTTGTTGCCCATCTTGGCATACTGTGTCTGCAGGATGACGCTCACGCTCTCCACAAAGAAGATGAAGCACAGGATGGGGAGCAGCAGCTCCTTGTGGATGATGATGGCTGTGACAGCGATGATGCCGCCGATGGTGAGGCTGCCCGTGTCGCCCATGAATACCTGGGCGGGATAGGCATTGTACCAAAGGAAGCCCACCAGTGCTCCCACAAAGGCACACAGGAAGATGACCAGTTCTTCCGAGCCGCTCACATACATGATGTTCAGATAGCTGGCCATTTGGATGTGGCTGCTCACATAGGCCAGTATGCCCAGTGCCAGGCCGATGATGGCCGAGTTGCCGGCACACATGCCATCCATGCCGTCGTTCATGTTGCTGCCGTTGCTCACCGCCATCACTACGAATGTGGTGATGATTACAAACAGAATCCATCCGGCGGCCGATTTGTAGCGGCCCATGAAGCTCACGAGGCTGGAATAGTTGAAATTGTTGTTCTTCACAAACGGGATGGTGGTGATGGTGCTTTTCACCGGCTCGCTCTTGTGCACTACCACTTCGGTCTCCCCTCTGCGTTGCATGGTCACGTTTTCGCGTATCACAGCATCGGGGCTCAGCCACAGGGTAAGGCCCACCACCAGACCCAGCAGGGCCTGTCCTGCCAACTTCCAGATTGGGCGCAGGCCGTCCTTGCTGTGTTTCATCTTGATGTAGTCGTCCAGCAGGCCCAGCAGGCCCAACCACAGGGTGGTGCCAATCATCAGAATCATGTACACGTTGCGCAGTCGCCCAAACAGCAGGCAGGGTATCACGATGGCCACGATGATGATGATGCCGCCCATGGTGGGCACTCCCTTCTTTTCCACGCCGTATGGGTCGATGCTGGCGTCGCGCTGTGTCTCATTGCCGCCATGTGCCTTCATCCACTGGATGAAACGCTCTCCGAACCACATGGATATGAGCAGGCTCAGTATCAGTGTGAGCAGCGAACGGAACGAGATGTATTGCCACATGCCGCTTCCGGGGACACCAAACTCTTCCAGGTATCTAAACAGATAATATAACATCTTTACTTCTTTTCTTTATGTCGATTGAATAGTTGTCCTTACAGGCCGAAGGCTGCACATATCACTTCGTGGTCATCGAAATGGTGCTTTACACCTTGCACAATCTGGTAATCCTCATGTCCCTTTCCGGCCACTAGCACCACATCGCCCGGCTTGGCCATCAGGCAGGCCGTCTTGATGGCCTGCTCGCGGTCTACAATGGCCAGGGTCTGGTTGCGCTGTTCGCTGGTGAGCCCGTCGAGCATGTCGTTGATAATGGCCTGCGGATCCTCAAAACGGGGATTATCGCTGGTGATAATCAGGTGGTCGCTCTGTGCGAATGCCTCCTGTGCCATCAGTGGACGCTTGCCTTTGTCCCGGTTGCCGCCTGCTCCGCACACGGTCCAGCATTCACCTCTGTGCTGCAACACCTCATTGATGGTGGAGAGCACGTTGGCCAGGGCATCGGGCGTGTGGGCATAGTCTACAATGGCGGTCACACCCTTGGGCGAGCGGATGGTTTCAAACCGTCCGTTCACGGGTGTCATGGCACTCAGTTCCACCAGTGCCTGCTCCTTGTCCACGCCCAGCAGGCAGGTGGTTGCATATACGGCCAGTAGGTTGCTTGCGTTGAAACGGCCCACAAACTGTACAAACACCTCGCGTCCGTCCATTTCCAGGTTCATTCCTTCAAAACTTTCCTCCAGAATTTTGGCCTTGTAGTCGGCGGCAGTCTTCAGTGCGTAGGTATATTTTGCAGCCCGTGTGTTCTGGAGCATGAACAGGGCATTCCGGTCATCGCCGTTCACTACGGCAAAGGCTTTCTTGGGAAGGGCATCGAAGAATCCCTTTTTGGCATCGCGGTAGTTCTCGAAGGTCTTGTGATAGTCGAGATGGTCGCGTGTAAGGTTGGTGAAGATGCCACCGGCAAAGGTGAGCCCGCCAATGCGCTGCTGCACCACACTGTGGCTGCTCACTTCCATGAAGGCATATTCGCATCCTGCATCGGCCATTTGTCCCAGCAGACGGTTCAGGGTGACGGGGTCGGGCGTGGTACACTCGGTGGGTACGGCCTCGTCGTTGATATAGTTGCACACAGTGCTGCACAAACCGCACTTGTAGCCCATGCGGCGGAAGATGCGGTAGAGCAGTGTGGCGATGGTGGTTTTGCCGTTGGTGCCTGTCACGCCCACCAGTTTCATCCTTCCTGTGGGGTTGCCATAGAAGGTGGTGGCCAACCGGCCTATGACGGCTTCTGTATCGGCATACTGCAAGTAGGTGACTCCCTCATGCAGCAGATCGGGCATCTGCTGGCAGGCCACAGCGGTGGCTCCTGCCTCGATGGCTTTTTCTATATATGTATGTCCGTCGGCTTGAGTGCCCTGGATGGCCACAAACATCTTTCCGTCTGCCATCTGCCGGGAATCTATCTCCACTCCCGTGATTTCTTTGTCTTCAGTGCCCACCACCTGCAGGGGCTTTGTGGCACCAATCAGTTGTTCCAGTTTCATGTGCTTATATACCTATTAATTAATATATATATATAACTCTGTCTCGTCAGTCGCTCCATTCCAGTGTCAGCTGCACCTGCTCACCCCGTTTCACGGGCGTACCGGCTTCCTTGCTCTGGTCGGTCACGCGACCACGGCCCTTGAGTGTCACCTGCAGGCCACGTTCGCGCAGGGCGTAGAGGGCTGTGCGTGCGCCCATGCCTGTGACATCGGGCATCTTGTTCAGGCTTACCGAATCGGCGGACTGGATGGATATGCTGTCTGGGCTGAGTCCTATCTGACGGGTCAGCATGTGCGCGTCCTCTTTGCTTCCTGCTCCCATCATGGGGACGAATAGCGAGGTGCTGTCGGCTGCGTCCTTGGGTGAGCGGAAGATGCCCTTCGACATCACGTATTGTGAAATCTCACTGAATACGGGACCGCATTGTCCACCGCCCGAGGCCGGCAGACCCGATTTGACGATGCACACCAGTGTGCTGTACTTGGGCGCATCAGACGGATAGTAGCCGCAGAAGCTCACCATGTAGCGCGTCACGCCGCTGTGGTAGCCCCTTCCGCCCGAGGAGGCAATCTGTGCCGTTCCTGTCTTTCCGCTCACCTTGAAGTACTTGCCTCCGTTGCCGGCCTTTCGCCCCAGTCCCTTGCTCACCACTTTCTCCAGGATTTCCTGTATGTCGTTGAGCGTCTGTTTGCTGCAGATGCTTTCCTTAATCACTTCTGTCGGGAAATTGCGCACCACTTTCCCGTTTGACAGTTCGGCTGTCACAAAGCGTGGTTTCACCATCTTTCCGCCGTTGGCGATGGCATTGTAGAAGGTGAGTGTGCTGATGGGAGGCAGCATGGTCACGTAGCCGATGCTCATCCAGGGCAGGTCGGTCTTGCTCCAGTAGCGCTTGGGGTCGTTGGGTCGTGGCACTTTGGGCTCTCCTTTGCCCACAAAGGGCAGGTCGAGTGGAATGCCCACGCCTTCCCTGCGCAGTCCGTCCACATATTTCTGGGGATTGTCGTGGTAGGCCTGGTCGATGAGCCGGCTCACGCCGATGTTGGAGCTTTGTTCCAGTATCTCGCTCACGGTGAGCGAACCGTATCCGCCCTTGCGCCAGTTATGGTCTTTCATGAAGCGACCGTGCATCTGGTAGATACCTCCCGTACAGTCCACGCGGTCGGTCTTCTTGATGGTGCCGTCTTCCAGACCCACCATGATGCTGGCGGTCTTGAAGGTGGATCCGGGTTCCATCAGGTCGCTCACGGCATTGTTCTTCACCTCGTAGTATTCGCCGTTGCTTCCGCGTGTCAGGTTCACAATGGCTTTTACGTCGCCGGTGGCCACCTCCATCACGATGGCTATGCCCACCTCACCGTTCACGTCGGGCTCCTTCAGTTTCTTGCGCAAGGCCTTGTCTGCCACGTCCTGGATGTTCACGTCGATGGTGGTGAGCAGGTCGTGGCCGTCCTGTGGCTCTACGTCCACAAAGCTCACACGCTGGTTCCTCACCTTGGTGCGGTGGCCGATGCCGGGAGTGCCGCGTAGGATACTGTCGAAACTCAGCTCCAGGCCACATTTGGCTGAACCCGAGGAGTCGCGCAACAGGTCGCCCAGTGTGCGTGAGGCCAGAGCACCATAGGGCTTCTTGCGTTGGATGATGGGCTCATAGTAGAATCCGCCCTTTAGGCTGGTTTCCCGCAGCAGAGGCAGTTCCCTGCATTCCTGCAGCTGGATGTAGGAGGCATGCTTGGGATAGATTCGCCAGGCATGGCTGCCAGCCTTCTTCCCTTTCAGCAGTCGTTCGCGGAACCATTTCTCGCTCTTGTCGGGGAAAATGCGCGCCAGGCCGGTGGCCATGCTGTCCAAATCCTCCTTGAAGGCAGAGTCTCTCCATTCCTGGGCCTTTACCCTTGCCGCACTGTCTTTGTCTATCACTACATAGTCCATATACAACCTGTATTCGGGCACCGAACCTGCCAGCAGTTGTCCGTCGCATGCCAGCAGGTTGCCGCGGTTGGCAGGCAGTTTGATATTGGTGCGGGTAAACTGTTTGCTCACTGCCACCCAGTAGTCTCTCTCTGGTGGCAGCATCACCGTGAGTGCTGTTCCCAAGATATAGCATCCAATGGCGCACATCACGAAGAATAAAACCCTGAACCTGTTCGATCCGTTGCTGTTCGACTTCATTCGCTTTCTTCTTTTTCAATGATGAAGGGTGCCTCGTTGCTGGGCAACAGCGTGCTGTCGCCCAGGGCCTTCAGCTGCTCTTCCAGCTGGCTCTGGCGTGTGCGGAGCGTGAGCTCGCTACTGCGTGTGAGTACCCTGAACTTCATGTCCTTCAACTCGTTTTGCAGCTTTTCCAGTTCGATAATCTGCTGCTGTGCCTGATAGCGGTTGGTGATATATATGATGACTCCCACCACTATCAGCAGTACCACATAGAGCTGTCTGCGTAGCCATGCCGTATCGAGCGTTTTCAGCACATCGCTCCATTTAGGAGTATTCAAGGCATCGGCATGTTGCTCATCGTCGTCGAAGAACGCGCGTATCAGCCGGGCCTTGCTGGTTTCCTCGGCATGTTGCGCTGCGGCAGGCTGCTTTTGCGCGGTGTCCTGCTCAGTCAGTGTCTCTTGGTTGGTTGTCGTCTCAGTCATCGTCATCTTCTTTTTTTGTCTTTTCTGCTATGCGCAGCTTGGCCGACCTGCTTCTGGGATTTTGTGCCAGTTCTTCGGCCGAGGGTGTCACCACATTGCGTGTCACGGCATGCAAGGGGGCGTCCACATGCCCAAACAGGTCGGTCTCGGCCTTCCCTTCCACGTTGCCTGTGCGCACCATGTTCTTTACCATGCGGTCTTCCAGTGAATGATAGGTGAGCACCACCAGCCGTCCACCGGGCCGTAACAGTTCGGCCGCTGCGTTCAGCATCTCGCGCAGGGCACGCAATTCGCCGTTCACTTCTATGCGCAGTGCCTGAAACACTTTGGCCAGGTCTTTTTTCTCTCTGGCTCCTCTCATCAGCGGGGCCAATGTCTGTTCCAGGTCACCCGTGGTGTGAAGATTCTTTTGGGCTCTGGCTTTCACCAGGGCTGCAGCCAGCTGTCGGCTGTTTTTCAGCTCTCCGTACAGGTAGAGTACGTCTGCCAGCTGCTGCTCGCTGTAGGTCTGCAGGATGGCTTCGGCTGTGAGTGTGGCCTTCTGGTTCATCCGCATGTCCAGCGGTGCGTCATATCGGAAACTGAATCCGCGGTCGGCCGTGTCCAGATGGTGGCTGCTCACGCCCAGGTCTGCCACGATGCCGTCCACCTGCTCCTGACCGTAGTACAGCATCCAGTTCTTCAGGAAACGGAAATTGCTGCGTACAAAGGTGAAGCGAGGGTCGTCCAGCGCACCCTTCATTGCATCCAGGTCCTGGTCGAAGCCATACAGATGGCCTCTTTCCCCCAGATGGCGCATGATTTCACGGCTGTGACCGCCGCCGCCGAATGTGAGGTCTACATACACTCCATCGGGATGGATGCCGAGCCCCTCTACTGTTTCGTAGAGCATCACCGGTATATGATAACTATCGTAATTCATCATGCTGTCAGTCTTGTTGGTTGTTCGTGCCGTTCATCATGGACTCCAGTGCATCACCCAGTGCGTCACCCCCGTTTTGCAGGGCCTCAGCAGCCTTTCGGCTCCATATCTCTATCGTGTTGTCCATACCGATAAATCGCACTTCGTTCTGTATGTCGGCTTCGTCCATATACCTGCGGGGCAGGAGGATGCGTCCGCCGCTGTCGGGCGTGATAACCTCGGCACCTGCCACAAATCTGCGCAGGGCTTCCCGTCCCCTACGGTCAAACAGGTTGGTGCGGGCTGCGATGGCATCCACCTGGGCATTCCAGATGTCAAGCGGGAAAAGCACCAGGCAACGCTGGAATACATCCCGCCGCAGGATGAGCTTCTCCACTTGCTCCTGCTGCAGAATTTTCCGGAACGTGCTGGGCACAAATACGCGCCCTTTTTCGTCCACCTTGGCGTCAATGTTGCCTATAAATCTCATGCTTAACCACTTATATTTAAATTATGGGGCAAAGATACAAAATTCCCCACAATTCCCCACCATCTTTCCCCATCTTTTTTTTCTCTCATTTCCACAAATTGTTTCCCGAACAGCGTGAAACCATCCGTCCTGTTCCCTGAAACATCCGATGGAATGAGGAAAAACGGCATTTTCTCCTATAAAGTTTTCTGTTGATAATTTTTTGTCTCTCTCCTCCTCTTTCCCCTCAATTTTGGTGGGGAATAGCCATTATGCGGTTTTGCCGTGTGTGTCCTGTAGATAACTTCGGTCTGTACCCTAGTAGACTTTGTTCATGATGCAATTCCTTTTCTCTTATCGTTCAGCCTAGGCTGAACGGTCTTAGAAGTTAACTTCGATGCGGATTTATGTTATCTCCCCTCACCGTTCGGCCAAGGCTGAACGGTGGGGGAAGACAGTCTTTGCCATTATTCAAATAGTATCTCGTGGGCAGCGCCTTCATATCCTGCACCCACAGTATATTGTATGGCTGTGGGTGAGAACTGTTCCTCGTAGAAGCTGTGGCAGTGTCCTGCAAGGATGGCTTTCAGCAAAGGCTGCTTCTTCAGCCATTGGATGAATTCAAGTGTGAGCGCATCTGCCTTTTGCTGTACGGAGCGGTTTCGCCATTGTTCGTCTGCAGGCAGGGAGTCGTCTGGCTGGAAGGTCCGGGTGATTGCTTCGGGTACGCCTGTCATGTAGGCGGCCATTCCATTGTTTTCCTTCAGGTTTGCCTGGCAGTGCTTTTCGGTGTAGAAGGGGACATGGCAGATAAGCACGATGGGCAGCCCTTTCTTCACCTGTTTTTTCATCCAGCTAAACTGTGCTGCTGTGACATTGTAGTAAACATCGTCCAGCGCAATGAAGTTTACGCCATGAATCACCAGAGACGACATTTTCAGGTTGTTCGGATAGGCTTTTTGCACACGTTCATAGCTTTGTGCCTTATAGGCCTCGTCCTCACGCGCTTCTCCCACATATTGCGAGAATTCATGGTTGCCAGCCGATACTAGGCTTTTTACTGTTTGCAATTGCTCTGCCACATAGTCCAGGTTTGCCTCGCTGACAAAATCTATGATATCTCCCGAATGAAGGAACAGAAGGTCTTTTTCCCGGGCGTAACGGATGGCTGCCGAGAAATAGGCCTCTGCCTGTACGAAATGCGGACTACGGCTGGCCGACAGCTTCAGTTTCCTTTCGTCTTCGCGTGCGTCCACCCGGGTCAGGTGGGAATCGGCAATGTGCAGGGCGGAGAACGGTGATTCAGCACCCACTTTGATGCGAAGTTTTTTCACTTCATTCAGGTAAGGGTCCTTGTTGCCCTCGGTCTCAGCATACAGGCCGGCAGCCTGTATGGCCATGCTGGCGAGCAGTAGCACCATCGTGCCTATCCATTGTTTTTTGTTCATTTTGTAAGGTATGAAGAATCCTTTTTTGTTTGTCCAACTGCAAAATTACAAATAAAAGGCCACATGCCAAAATGATATGTAGGGAATCTTATCCCAGTTCAGCATTTGCGTGGAAAAACTCTCACGGTCCGGGTGTTCCGCATCCTTGCTCACGTCCTTGGTGTCTGGTGGTGTGGCGGACATGTAATCATGGAGATAAAACAAAGGCGGTGTTGAAAGAAAAACACGAAAATATTTCTGTCATTGCATTTTTTTTATTAAGTTTGCATGAAATTATGTGAAATTGACCGGATATAATGCCTCAAATATGCGTACATTAACCCTTTTGACAATGGCCTTGTGGATGTTGTGTGCCCCACTTACGTCTGTGGCTAAGGACCGACGTTCGATAGTGCGTCTGGAGACCAGTATGGGAGTGATAAGGATAGCCCTCTATGACGACACCCCCATCCATCGCGACAATTTTCTGCGCCTCGTATCGGAGGGGTTCTATGACGGCTTGCTGTTCCACCGCGTGATAAAGGACTTCATGATACAGACGGGCGACCCCAATTCCAAGAATGCCCCGCGCGACTCGGTGCTGGGCGACGGTGATGTCAATTATGTGGTTCCGCCTGAGATATGCCTGCCCTATATCTTCCACCGCCGCGGCGCTGTGGCGGCAGCCCGACTGCCTGATGATGTAAACCCCGACCAGTATAGCAGTGGTTGTCAGTTCTATATCGTTTGGGGCAAGCGTTTTGCTCCGGCGCCTCTGTCCAAGATGCAGGCCTCATTGGCCGAAAAAGGCGTGGAGATGACGCGTAGCATGGCAGATGTGTATGAGGTGGAGGGCGGTACACCCCATCTGGATGGAGGCTATACGGTTTTTGGCGAAGTGATCAAGGGAATGGATGTGGTGGATTGCATCCAGAAGGTGGCCACCAATGAGCGTGATCGTCCCGTCGAGGATGTGGTTATCCTCCATGCCAAGGTGGAACAGCGGAGCAAGGCCGCCCGTAAATGAGTGTGTGTTATTGTTAACCGAATAAACAATATTATATTATAATAAAGGAAGGATGAAGGACTTTGTGCTGCTCACACTGGCTTGTGCCGCCACGGTTCACTTTGTGGTTGCGTGCGTGATGTCGCTCTATGCCCGCCACAAGATACAGTATCTGTGTCTGGCATGGGTGAACGGCATCTTCTTTGCCTTTCTGATGCTGGCTGCCTTCTATTCAGGCAAGATTGCTGCGGGCGCACCTGGTGCGCTCCATCCTGTGATGTTGCTGTCGCTGGTGGTGACCTGCTTCCTTCAGAGCATCTTTCCGCTGAGCATCCCCATGCCGGGCTACCTGCAATGGGGCCGTATGTGGCGCTATGCCTTGCCTGCCATTGTACTGATAGTGGTGTACATCCCCATCCTGCTCTATATGGGTCCGTCACTTCCCGTGTTGTCGGGGATGGACGAGGTGGGGCACCTGCTGCTGACGAGCGATATGGTCTTGCGGCTGGCATCGCTGGGCCTGAGTATCTATTACATCATCAATATCTTCCGCCTGCCCCATCATCTGGCCAAGAGTGCCGATGTGCCCCGCTACCTGATGGGCTATTGCTCGGCCATGGGCGTCACGGTGCTGTTTTATGTATCCGTGTCGGTGTGGTACACCCCTGTGGGCTTGATGGCTTACATCATGATGTTCACCGTAGTGAACCTTTATCTGGCATTCCGCACGTTGGAAACCATGGCCATGGGGCTGCCCAAGCCGGTAATTGAGCTGGAGGAACCCTTGCCCAGTGCGATTGCGGAACAGGAACCGATAGTGGAGGAGGACTTCAATCAGGCCAATGTGCAGCGTTTTGTCCGCATCACCCATTGGATGCAGAACCATCGCAAGGAATGGATGGACAATACCTTTGGGCGCGACCGCTTGTGTGAGGAATTGGGATACAACCGTCACCTGGTGCTGCAGTGCATTCGCAGCCAGGGCTTCAACAATGTGCATGACTATATCAACAGCTACCGTATTGAGGCGCTGAAACAGATGGTGCAGAGCGGACAGATTCAGACGGTAAACGATTGCATCCTGGTGGGCTTTGGTACCCCTAAGACAGCCCGGTGCTGTTTTGAACGCAGTGAGGATATGACGTTGGATGATTTTTTGGCCCAGAATGTGAAAAAAGAAGTGGAAAAAAACCAAAAGGAAGGAGGAGAAACATAAAATAAACCGTTTTTGGGTGAAATTTTACGAATATTTTTGGCTGTTTAGGGAATGTTTTGTATTTTTGCATCGTTTAAAGGTGGAAAAGATGAAAATTGATGCAAGGAAATGGATGGGTGCGTGTCTGATGGCTGCCTGCCTGACGGCCACTGCGGGTGTGCTCAGTGCCACCCGTGCGGTGCATCATGTGCTGGGCAATACTTCCACCGATACCGTTTCGGTGCGCAACCGTGTGGGGGAGATGGGAGTGCGTCACAGAATGAGCACGAGCCTCTATCCTGTCCAGATGCAGGTGATGCGTGGAATGGTGCGTATCCAGAGCGAGCATTCCCAGATTCTTCCCATCTATCGGCAGAACGGTTCGTTCTACATGGTAATGCGCCTTAATAAGGGCGTGAACTGGCTCAACGGCCTTCCCAGAGGCCGATATTTCATAAATAATAGGCCGATAGCTATCAACTAGTGTAAATTTTGCCTTCAGGAGTTGAAATATTGGAAAACTTGTAGTAAATTTGCATACTACAAGTGATAAAAATTGATGTTAGAGACAGAACAACAAGCAAAATCCGCCGATGCGCGAGTAGTCAACACGATTGATATTGGTGCTATTGTGCGTGCACGTGCCAAGGACAAGGCACGCTTCATCCCGCGTTTTCTTATCAAGGGACTGGAGCGCCTGATACATCAGGACTTCATCAATGAATACCTGCGCCAGAACCGCGAGGGAGTGGATTTCTGCCGTGGAGTGGTGGAGTATTTGCGTGTGGACGTGGAGGTGCAAGGGTTGGAGAACCTGCCCGAGGATGCCGAAACCAGGCGCTACACCTTTGTGAGCAACCATCCGCTGGGCGCGATAGATGGTGTCACGCTGGGGTGGGTGATAGGGTCGCGCTTCGACGGACGGGTGAAGTATCTGGTGAATGACCTCCTGATGAATCTCCGCGGCCTGGCTCCCCTGTGCGTGCCTGTGAACAAGCTGGGTCGTCAGGGACACGACTTTACGCGTAGGGTAGACGAGGCTTTTGGCGGCAACTGCCATGTCATCATGTTCCCAGCCGGATTGTGCAGTCGTCGCCAACCTGACGGGTCCATCCGCGACCTGACATGGCACAAGGGTTTTCTCAAGAAAAGCATCCAGTTTGAGCGTGACATCGTGCCTGTCCATTTCATTGGTTACAACAGCCCGCGGTTCTACCGGGTGGCCAGCTGGTGCAAGAAACTGCATTTGCCCAATCTGGCCATGGCGCTCCTTCCCGACGAGATGTACAGGAGTCAGGGCAAACGCTATATCGTGAAGTTTGGCAAGCCCATCCCCCATACCACGTTCGACCGCTCCCGTTCCTTGCAGCAATGGGCCCAGTGGGTGCAGGACAGGGTGTACGAACTGTGATTTATGAATAGGAACAAAGAATGAACGAATAACAAGGTAGACATATGAAGGAAATCATCCCCAAGGTGCCTCGCGAACTGCTTCTCGAGGAACTCACCGAAGACAAGAAACTGAGGCGCACCAACAAGAGCGGCAATGACATATATATAGTGACATGGCAGGATTCGCCCAATGTGGTGAGGGAATTGGGAAGACTGCGTGAGATTGCCTTTAGGGCTGCGGGAGGAGGAACGGGCATGGAACTGGACCTCGACGAATTCGACACCATGGAGCATCCCTACAAGCAGCTATTGGTGTGGGACCCTGAGGCACAGGAAATACTGGGAGGCTATCGCTATCTGCTGGGGCGCGATGTCAAGTTCGACGAGCAAGGGCAGCCCGTGCTGGCCACAAGCCATATGTTCCATTTTTCGGAGCGCTTCATCAAGGAGTACCTTCCCTATACCATAGAGCTGGGCCGCAGTTTCGTGACGCTGGAGTATCAGAGCAGCCGCATGGGAACCAAGGGACTTTTTGCACTGGACAACCTGTGGGACGGATTGGGGGCTCTCACAGTGGTGATGCCGGATGTGCGTTATTTCTTTGGCAAGTTCACCATGTATCCCAGCTACGACCGCATGGCACGCGACATGATTCTGTTCTTCCTGCGCAAGCATTTCCATGATCCCGACGGACTGATTCTGCCCAAGCACCCCCTGAGCCTGTGGCACGACGAGCATATCTTCGAGACGCTCTTTGTGGAAGACGAGTTCAAGGCCGATTACCGCATCCTCAACCGCGAGGTGCGCAAGTTGGGCTACAATATACCTCCGCTGGTGAATGCCTACATGGGTCTTTCACCCACGATGAGGCTTTTCGGGACGGCCATTAATGATGGTTTTGGTGATGTGGAGGAGACCGGAATCCTGATAGCCATTGATGAGATTCTGGCCGAGAAGCGCATCCGCCATATCGACACCTTTGCCGCCAGCCATCCTGAGGAGGTGAAGCTCACAAGTGGTGCCAATAAAATTATCTTCAAACCAGGGTCGGGCGAATAAAAACACGAAAAAGCGATGGCAAGGATGAGATGGGAACAACTGTTGTCGAGCAAGCGACTGGGCCAGGAGAACCAGCCGCACAGGAAGGATGACCGTACGGAATTCCAGCGCGACTATGACCGTATCATCTTTTCAGCCCCTTTCCGCAGGTTGCAGAACAAGACACAGGTGTTTCCGCTGCCTGGCAGTATTTTTGTGCACAACAGGCTTACCCATAGCCTGGAGGTGAGTAGTGTGGGCCGAAGCCTGGGCAATGATGTGAGCCGGCTGTTGCTGCAACGCCATCCCGAACTGGCCGAGAGTTCCCATCTGAGCGAGTTGGGCACCATCGTGAGTACAGCCTGTCTGGCACATGACCTTGGCAATCCTCCTTTCGGCCACAGTGGCGAGAAAGCCATCGGTACCTATTTCAGCGAGGGACACGGCCGTTTCCTGCAGACCTATGTGTGTGAAGAGACAGGTGACAGCCTGACCGATGCCCAATGGGACGACCTGATACATTTTGAGGGCAATGCCAATGCCTTCCGCCTGCTCACCCATCATTTCAAGGGACGTCGTGAGGGTGGCTTTGTAATGACCTATAGCACGCTGGCCAGCATCGTGAAATATCCCTTTTCATCGGATTTAGCAGGGGACAAGCGTAAATTCGGTTTTTTTCGCGAGGAGCAGGAATATTATACACGTATTGCTGATGAACTGGGGATTATCTGCCATTCTACCCCTGAAGGCTCTTTCAGCTATGCCCGATATCCGCTGGTCTATCTGGTGGAGGCTGCTGATGACATCTGTTACCAGATTATGGACAT
This sequence comes from bacterium, assembly GCA_004562975.1. The sequence goes on from SFQP01000001.1 coordinate 25,780, forward strand.
CGAGGATGCCCACAAACTGAAGATACTCACCACTCAGGAAACAAAACAACTACTGCTGGGATTCTTCCCCGACGACAAGAAAACCTATTTCCTGGAGCGAATGAGCAAGCTGGATGATGCCAACGAGCAGATTGTGTTCCTGCGCTCATGTGTCATCAACTGTCTGGAGAATGAGTGTGTCAATGTGTTTGTGGAACATGAAGAGGAAATCTTGTCGGGAACCTTTGCTGGCACCCTCATCGGGCACATCGCTCCGCTTCCCCGCAACGCCTATCAGACCTGCGCCCATACAGCCGAAACGGAAATCTACCATTGCAAGGAAGTGGTGGATGTGGAAATAGCCGGTTTCAAGGTAATCACCGAGTTGGTGGACATGATGATTCATGCTGCGCTTCATTCCAACCAGGCATTCTCCCAACTGCTCATCAACCGTGTGAGTACCCAATACGACATCAAGGCCCCCACCCTGTACGGACGGGTGATGGCGGTGCTCGACTATATCTCGGGCATGACCGATGTGTATGCGCTGGATGTCTACCGCAAGACCAACGGAATGTCGATACCTAGTCTTTAAAGACCTATTATAAACAATGTAAACACATACCGATATGAAAGTGAAAATCGTGAACAAAAGCCATCATCCGTTGCCGGCTTATGCAACGGAATGTGCGGCCGGCATGGACCTCAGGGCCAATATCAATGCGCCCATCCTGCTGGAGCCTCTTCATCGCTGCCTGGTGCCCACCGGGCTCTATATCTCCCTTCCTCAGGGATATGAGGCACAGGTGAGACCCCGTAGCGGACTGGCCTTGAAGCGCGGTATTACGGTTCTCAACGCCCCTGGCACCATCGATGCAGACTATAGGGGTGAGATTGGGGTGATTCTGATCAACCTGTCGGAGGACAATTTCCTTATCAATGATGGTGAACGCATTGCCCAAATGGTGATTGCGCGCCACGAGCAGGCAGAACTGGAACAGGTGGAGGTGCTCGACGAAACAGCCCGTGGGACGGGCGGATTCGGACATAGTGGTGTCAAGTAGTAGACGATGATGTTGATGTTGAGACTGCTGGTACTGTTCTTTATTTGCTCGGTGGCTGGCTGCGTCCGTGCCCAGACACCCAAGTTCGACTATTTCTACTTGGAAGCTGAAAAATGTCAGCTTTCCGGGGAATGGTCGGCTGCATTGGAACTCTATGCCCATTGCCTGGACCTCTGTCCCGATGCGCCAGAGGCCTTGCGCAGTATGGGCGTGATGAAGTATTATATGCTTCGCGACTCCACAGGGCTCGACCTCATTCGCAGGGCTTCGGATTTGGAACCAGAGAATCCCTGGTACCTGGAGTCGTTGGCCTCCATCTATCTGGAGAAAGGGGACATGCAGCAGTCGGTGGATGCGCTGGAGCGTCTCTCCCGTTTGCAGTCGTCCTGCTCTGATGTGTTGGTGCAGCTGGCCGGATTATACAAGTCGCTGGGCCGCTCGGAGGATGCCCTCAGTGTGCTGGATCGCATAGAAGTGCTTGAGGGGAAGACTCCACAGCTTTCGATTGAAAAGTTCCGCCTGCTGATGGACCTGGGGAAACCCCAGCAGGCTTTCGGTGAAATGGAGGATTTGTGCAACGAATTCCCTCAGGACCAGAACTGCCGGATTGTTATGGCCAACCAATATATGGAGAACGACCAGCCCCAGCGGGCCAAGGCCATCTATGACCGCGTGGCACAGGCCGAACCCACCAATCCCAATCTTCAGTTGGCATTGCTGGGCTATTATGAGGAGACGGGCGACTCGATTGGCTTCCGCCATTTGTGCGACTCCCTGCTCTACGACAAGGGTACACAGCAGGCATTGCGTGCGGCCTTGGTAAAGGAGATGCTCACCCGTGCCAAGCGCGATACCACCCAGCGTGCAGGCTTGAAGGACATGTTCGACCGCATCCTGTCCATGCCCCAGCCCGATGCCACGATATGGCAGCTCAGGCTGGCCTATCTGGTGATGATGGAAGCCTCCGAAGAGGAGGTGATGGACGGTATGTGGAAGGTACTGGACATTGAGCCGTCCAACAGGCTTGCCCTGTCCAGCCTGCTGGAATACTATGCCCGCAAAAAGGATTATCCGTCCATGGAGAAGATATGCCGCCAGGCTGCCAACTATTATCCCGAACAGCTGGACTTCTATTTCTACCTCAGCCTGGCTCTCTACGAGCAGGACAAGAACATGGAAAGCATAGAGGCCATTCTGCACGGACTGCGGCTCAGGGACAATACGGCCCAGCCAGGACAGGTGTCCGACATGTTCTCGCTGCTAGGCGACCTGTATCACGAGGACAATCGGGTGGAGGAGGCTTTTGCTTGCTACGACTCCTCGCTTGTGTACAAGGATGACAATGTGGCCTGCCTCAACAATTATGCCTATTTTCTGTCGCTGCAGGGCGAGCAGCTCGACAAGGCAGAGGAAATGAGCTACCGTACCATTCGGCTGGAACCGGAGAACAAAACCTATCTCGATACATACGCATGGATACTTTTTATGAAAGAACGTTTCACCGAGGCCAGAATCTACATCGACAGGGTGGTGGACCCGGAGGCCCCTGCCGACAGCCTGCTCCAGGATGAGATGCTTTCGGCCAACGTGATTGAACATGCGGGCGATATCTATGCCAGATGTGGACTTGAAGAGAGGGCCCTTTATTATTGGAAACTGGCCAGGGAGAAGAACGACGGCACGGCTACGGAGGCTTTGCCCAGAAAACTACGTAAGAAAAAATATTGCAAATGAAAAAGAAGTATACCTACCGCATCTGGATGATGCTCCTGATAACAGTGGCACTTGCCGGTTGCCGCAGCACACGCAAGGTAACGGCTGGTGGTGATGACACGTTGCCATCTGCTACCACACCAGCCGACGCCACGGTGGTGACCCGCATGAATACGATGAGACGGTCCGAGACGGCATTTACAAGCAAGGTGAACGTCACATTGGTGATGGGCGACAAGGATGTGTCGGTGGGGGGAACGCTGCGCATGAAGCGCGACGAGAGCATACAGCTATCCTTGGTCATGCTGGGCTTGATGGAGGTGGGTCGTCTGGAACTGACGCCTGATTATTTTATGCTCGTGGACCGTATGAACCATCGCTATGTGAAACGCCCGTATGCTGATGTGCGCTTTTTTGTGGATGCAGGGGTGGACTTTTTTACTTTCCAGGCTTTGTTCTGGAATGAACTCTTTTGTCTGGGCAAGGACAAGAGAATACCAGAATCCTCCGATTTCATCGCTACGTCGCTCAATGACGAACTGCTCCTTACGCAGAAGAAGAGCGGAAAGGTGAGCCTCTCCTTCGTGGTAAAGGACACTGACCTGCAGCTCACTCACACCCGCATCGGAGGAACGGATGAAGCAGCCGATAAGGGCCTGACCTGGAAATATGCGTCCTTTGAGCCTTTTGGTGATACACCCTTTCCCCGGCAGATGCAGTTGTCGGCCCAGGTCTCCCAGAAACCCTTGCAGGCAACCTTTGTGCTGGGCACGCCCAAGGTGAGTGCCGACTGGGAAACGCGCACGAAACTGAGCAATAAGTACACGGAGATTACCGTGGAGTCAATCATGAACATCCTAATGAATCTGTCGAAATGAGAAACGTCTGTTGCGTCCGTTGGCTGGCATGTCTGATAGTGGGAATGTGCACTATGGGCTCACTGGCCCAGAACAGCAAGAAGGTGAAGGCGCTCAAGCGTCAGAAAACCGAACTGCAGGACAAACTGCGCAAGTCGCAACAGGAACTGAAGGAGACTAAAAAAAAGGTAAAGAGCGGACAGCGCGACATACAGGTGATCGACCGTAAGCTCGACGACCGCCTCACCCATATCCGCAGCCTTGAAACGGAGATGGCAGAACTGGACAAGCAGAACGTACGTCTGCAGAAAAACATCTCTCGCATCACGGGCCAGCTCAACGAAAAAAAACGCAAGTTCCGTCATGCGGTGCGTTATGCCCGTACCTGCAAGCAGCTGACAAGTCCTATGCTGTTTGTGTTCTCGGCACAAAACTTCACTCAGCTTCTGCGCAGGGCACGTTTTGCACGTGAGTATGCACTTTACCAGCGCGACCTGGGCAACCAGATTCTGGGCAAGCAGATAGAACTGCTGAATGCGCAGAACCAGCTTCTGGAGTCGAAAAGCCGCAAGAACGGCCTGCTCAGGGAGGTAATGGCCCAGCGCAAGCAACTAGGAGAGCAACAGGTGGCCCAGCGTAAGGTGGTGGAGGGCCTTCGGAAGAAAGAGAAGGGCCTGGCCGGAACAGTGAAGGACCAGCAGCGCCAACTGGCTGCCCTCGACAAGAAAATCGACGACCTCATAGCCTACGAGATAGAACAGGCACGCAAGCGGGCTGAGGAGGCTGCCCGCAAGAAAGCCGCCGAGGAAGAGGCGCGCCGCAAGCGACAGCAAGCAGCCAAGGGCAAGTCGACAGCGGGCGGCAAGATGGCTGCTGCCGAAAAACCCGCCACCTCGTCATCGTCCTCCTCGACGGGCAGCACTGCTTCCAGCCGTGGTTCGTGGCTCACCCCGCAGGACAAACAGCTCAACGGCTCCTTTGTGCAGAACAAGGGCCGCCTGCCGGTGCCCATCACGGGCCAGTACATGATTGGCAACCATTTTGGCGTGTACAATGTGAAGGGGCTGAAGAATGTACAGCTCGACAACAAGGGCATTAATTACATTGGCAAGCCAGGGGCGCGTGCGCGTTCTGTCTTTGACGGTGTGGTGACGGCTGTGTTCCAGTTCGGCGGCACCAAGAATGTGCTGGTGCGCCATGGTAGCTACATCTCGGTCTATTGCAATCTCTCGTCCACTATCGTGTCGAAGGGGCAGAGGGTGAGCACAAAGGACATACTGGGCACCGTGGCCGACGATGGATCGGGCAACTGTGTGCTTCATTTCCAGCTTCGCAAGGAAACCTCCAAACTCAATCCAGAGGCCTGGGTTGGAAAATGACCTTTATAAATAACCTAAAAACCTAAATACACAACACACACAATGAAAAAACGTATTTTCAGCAAACAATGGCATCTGGCCTGTGCAGGACTCTCCCTGCTGGCCGTGGGATGGCGGCGACGGGTGAGCGTGAAGGCCGGTCGCTCCGCTACTGTAAAGATACGCATATAAACCAGTTTTTGACCGATATGAAACATATACGTTCAACTGCCCTTCTGGCCCTGGCCGGCATCCTTGGCGGCTGCCGGCCGTCGGCCGACATAGAGGCTGTGGTGGCCACACAGCCCAAGACCTTCTGTAACCCCCTGAACCTCGACTACCGTTTCATGCTGATCGACGGCGGCGAGGGCATCCGCGAGGCCGCCGACCCCGTGGCGGTGCGCTTCAAGGACCAGTATCTGCTCTTTGCCTCCAAGTCATCGGGCTACTGGGTGACCCCCGACTTCGTGACGTGGCACCATGTGGTGATTCCCGACAGCGTGCTCCCTATCGAGGACTACGCCCCGGCGGTGATGGTCCACGACGGATGGGTGTATTATGTGGGTTCCACCCATGGCAAGGGCATGGTATACCGCTCCGACTGTCCCGAGGAGGGACGCTGGGAACCTGTCCGTATGATAGACTCCTTCTGGGACCCTGCTTTCCTGGTGGACGGCGATAAGCTCTACCTTTATTATGGCTGTTCGCCGGCCGACCCCATCCATGCCCGCCGGCTCGACCTGCAGACGCTGGAAAACGTGTCGGAGGTGGTGGACTGTTTCAACAGCGACAAGGAATCGCACGGCTGGGAACGCACGGGCGAGCACAACGAGTTGGAGCGCCGTCCCTATATCGAGGGCGCCTGGATGACAGAACACGACGGCATGTACTACCTCCAGTATGCCGCCCCGGGCACGGAGTGGAAGACCTATGCCGACGGGCTCTACACTTCCACTTCGCCCATGGGCCCCTTCCGCTACCACATGGCCAGCCCTGTGTCGGCCAAGCCCGCTGGCTTCATGAGCGGAGCCGGCCATGGTTGCCTGTTCCAGGCCGGCGACCAGTGGTGGAAGGCTGCCACCAATGCCATCAGCGTGCGCCACATGTTTGAGCGCAGGCTCTCGTTTTACCCCTCTGCTTTCGATGCCGACGGACAGCTCTACACCGATACCTATCTAGGCGACTATCCCCATTTCCTGCCTGGCACGGAAAACGCCGCCCAGGACGGCGGTCCCGTGTGGATGCTGCTGTCGTGCAACCGGCCCGTGCAGGCTTCTTCCTCCCTGGAAGACCAGCCGGCCACAAATGCCGTGGACGAGGAGTCGCGCACATCGTGGGTGGCCCAGGGCAATGGCGCGGAATGGCTGCAGGTGGACCTCATGGACGAATGCGACATCCAGGCCATTCAGGTCAACTATGACGAGTATGGAGCCACGGCCCGTGGCATGGCGGATAGTCTCTATCAGCAGTACCGCCTCTATGCCTCGCACGACGGCAGGAGGTGGAGCCTCATTGCCGACCGTTCCGACAAGTACACCGACACGCCCCACGACTACGTGGAGTTTGAACGTCCCTTCTCGGCACGCTACATCAAGTGGGAGAATGTGGCGTATACCCTCTCCTCCAATGTGTCGCTGCGCGACCTCCGCGTGTTCGGCCTGGGCAGGGGGCGGGTTCCCTCCGTACCCCGTGGGCTCAGGGCTGAGCGCAATCCCGAGGACCGCTGCCAGGCCACGCTCACATGGCAGCCGGCAAGGGGTGCCGAGGGCTATGTGGTGCGCTATGGCATTGCGCCCGACAAACTCTATTCCAGCCATCAGGTGCTGGAGGGCCACGAACTCAGGCTCACGGGGCTGAACGCAGAGCCCGTGTACTGGTTTGCCGTGGATGCCTACAATGCCAGTGGCATCATCCATGGCACAGAGACGATAAGCATGGAGTAATACTAATATATTGATATTAAACCCTAAAGTAGATATCCGAATCATGAAAAAGAAGAAACTGTTTGCAGGCCTTGTCCTGCTGGGTTGCATCCACACGGGTGCTGTGGCGCAGGAGTCGGCCACCGATTATCCCTTCCGCAACCCCAAGCTCCCCGTCAAGGAGCGAGTGGATGACCTCATCGCCCGCCTCACCCTGGAGGAAAAGGTGAAACTGATGAAGCACAATGCCCCGGCCATTGAGCGGTTGGGCATACCGGCTTATAACTGGTGGAACGAGGCGCTCCACGGTGTGGCCCGCACCAAGGAAAAGGTCACCGTGTTCCCGCAGGCCATCGGCATGGCCGCCACCTTCGACACCGAGGCACTCCGCCGCATGGGCGATGTCACCAGCACCGAGGGCCGCGCCCTCTTCAACGAGTATTTGAAGAAGGGCGGTGTACCCCAGTACTACGGTCTCACCTACTGGACCCCCAACATCAACATCTTCCGCGACCCGCGTTGGGGACGCGGACAGGAGACCTACGGTGAGGATCCCTACCTGACAGGCCAGATGGGCATGGCCATGGTGCACGGTCTGGAGGGCAACGACCCGCATTACCTGAAGGCCGTGGCCTGTGCCAAGCATTTTGCCGTGCACAGCGGTCCCGAGGGTGTGCGTCATTCCTTCGATGCGCGTCCGGCGCTCTACGACCTGTGGGACACCTATTTGCCCGCCTTCCGCGACCTTGTGTGCAAGGCCGGTGTGCATGGCGTGATGTGTGCCTACAACCGTGTGGACGGACAGCCTTGCTGCGGCAACGACCCCCTGCTGGTGGACATCCTGCGCAACCAGTGGCAGTTCCAGGGCTATGTAACCTCCGACTGCTGGGCCGTGTCCGACTTTGCCAGTTATCACAAGACACATCCCAACAACATCGTGGCCGCCAGTGATGCCATGCTGGCCGGCACCGACCTGGAGTGTGGCGACCTCTACCAGCTCTTGGCCCAGGGCGTGGAGAAGGGGCTCCATTCCGAGCGCGACATCAACACCTCCCTGGCCCGCCTGTTCACCATCCAGATGAAGCTGGGCATGTACGACCCCCAGGAGATGGTGCCCTATTCCCGTATCGGCCGTGAAGTGATAGAGTGTGAGACCCACCGTCGGCATGCCCTGCTCATGGCACGTGAGTCGATGGTGCTGCTCAAGAACGAGCGCAATATGCTGCCCCTCAATGCCAAGAAGATTAAGCGCATTGCCCTCATCGGCCCCAATGCCGACAACCAGTCTACCCAGCTGGCCAACTATTTCGGTGTGCCCTCGCGCAACATCACGCCCCTCCAGTGCCTGAAGGACCGCTATGGCGACCACATTAGGATTGACTATTATGCAGGCACGGGCATTGCAGGCCCCCTGAAGGAAGGCCCGTCCGTCCAGGAGATAGTGGCAACCGCCAAGAAGGCCGATGTCATCATCTTTGTGGGTGGCATCAGTGCCGACTATGAGGGTGAGGCCGGCGATGCAGGTGCAGCAGGCTTCTCGGGCTTTGCCAGCGGTGACCGCACCAACATTTCCCTGCCTCAGGTACAGCTCGACCTGCTGAAGGCACTCAAGGCTACCCGTCGTCCGCTGGTGCTCGTGAACATGTCCGGCTCGGTGATGGACTTTGCATGGGAGAGCAGCAATGTGGAGGCCATCCTGCAGGCCTGGTATGGCGGTCAGTCGGCCGGCGAGGCCATCGTGGATGTACTCTTTGGCGACTACAATCCTGGCGGGCGCATGCCGCTCACCACCTATTGCAGCGTGGACGACCTGCCCCCCTTCGACAGCTATTCGATGGAGAACCGCACCTATCGCTATTTCAAAGGCAAGGTGCGCTATCCCTTCGGCTACGGCCTCAGCTACACCACCTTTGCCTATAGCGGCCTTGCCTGCCAGCCCGAGGTGACCACGGGTCAGAAGGTGGAGGTGTCGGTCAAGGTGAAGAACACGGGCAAGCGCGAGGGCGACGAGGTGGTGCAGCTCTATGTGGCCCATCCCCAGGACGGCCAGACCATCCGTCCCATCCGTTCCCTCAAGGGCTTCCGCCGTGTGCATCTGCAGGCCGGCGAGGAGCGCGAGGTGCGTTTCACCCTCACCCCCGAGGACCTGGCGCTCTGTGACCGCAAGGGCAACCTCGTACAGCAGGCGGGCAATGTCAGCATCTTCGTGGGTGGCGGCCAGCCCGGCCATGCCGAGGGCTCTTCCTGCCAGCTCGCCATGAAGGGCGATGCCTACGGATGCTTCTAGCCGAGGGAAAAAGTCCTCTGCCCCCCCTCAATCCCCCTGTCTAGGGGGAGGAGGGGCGGGAAGAAACGCCCCGGAGGGGCAAAAGCTATCAGCCCATGGCAGAATGGAGCGAAGCGGAATGGCACCCTGGGTAATCAAGCCCACACAGAAACCGTCGCCCTACAGGGTAGGGTGTTCAAAATTGTTGCCAGATGATGGGGACAGTGGGGAATGTTCATTCGTTCGTAAAAGCCCAGCGCCCCGAGGGGGCAGCAGCACCTAGCCCAGGGCAGCGCCCTGGGTATCAATGGGCAATCATCCTTAACGCCCTACAGGGGCAAAAGCAAGGACCCCCTCAGTCCCCCTGTTTAGGGGGAAGAGGACACACCCTTACTGACAGTCTGGCTTTTGCCCCTGTAGGGCGACGGGTAGCTAATCATATTGATACCCAGGGTGCCATTCCGCTCCGCTCCATTCTGCCCTGGGCTGGTGGCAGGTTGCCCCTTTAGGGCGTTAGTTGCATCCGCCCTGGAAATGTCTTGCAAAAATTTTGCAGGCATGGTTCCGCTCTGGAAACGTCTTGCAAAAATTTTGCAGGCATGGTTCTGGTCTGGAAACGTCTTGCAAAAATTTTGCAGGCATGGTTCTGGTCTGGAAACGTCTTGCAAAAATTTTGCAGGCATGATTCCGCTCTGGAAACGTCTTGCAAAAATTTTGCAAAGATGAATCTGCTCAGAAACTTGTCATATCATTAATTTTTGGCCTGCCGCACGCCAGATGCACGGTTTTTTGTACCTTTTGCCCGAATCTTTGTCCAAGAATGGCTTTATATTGGAAAATTTTCCTTAACTTCGCATTCGGTTTCACCAACCTCGGTCTTGCGGAAACTCCGCTTGGCGACAACAGACTAACATAAAAATCCTAATCGTCATGAGACATTTCAAATCTGTTTATCTCAAGAGTATGAGAAACGGCGTTCATTTCCTCTTCGTGAAAAGTGTGCTCGACAGAGCCAAGGGCGACGCCAAAGTGATGAACAAGGCTGCCAAGCTGGTGGGTATCCTCGAAACGGCTGTGGCCAAGGAGGACGAATGCCTCACGTTGAGCCGCAAGAATTTCAAGAGCGACGAAATCAAGCAGGCCGATCAGGACCGCGACACGCTCTACGCCAAGTTCCGCGCCATGGTGAAGAGTTTCCTCGACATACCCATGCAGGAGGAGGCCGAGGCCGCCAAGTACCTATGGCAGAGCATCAAGGACTACAACATCGACACCAAGAGCAACCTGCAGCAGGAGACGGGACTGCTCCTGAACCTTGTGGCCGACCTGCAAGGACCCCTTGCCACGCACGTGGAGACGCTGGGGCTGACCCGTCTGGTGGAGAACCTCAAGCAGACCAACGAACGCGTGAACGACATGCTGCTGCAGCGCACCGAAGACCGTAGCGGGCAGGTGCTGGGTGCCCTCAGAACCGCCCGCTTTGCCACCGACGATGCCTACGACGACCTTGTGGAGGTCATTGATGCCCTGGCTATCCTCGAAAGCGTAGCCGACTATGCCTCCTTCATCAACTACGTGAACACAGAAATCACACAGTACATGCGCAACGCCATGAGCCGCAAGGCCACTTCCTCGCAGCCCCTTCCCGGCACGGACGGCGAAACGCCCGACGAAGGCGGCACCACCGGCGGTACGGAAGACGACAATACGGGTACGGGTGGTGGTGACACCGGTTCGGGCGGCGACACGGGCGGCGAGTCCTCCGGCGGCAGCGACAGTGGCAGTGATGCTCCGGCCTTCGACTGACAAGGCGCTCCGGCCGCACGGCGTGTTCACGGCAGGGCATCGGGCCGGTTGCCGCAATTGGCCCTGCTTTCACCGCTGACATTTATATATTGTTCAAACTTATCTATAACCATTAATTTAACTCAAGGAATTATGAAAAAAAATGTTGAAAAAGTGTTTGGCCCATTATGGCAGTTCTGCCTGATGTGTTGTTTGTTGGCCACGGTACCGTTCGCGATGAGTTCCTGCTCAGACGATGATGACGATGTAAATCCGGATGCCCCTGTTTATGGGGCTTCAAACGAATCGGTGAGCATCAAGAGCGAGAAGGATCATAAGCACCTCCAGACGCATCGTTCAAGTGACAATTTCTCAACAAAAGGACTTGTTGACAAGCAATTCTATTTATGGACCTGTACCGACAAGGGGGCAGAGTTTGATGTATGGCAGGATGTTCCTAAAGCAGATGATGATGTGATTTTCCAGAACCTGCGCGACGGAAGCATTACACTTAGCAGACCGTTAGACAATCTGTACATCTCTGACCCGGAGGGTGCATCAGGTGGGTTTACGGTCACCTGTAAAGCCATCGATGGCGGCAATTATGCTTCTGGGTCTATCTTTGTTGAATGTGCCAAGGGCCATAAGGATGGCCAGAGTAATCGTGCAAGCGACAATTTCAGGCTGGACGGATGTGGAAGGTATCGTGTGGCTAACGTGTCCGGCCAATCCATTGGTTTCAAGATAATGCGTGATGATTCGGGCACAGACCCTATTCTGTATCTGGGCCTTAAAGAAGGCTGCTATATCGATTGCTGCAAGGGAGATGAGGTGTATGTGGCGAATACAGATGTAAGCGCGCCCACAGTGCTCGTGTTCGAGCCGTATCATGATGATCCCGTAGCCAACTGGATGTCGTATATTCCCGGCAGTACGAACTATCGCGAACTCACGATTCCCGGCACTCATGACACCGGCACATATAAAGCAAGCCCGGGTTTCTCCCGTTGCCAGAATTTTGATGTCTACACGCAGTTGTGTTGTGGCATACGCTTCCTTGACATACGTCTGAACGATGACCTGGGACTTTGTCATGGGGATGACAATCTGGACCTCCCGTTCTCGGATGTCGTAGACCAGATGGAGCGTTTCCTGAAGGAGCACGAGAAGGAAACCATCCTGATGTCTGTGAAACAGGAGAGAGGAAGTAAGCTGGCCGAGAAGTTCAAGGATTTTGCCAGCAAGAATGATGTCCTCAAGAAACGCCTGTATACGGGAAAGAACACTGAAAAGTTGGAGAACCTCAGAGGAAAAATCGTTCTGCTGCGTCGTTTCAAGAACAATTCCAACGATGCGTATGGTGTAGACCTGGAAAACGGATGGCCGGAGAATGGTACAGCTTCATATACTAACCCAGACGGCGAGAATATATATATCGAGGACCTCTACTTTAAAGTACTTAATGAACATGATACAAAGGAGAAGAGTGACTCCATAGAATCAGCCTTCAAGAGCGCATGTGAATCTGTGAACAAGGACCGCCTGTATATCGTATATAACACCATTTCATGTAAAATCATTGCTGCCCGCACTCCATGGGACTATGCATGGAACGAAGACCTCAATCCTTATATGTGCAGTGCTCTCAATAGCATTCTTGACAATAACTACAGCGAAGAGGAAAAAATCTACCGGCTTGGTATCGTACCTCTTGACTTCTTCAACAAGGAAGGCTATGACGACCCCTACCACCTGACGTGGAAACTCATTAACACAAACTTCAACTACACACTGTGTAAGAAAGAATAACCGGCACATCCTATAGCACAATTGGGGACATTGGAAACACTTCAATGTCCCCAATTAATTTATGCGCTCGGCATGGGCATTGTCTGGCGGCCGGAAGCGCAGACCCCCTCACTCCCCCTGTTCCCCAAACGATATGCAGAAGCCGACGTGGTAGCCTGCCACGGGAGTGTCCAGGAGGGTGAGGTCGCCGCCTTGGTGGATCATGAGCTGGCGCGAGAGGGGAAGGCCGATGCCTGAGCCTTGGGATTTGGTGGTGAAGAAGGGGATGAAGATGTTGCGGGCCACCTCGGCGGGGATGTTCCGGCCGTTGTTGCTCACCAGCAGGGAACTGCCGGTCCACTGGAGGCAGACGGCGGTGGCACCGGCTTCCACGGCGTTCTTCACCAGATTGAGCACCACCTGGGTGAGCATCTGCTCGTCGGTGTGCACCATGGTGGCCCGGGGAATCTCTGTCTTCCACGTGAGGGAAGGATGGGTGGCCTGCATCCTGGCTGCAAAGGTGCTGAGGTCCACGGCTGTGCGCACGGGTCGCTGCATCTGTGTGAGCTTGCGGTAGTTCTCCACGAAGGTGAAGAGGTGGTGCGACATGTCGTGGATGGTGAGGATGCCTTCCCCGTAGTCCGAGGCCTTTGCGGGCGGATTCTCCAGCAGAGCCTGGCTGATGCTGCAGATGGGGGCTGTGGCATTCATTATTTCATGGGTGAGCACGCGCGTGAGGCGCTGCCAGGATTCCACCTCGTTGCGGGCCACCAGTATGCGTATGTCCTGCCCCAGCTCGTTGAGCGTGCGCAGCAGGGCTCGTTCGCCCGGCATCCAGCCCACAATGGGGAGGCTGAAGGTGAAATCGTGGTTGCGCATAGCTTCGCGCATCAGATGGGCGCGGCGCTTGAGCCTGCGCTGGTGGTGCGCGAGGTAGCCTGCAGCAGCCAGGGCGGCGGCCAGCAGGAGTCCTAGATGAAGGGGTGTGAGCGTGAGGGTCATGTTCTTTTTATTTTTGCATAGAGTGTCTGCCGTGTGATGCCCAGCAGTTTGGCGGCTTCGCTGATATTGCCGTCGCAACGCTCCACCACCTTGTGCACATAGTCCATGGTCACCTCGTCCAGGGGCGCTACCTTGCGGCTACGCTCGACGGCCTCCCGCAGGATGCCGAGGAGCTTGTTGTTGTCCCACGGTTTTGTCACAAAGTCGGCCGCTCCCTCCTTCATCCCTTTTACGGCCAGACCGATGTCGCCGTAGGCAGTGAGCAGCACTACGGGTATGTGGGGAAATTTCTTTCGGATGGTGCGTAGCCACAGCAGTCCGTCGTGCCCGGTGTTCATGCCGAGCGTGAAATTCATGTCGAGCAGCACCACGCTGATGTTCTCCCGCTCCATGACGGACAGTATCTTCGCCGGGTCGCTGAGGGCGACCACACCCTCGAATGCGCCTCCCAGACACAGCCTCAGGGCGGTGAGGATGGCTGGATTGTCGTCTACTGCCAGTAGTTTTCCGTATTTGTCCATATAGGCGTTGTGTTTTTTGTATGCGGTGCAAAGTTACGCATATTATTCGGGACAGCGGCACGGGGGAGTGTATGATTTTCATACAATATGGAAGAATTATTTTGTGCGGGAAGGTCTGCGACCCGTTTTTTTCTTGGTGATGAAGAGGAGGAGGCGTAACTTTGCCGTACAAAAACAATCATTCTACGGACAAACGACAATGAAACGGACACTTAATCTATTTGTGGTGTGGGCCTCTTTGGTAGCCACTGCCCCGGCACAGCGCGTGTGGACCGCCGACCAGTGCATGCAGTATGCCGTGGAGCACAACCGCAGCGTGCGTGCAAGCAAACTCACCCTAGCGGACTACGAAACGGAACGCATGCGGGCAGCAGGCGCTTTCCTGCCTTCGGTGGGAGGAAGTGTGGGCGGTCAGGTGAACTTCGGGCGTGCCATCGACCCCGAGACCAATACCTACACCACCGTGAGCACGCTCTACAACAGTTACGGCCTTTCGGCTTCCATCCCCGTGTTTGACGGCCTGCAGCGCTACAATGATCTTCATGCCGCACGTGTCTCGGTGCTCCTGGGACGCCAGGGGGTACTGGCCCAGCAGGAGCAGGTGGCTCAGCAGGTGCTCAAGCAGTATGTAGATGCCGTTTACCAGACGGGTGCGCTCCGGCTGGCCCGACAGAAACGCGAGGAGAGCATGGCACTGCTGGTGCAGTCGCGTGCCATGGCTGAGGTGGGGCTCCGCAGCGAGGCCGACACGGCACAGATCCGTGCCTCCTACTCATCGGACGACTGCGAGGTGACACGGCAGGAGGGCCTGCTCTCCAATGCCCTGCTTGCGCTGAAGACGCTGATGAACTATCCCGTGGACGAGCCGCTGCAACTCGACACTGCCGCTGTGCCTACGTCGCCCCTCACCGTCTGTCGGGTCGGGGAACTGTATGCCCAGGCATGTGGGTGGAACCCGTCGGTGCTGATGGCCGGGTACAGCCTGAAGGTGGCACGCCTGGGCCTCCGTTCGGCCCGCGGGGCCTTTTTCCCTTCGCTGTCGGTGGGCGCGGGTATCTCCACCAGCTACTATCGGCAGGTTGGTGCCAGGGGGACCACCGGCTTCGGCGGTCAGTTCCGCAACAACCGGGGCGAACACGTCTATGCCACGCTCAGCATCCCCGTCTTCAACCGCCTGGGCCTGCTGGCCAATCTGCGGCGGCAGCGCAACAATGTGGCGCGTGCACAGGAAACACTGGGACAGCGGCAGGACGACTTGCGTGTGCTCATCGAGCAGACCACAACGGACCAGCGCAACAGCTGCAAGGAACTGCAGAAGACCGCCGCACGGGTGGAGGCCGACAGTGTGGCTTCGCGCCTCACCCGGCAAAAGTATGAAGAGGGGCTGGCCTCGGCCATCGAAGTGCAGACGGCGGCGGTGACGCTCCTGCAGAGTCGTGCCCAGCTGCTGCAGAGCCGCCTGCAGAACTATTATCTGACAAGAATTCTCAATTATTATAAAGGTATGCCGTTATGGACAGAAGAATAGAAAAGAAGAAGGGGCTGCGCCCCAAACATGTGCCGTATGTAGTGGCAGGTGGCCTGGTGTTGCTGTCGCTGCTGTGGCTGGTGCTGGGCAACCATGCCAGCACGGTGAGAGTGGAAAAGGACATGATTACGGTGAGCACCGTGGTGAAGGACCAGTTTTACGACTATGTGCGTGTGAGCGGACGGGTGGTGCCCATCCAGGTGGTGCAGCTCTCGCCCGAGGAGGGCGGCATCGTCAGGGAGAAGGTGGTGGAGGAAGGCACGAGGGTGAAGAAGGGCGATGTCATTCTGCGCTTGTCGAACAGCCAACTCGACCTGCAGATTCTCACTGCCGAGGCCGAACTGGCCGAGAAGCAGAACCTGCTGCGCAACACCCAGGTGGCCATGCAGCAGGACCGTCTGTCCAACCGTACCGAACTGGTAACGCTGGCCACTGACATGCAGCGCAGGGAGCGTGCCATGAAGCAGCGCGAACGCCTCTATGCCAGTCGGCTCATGAGCCGCGAGGAGTATCTGCAGAGCCGTGAGGACTATGAACTGGCACGCCAGAAGTACGAGCTGGTGCAACAGCGCTTGCAGCAGGACAGCATCTACCGGTCGGTGCAGATGGACCAGATGGAGGACAACCTGGAGAACATGCGGCGCAATGTGCTGCTGGTGCGCGAAAGGCGGGACCGGCTGGAGGTGCGATCCCTCATCGACGGCGAACTGGGACTGCTCAATGTGGAACTGGGGCAAAGCATTGCGGCCGGCTTCAAGGTGGGGCAGATCAACGACCTGAGCGACTTCAAGGTGGAGGCCTATATTGACGAGCACTATATCGACCGTGTGCGTACGGGGCTGACGGCCACACTGGAGCGCGGCGACACCACCTACACCCTGCGTGTGCGAAAGGTATACCCCGAGGTGAGAGATGGCAAGTTCCGCACCGATCTGGTCTTCCAGGACGGTCGCCCGGACAATCTGCGCATCGGGCAGACCTTCTACCTCAACCTGGAACTGGGCAAGCCCGAGACGGCCATCATGGTGCCGCGCGGCACCTTCTTCCAGAGCACGGGCGGCAACTGGATCTTCGTGTTCGACAAGCAGGGCCACACGGCCTACCGCCGCACCATCAGCATCGGACGCCAAAACGCACAGTATTATGAGGTGCTCAGCGGACTGGAACCGGACGAACAGGTGATAACCAGCGGCTACGAGCCATTTGGCGACAACGAGAAAGTGGTGGTCAGGTGAGACACCCATTCCATCTGCAATATATAATAATTAATGTATATAGAACCAACGATTATGCTAAGGACTGAAAATTTGACAAAGGTATTCCGCACGGAAGAGGTGGAAACCACGGCACTCAACGGAGTGAACATTGAAGTGAAGGACGGTGAATTTGTGGCCATCATGGGACCCAGCGGCTGTGGCAAGTCCACACTGCTCAGCATCCTGGGGCTGCTCGACAACCCCACTGGCGGCAACTATTTCCTTGATGGCGAGGAGGTGGGTCATCTGCGCGAGAAGGACCGCACGCGTTTCCGCAAGGGGCGCATCGGTTTCGTGTTCCAGAGTTTCAACCTCATCGAGGAACTCACGGTGGAGGAGAACATCGACCTGCAGCTGCGCTATCTGGGCATCGGCAGGAAGGAACGCCGCGAGCGTGTGCTGGAAATCCTGCGCAAGGTGAACCTGAGCCAGCGGGCAGGACATTACCCGCAGCAGCTCTCGGGCGGCCAGCAGCAGCGTGTGGCCATTGCCCGTGCCGTGGTGGGCAAACCCAGGCTCATTCTGGCCGACGAGCCTACGGGTAACCTCGATTCCAAGAACGGCCTGGAGGTGATGGAACTGCTCTCCAGCCTGCATGCCGAGGGCAGCACCATCGTGATGGTGACCCATTCGCAGCACGATGCGGCCTATGCCGACCGTATCATCAATCTCTTCGACGGCGAGGTGGTGGAGAATACCGTCCTGTAATGAACCCTAATCACATGAAGGATATGAAGACATTATTATACTTGTTACGACGCCACATGGTGGCCAGCCTGCTCAATTTCATGGGCATCGTGCTGGCTGTGGCGGGAGGCTATATCATGCTCACGCAGGTAATCTACAGTGCGCAGTACAACCACGGAATCCCGGACTACCGACGTGTGTGTCGTGTGGATGTATGCGGCATGTTCGGAGAGGGCAAATGGTGTCCCTCGCTGGCACGCCCCATCTGTGAATACCTTGCGGAACTGCCGCAGGTGGAGAAAGTGGCCTATCTGAGGATGGACGGGTGCATGATGGCTGACAAGGACGGAAGCGTCATCAGTGTGCCCTGTTATGCGGAAAACGGACATACCCTGGAGGTTTTCGGCGCACAGCGCGTGGATGGCACTCTCACCTTCGAGCCTTCCGACACAGGCATTGTCATCCCGGCCTCGCTGGCCATGAAATATTATGGGCGCGAGGACGTGGCCGGCCAGGAGATGGCATTTTCCGGCGGACAGCGTCGCACGGTCACGGTGAAGGGGGTGTACCGCGATTTTCCCGACAACTGTATCCTCAAGAATGCCGTCTACAGGGGCATGGGAACGGAGAACCAGTACGAGATTGGCAACTGGAACTACTACTGTTTCATCCGCCTGGGCGAAAATGTGGCTGTGGAGTCGATTTCCACCCTGCTGGATGATTGCCTGTTGCGCTTCTATGAGTTCTGGGCCTCTGCCGGCGGAAGGGAATTCTCGGACGGGGACAGGGATGAGGCCTCCAAACTTCATGCCGAGGCAATCCCTCTGAATGAGACCTATTTCAGCGGACATGACCCGGAGATGGACAAGGGCAACCGCAAGGCACTCTATATGCTGGAGTTCACACTGGTACTGCTGTTCGTGGTGTGCGTGCTCAACTATGCCAACTTTTCCATGGCACAGGCTCCCATGCGGGTGCGCTCCGTCATTCTGCGCAGGGTGATGGGAGAGAGCCTCTGGCGGCTGCGCGTCCAGCTGTTGGCCGAGGGGGTGGCCGTGAGCCTCGCGGCTGCATTGCTGGCCTTCTTCCTTGTTCATCTGTTCAGCAAGGTGGGGTCGGTGGTTCCTCTTTTCAAGGGCAGCATCCAGCTGGCCGACAACTTGCTGCTTGTGGCCGTCCTGATGGGTGTGGCCGTGGTGGTGGGCATCCTGTCCACAGCCTACAGTACCCGCTATGTCACCTCGTTTGCCCCTGTCGCTGCCATGAGGGGGCGTGTAGGGCTCTCTCCGCAGGGACGGACGTTGCGCGGATGGCTGGTGGGCCTGCAACTGTGCGCGGCCCTGGTGATGGTTTCCTTCATTGGCATCATCTACAGCCAGAGCCACTACATCTATCATTCCGCCTACGGCTATGACAAGGACAGCCTCCTGGTGGCTGAACTGGCAGACATGGTGCCTGTGGAGAAACACGCTTCGCTGCGCATGGAACTGGAGAAACTGCCCGGTGTGGCCTCTGTGACCTATTCAATGAATTTCCTCGGAGAAGGTGACCTGTGCATGGGATGGGGCAGAGGCCCCCGGGACCAGAAGTGCAACTTTACCGCCATACCCGTGGACTGGAAGTTCTTGCGCACCTGGGGCATAGAGGTGGTGGAAGGCCGTGACTTCCGCGAGCAGGACGGCGATGTCTATATCGTCAACGAAGCCATGATCCAGACCTATCCTTGGGTCAAGGTGGACCAGCTGCTTGTGTCCGGGGACCTGCCCGTAGTGGGTGTCTGCAAGAATGTGCGCATCTTCTCCACCCGCATGGAAAACAGCAATTCTCCTATGGCCTTCGTGGTGTTCGGTCCTCGCTATGCCGGATGGACGGCCTGCAAGAAGATGTCGGTGCGCGTGGCTCCGGGTGTGGACATGCGGCAGACGCGCCGTCAGGTGGAGGAGGTAGTGGCCCGTTTCTCCGAGGGTCCTGTTCCCGATGTCCATTTCTTCGACAAGTGTCTGGAGACCGCCTATGAGGAGGAAAACGGTTTCATCCGCCAGATACAGCTCTGTTCCCTGCTCTGCATCCTCATCACGCTCATCGGTGTGTTCTGCCTCACGATGTTCGAGACGGAGTATCGCCGCCGTGAGGTAGCCATCCGCAAGGTGATGGGCAGCACAGTGGGCGAGGTGCTGGCACTCTTCATGGGCCGCTATGCCTGGCCGCTTGTGGTGTCGATGCTGATTGCCGCTCCTGTGGCCTATCGGATGGGCTCCCTGTGGCTCGAAGGTTTTGCCGAGCATACGCCCATCTACTGGTGGCTCTTCCCGTTGGCCTTCATTGCCGTGAGCAGCGTGGTGCTTCTCACAGTGGCTGCCCAGTGCTGGCGCGTGGCCACGACCAATCCCATGGACAGCATCCGTGTGGAGTGACGGGCATGCTGTAGAACCGATGCTGAACCCCTCTCCTTTCATGGTTTGGGGTTCAGGACGAAGACCTAAAGGGGTGGCATGATGTTGTCATACTCAATTATGCCACCCCTCTTGGGGCTTGGATGTTCTGAACCGTTGCGATGTGATGTGCGGGGATGGGGTCATGGATGTCCCCCACTGTATTGGGCAATGCGGTTGTAAAGGAGGCGTGGGGCGCCCCTTTGCATTAGGGGTTGGAGAGAGAATCGAGCTGGAGACCGTTGAGCATTTCCGTGTAGAGACGGAGCGCTTCGGTAATTTCGCTCAGGCAGATGTATTCGTCGGCGGTGTGGCTGCGGGAACTATTGCCCGGCCCCATTTTCATAGAGGGGAAGGACATCAGTGCCTGGTCGCTGAGGGTGGGCGAACCGAAGGGAGTGCGATGGAGTTGGACGGCCCGCCGGACCAGCGGGTGGGACAGGGGAATGCTGGACGAATTGAGGCGGAACGAGCGGGGCTTCACTTCGCTTTTTACATGCTGACAGATGAGGTCGAAGAGCTGGCGGTTGGTGTAGCACTCGTTGCTTCTCACATCCACGGTGAAGGTGCATGTGTCGGGCACCACATTGTGCTGTGTGCCTGCATTCACGATGGTGACGCTCATCTTCACGGCTCCTAGTACGGGTGACACCTGCGGCCACTGGAAGGTGCGGAACCATTGTATGTCGTCGATGGCATGGTAGATGGCGTTGTCGCCTTCATTGCGTGCTGCATGGCCGGCCTTTCCGTGGGCAGTTACGTCGAGCACCATCAGCCCTTTCTCGGCGATGGCGGGCTGCATGCCCGTGGGCTCGCCCACCAGTGCCACATCGATGGGAGGCAGTAGGGGAAGGGCATGCTCGATGCCGTTCTTGCCGCTCACCTCCTCTTCGGCAGAGGCCAGATAGATGAGATTATAGGCACGGGGCTGGTGGCGGAGGTGGCGGAAGGCGAACAGAAGCGTGAGCAGGCTGGCACCGTCATCGTTGCTGCCCAGTCCGTATAGCTTGTCCTCGCAAAGGGTGGCCCGGTAGGGGTTGTATGTCCAGGAGGCGGCAGGCTTCACCGTGTCGATATGTGCATTGAGCAGCAGGGTGGGGCGTGCCGGGGAGTAGTCGGGCGCGATGGTCCAGAGGTTACAGCCGTCGCGGTGCGTGTCCAGTCCATAGGTGGTGGTCATCTCATGGAAGAGGAAGTCAGACGCTTCCTGTTCCTGCCTGCTGGTGCGCGGAATCTCAATCAGACGTGCCAGAAGCGTGGCAATTTCTTGCGTAGCATGTGTAAAATCCATTGTTTTGCGGCATTTTGGTGGGCAAAGGTAGATTATTTTTTAGAAAAACGCAAATAAATTTGGCTCTTAACACAAGAAGCCCTATCTTTGTATGTGAAAAACCTGGAAAACGATGCAGAGTAAGAGTCCTTTGTCTGTGCTGATACACACTCAGGCGGCAATCTATGGTGAGCGGAACGCTTTGCTGTTTCGCGATGATGCGGAGAAGGTGTGGAAACCCATTTCATGGAACGCGTTCTCCCGCACGGTGTCTTGCGTCAGCAATGCTTTGCTGGCGTTGGGCGTAGGCATCCAGGAGAATGTGGCCGTCTTCTCGCAGAACATGCCCCAGTGTCTGTTTGTGGACTTTGGCGCCTACGGAATCCGGGCTGTCACCATCCCGCTTTATGCAACCAGCAGCGAGAGGCAGGTACAGTATGTGGTAAGCGATGCCAACATACGTTTCATCTTTGTGGGCGAGCAGTACCAGTACGACACGGCCTACCGTGTGCTGCGCCTCTCGCCCAATGTGGTGCGGCTTGTCATCTTCGACCCTTCGGTGAAGAAGGACAGCCAGGACCAGATGAGCCTCTCGTTTGAGGAGTTCCTGAAGATGGGCGAGGGACAGCCGTATGCCGAGGAGGTGGCACGGCGCAGTGCCCAGTACGACATTGATGAACTGGCAAACGTGCTTTACACCAGTGGCACTACGGGCCTGAGCAAGGGTGTGATGATTACCCACCGCATGTACAGGAGCGGAATAGCAGCCCACGAGCATGCCATCAACCTGAGCGAGAAGGATGTGGTGATGGATTTCCTGCCTTTCACCCATATCTTTGAGCGGGCATGGTCCTATCTCTGCCTGGCCACGGGCTGCACGCTGGCAATCAACAGGAATCCTGCCGACATTCTGCAAAGCATGACCGAGGTGCACCCTACCTGCATGTGTGCCGTGCCCAGATTCTGGGAAAAGGTGTATGCGGCTGTGCAGAACAAGATGGCACAGAGCAGTCCCGTGCAGCGGATGCTGTTGCAGGACGCCCTCCGTATAGGGAAGGCGTACAATGTGGATTACCGGATGCGGGGGCTGGTGCCGCCCGTGACACTGAAAATGCGTTACCTCTTTTATGAACGTACGGTCATCTCACTCTTGCTCAAGAACCTGGGACTGGAGAACCACAACTTCTTTCCCACTGCCGGTGCGGCGGTGAGTCCTGTGGTAGAGGAGTTTATCCACTCGGCGGGCCTGATGATGATTGTGGGCTATGGCCTGACGGAGAGTACGGCCACCGTGTCGTGCGACCGCTGGAACCAGCGCATTTCCGTGGGGTCGGTGGGCCGCTTGCTGGACGGTGTGGAGCTTTCCTTCGGTGAAAACAATGAAATCCTGCTCCGTGGCGACACTATCACCAAGGGGTATTACCGAAAGGCCGAGGTGACGGCTTTGTCCATTGACGCTGACGGCTGGTTCCATACGGGTGACGCGGGCTACATGAAGGACGGGGAGCTCTATCTCACCGACCGTATCAAGGACCTGTTCAAGACCAGCAATGGCAAGTACATAGCTCCTCAGATGCTGGAGAGCAAACTGGTGGTGGACCGCTTTATCGACCAGATAGTGGTGGTGGCAGACAGACGCAAGTTCGTGTCGGCCCTGGTCATTCCCGATTATCAGCTGCTGGAGGACTTCTTTGCCAAGCATGGGATTCACTTTGCCAGCCGTAGGGAGCTGTGTGAAAACCCGGAGGTGAACAAGTTCATGATGTACCGCATCGATACCCTCCAGCAGGAGTTTGCCCACTATGAACAGGTGAAGAAGATTACGCTGCTGCCCGAAGCGCTTTCCATGGAAAAAGGAGAATTGACAGATACATTGAAAGTAAAAAGACCTGTGCTCTACCAAAATTACGCAGCACAGATAGAAAAGATGTACGAGGAATGATAACAATTGAACAACTCAAGGAAGTAAAGGAACGAACGGAATCGCTGTGCAGATACCTGGACATCGAAGGAAAGAAAATGCAGTATGAAGAGGAGCAAATCCGCACGCAGGACCCTGGCTTTTGGGACGATGCCAAGCGTGCCGAGGCGCAGATGAAGCTGGTGAAGGGCCTGGAGAAATGGATCAAGGGCTACGAAAAGGTGCAGACTCTGGCTGGTGAGCTAGAAACGGCTTTCGATTTCTACAAGGAGGAACTGGTCACCGAGCAGGAGGTGGACGAACTGTATGCGCGTACACTGGCTGCTGTGGAGGACCTGGAACTGAAGAACATGCTGCGCAGGGAGGAAGACCCCATGGATGCAGTGCTGAAGATCAACTCGGGTGCAGGCGGCACTGAAGCCCAGGACTGGGCACAGATGCTGATGCGCATGTATATGCGCTGGGCCGAGAACAACGGCTACAAGTGTGTGGTGAGCAATGTGCAGGACGGCGATGATGCGGGCATAAAGACGTGTACACTGGAAATCCAGGGCGAATATGCCTATGGCTACCTGAAGAGCGAGAACGGGGTGCACCGGTTGGTGCGCGTGAGTCCTTACAACGCACAGGGCAAGCGCATGACCTCGTTTGCGTCTGTCTTTGTCACCCCGCTGGTGGACGACTCTATCGAGGTGAACATCGAGCCGGCCCGCATTTCGTGGGACACCTTCCGCTCCAGTGGTGCAGGAGGACAGAATGTGAACAAGGTGGAGTCGGGCGTGCGCCTGCGCTACCAGTACAAGGATCCCTATACGGGTGAGGAGGAGGAAATCCTCATTGAAAACACTGAGACGCGCGACCAGCCCAAGAACAAGGAGAATGCCATGCGCATCCTCCGCTCTATGCTCTACGACAAGGAACTGCAGCACCGCATGGCCGAGCAGGCCAAGGTGGAGGCCGGCAAGAAGAAGATTGAGTGGGGCAGCCAGATAAGGAGCTATGTGTTTGATGACCGCCGTGTGAAGGACCACCGTACGAACTACCAGACCAGCGACGTGGGCGGTGTGATGGACGGCAAGATTGATGCCTTCATCAAGGCCTACCTGATGGAGTTTGGACAACAGGACACATGATTGAGCGAAGAATTCCTTATATACAATAATTAATATATATATAACCAATCCAAGTTATGAGCAATAAAAGTATAAAGAGGGCAAGGAGGGCTGAGGCCCGTGCTGCCCGCGAGGCCAGTCAGGGCCGTCGCGTGGCCTTCTATGTAGGAGGCGCCTTGATTCTTTTGATGGTGTTGGCCTTGGCCGCCTATTCACTGGCCGGACTGTAGTGGACCATGCATCTGGAGATTGAAAGGAAATTCCTGGTCGCGGGTGAGTTCCGCGACCAGGCTTATAACTGTACGCACATCCAGCAGGGCTACATCAGTTCGTCGGGCGGACGCACGGTAAGGGTACGCATTCGCGATGACAGGGGCTATCTCACCATCAAGGGACCGTCAGGTAAAGCCGGCCTTTCCCGCTATGAGTTCGAAACGGAGATTGCGCTTTCCGATGCGCAGGACCTGATGCGCATTTGCGAGCCGGGCATCATCGACAAGAACCGCTATCTGGTGCGCCATGCGGGCCATGTGTTCGAGGTGGATGAGTTTTTTGGCGAAAACGAGGGCCTGCTGATTGCAGAAGTGGAATTGCAGTCAGAGGATGAGCCGTTTGACAGACCTGCCTTCCTGGGGCGTGAGGTGACGGGCGACCGCAAATACTACAATTCCCATCTGCGCAAAAATCCCTATATCCTGTGGCGCACGGATGTTCAGGAGAGTTAGGCGTTTTTGAATCATTTCATTTCCTGAACGCCGTTTTCAGAAGCACAGCCCCCAGCAGGTAGGCGATGCCTGCACCAATGCTGTTGGCGAGGAAATCTATCCAGTCACCGCTGCGGACGGTGGTCAGATAGGCCTGTGCCAGTTCCATGGCACCTCCGATGAGGATGGGTACGATGAGCGACCACACCAGCAGGAATGTGTATGAGGCCTTATTCCTATGGTGCCTTACATGCTCTGCCCATACGGTGATGCTCAGCGTGCCATACATCACCATGTGGGCCCATTTGTCGGCCAGAGGCACTTCTTCTGCCATTTCTATTTCAGGCACCTTCATCAGCGAAAGAATGATGATTAAACACACGATTGTGATACTCAGCGGATGCTCTTTTAGTCGAATTGTTACGTCTTTCTGCATTTTACTTTCCAATTTTATGCAAAAATACACAGAATATTTATAATTTTGTACATAATTTGGAGAAAAATATGAAACAATCATCTGGAAGAGGTAATTTTGGGAGTCGGCTGGGCGTGATTCTCGCATCGGCGGGCAGTGCCGTGGGGCTGGGCAATATCTGGCGCTTCCCCACAGAGGTGGGCAGCAATGGAGGTGCGGCCTTCATTCTGGTGTATCTGGCCTTTGTGTTCCTGCTGGCCATGCCTGTGATGGTGGCCGAGTTTGTGATTGGGCGCAGCAGCAGGGCCAATACGGTGGGAGCCTATCGTACGCTGGCTCCCGGAAAGCCCTGGATTGTGGCGGGCTTCATGGGTGTGGTGGCAGGCATATTGGTGCTGTCGTTCTACTCAGTGGTAGCGGGATGGACACTTCACTACACGGTCGACTCCATCGGGTTGCGCCTGATGGGTCCCCAGGATTTTGCAGCCGTGTTCAATAATTTTGTCAGCAATCCATGGAAACCCCTCATCTTTCAGTACGTTTTTCTTCTGCTCACGCATGTGATTGTATCCAGGGGCGTGGAGTCGGGCATAGAAAGGTTTTCCAAGGCCATGATGCCCATGCTGTTGGTAATCATTGTGGTGCTGGCATGCTGCTCGTTGACTATGCCAGGGGCCAGGGACGGTCTCACCTTCCTGCTCAAGCCTGATTTCAGCAAGGTCACTACGAAGGTGGTGCTCAGTGCCATGGGGCAGGCCTTCTTCTCTTTGAGTGTGGGTATTGGTTGTCTGGCTACCTACGCATCCTATTTTAAGGAAGACACCCGGCTGGTCAACTCGGCCTTCAGCGTGTGTGTCATCGACTCGCTGGTGGCCATTTTCAGCGGATTCATCATATTCCCGGCCGTTTTTTCCGTACAGGGGGTACAGGTGGATGCTGGTCCGGGTCTGGTCTACATCACGCTCCCCAATGTGTTCAATTTGGCTTTTGGCGATGTGCCCTTCCTGGGCTATCTGTTCTCGGTGTTCTTCTATGTGTTGCTGTTATTGGCGGCCCTCACCAGTACCATCTCCATGCATGAGATAGCCACCGCTTTCTTCCGGGAGAACTATCGGCTGAGCCGTCGCACGGCAGCCACCATCGTCACCCTGATATGTGTGGTGCTGGGTACGGCATGCAGCTTGTCGTTTGGCGTGTGGAGCGAGGTCAAGGTGATGGGTATGGGCTTCTTTGCCCTGTTCGATTTCCTCACGGCCAAGTTCATCATGCCCTTGGGAGGCATTCTTCTCACGATGTTTGTGGAATGGTATCTCGACCGCAAACTGGTGGTGAACGAACTTACCAACAGGGGTACTGTTCGGGTGCGCAGCTTGCGCCTGCTGCTTTTCCTTATCCGTTGGGTGGCGCCTATCGGTGTGGGCGTAGTGTTCCTGAATGAATTGGCTAGCTAGGGGAGGGGAAGGCTATATGGACGAACGCAAGAATTTTGGAAGCAAACTGGGTGTGGTGATGGCTGCTGCGGGCAGCGCAGTGGGCCTGGGCAATGTGTGGCGTTTCCCGACAGAAGTGGGAAACAATGGTGGTGCGGCCTTCATCCTCATCTACCTGTTGTGTGTGGCCCTTGTGGGCCTGCCCGTGATGCTGGGCGAGTTTGTGATTGGCCGCCACACGCACGCCAATACGATTTCTGCCTATCAGCAGCTGGCACCTGGCAAGTGGTGGCGCATACAGGGCGTGAATGGAGTGTTTGTGGCATTCATGATATTATCCTATTATATAGTGATTGCCGGCTGGACGCTCTATTATCTGGTCCAGGCATTGGCATTCCGTCTGTCGGGTCCTCAGGACTATACGCAGGTGTTCAGCCAGTTTGTGTCATCTCCCTGGCAGCCGTTGCTCTGTGCGGTGGTTTTCATGCTGATGACGCATCTGGTGATAGCACGGGGTGTGCAGAGCGGCATAGAACGATTCTCCAAGGTGATGATGCCCATGCTGTTGCTTATCATCTGTGTGCTGATGGTGTGCTCGTTCAGTATGCCTGGCACGTCCGAGAGTCTCACCTTCCTCCTGAAACCCGATTTCGCCAAGGTGACGCCTACGGTGGTGCTCAGCGCCATGGGACAGGCCTTCTTCTCGCTCAGTCTGGCCATGGGGTGCCTGTGCACCTATGCCTCCTATTTCGGCCCCGACACCAACCTGGTGAAGACGGCTCTCAATGTGAGTGTCATTGACACGATAGTGGCGGTATTGAGCGGATTCATTATCTTCCCGGCTGTATTTAGTGTGGATGGTGTGGAGGCCGATGTGGGGCCGGGCCTGGTTTTCATCACCCTCCCCAACGTGTTTGAAATGGCTTTCCACAATGTGCCTGTCATCGGCTATGTGTTCACGGTGCTGTTCTACATGCTGTTGCTCTTGGCGGCCCTCACCAGTTCCATCTCGCTCCACGAGTCGGTGACGGCCTATCTGCTGGAACGTTTTCATCTGCCCAGAGGACGGGCCTCGGGCCTGGTTTCGGTCTCCTGTATGACGTTGGGCGTGCTTTGCACCCTTTCATTCGGTGTACTGTCTGGCTACACGCTTTTCGGCCTCACCTTCTTCGACCTGTTCGATTTTCTCGCGTCCAAGGTGTTGCTCCCCTTGGGTGGTATCGTCATCAGCCTGTTTGTGGGCTACTATCTCGACCGCCGCATTGTGCGCAACGAGATTACCAACAACGGTAGCCTCACCTTCCGCCTCTTTGGGCTTTACATCTTCCTCACGCGGTATGTGGTGCCTGTGGCCATCGCTGCCATCTTCGTCAACGAACTCTTTCTGTGATGCGCAGGTGGCCTTCCTTTTCCAACAGCCAATACAGGGCTATGATAGTTCTGGAGGTGGTGCTGATAGGCATTATGTTCGGGCTGTTCCTGTGCCAGTCGTACCATACGGATGAGGCCGGTACGGCTACAGTGGCAGGGCAGGAAGGCCGCACCGTGAAACATGCGCCAGAGAAACGGTACACCTATGCGGTGGAGACGGAGCCTGTAGAGACTTTCCCTTTCGACCCCAATACGGCCGACAGTGCCCAACTGCTCAGGCTGGGGCTGGCTCCCTGGCAGGTGCAGGCTATCTACAGGTATCGTGCCAAGCACGGACGTTATCACACGCCCGAGGATTTCCAACGTGTGCCGGGAATGACCCTGGAATTGTGGGAACGGCTGGGGCCGATGGTGAGGATTGATGCCAGATACCAATACCTGAAACCTTCTGCCCGCATACAGGATGCTCCGCAGCATCCCCAGCCTCTGGCGTCCTCTTCCTCGACTGTCTCTGCGGATAGCGTGCAGCCTGCCACTGCTGTGACAGCTGTCATGACCGACACGGTGAGAAGGGTGGAAAAATTTGCCGAACCTACGCGGGTGGACATCAACGAGGCTGACACCTTGCTCCTGCAACGCATTCCGGGCATTGCTTCTGTGCGGGCACGCAGGATAGTGGAGTATCGTGAGAAGCTGGGTGGCTATTCCCATCTGGAGCAGGTGATGGAGAGCTGCCAGCTGCCCGACGAGGTGCTGGAATGGCTTTCTTTCCACCCTGTCCCTCTCAAGAAGCTGGATGTGAACCATCTTTCTGTGCGCCAGCTCATGCGCCATCCCTATCTCTCTTTTTATCAGGCCAAGGCTCTGGTGGAGCATCGGAAGAAGCATGGCCTGCTGTCTGGCGTGTTGGAATTGAAGCAAATAGAGGGCTTTTCCGACGAGCACATCCAGCGTCTTGCCCCCTATCTTCTGTTTGATGTCAACAGGTGATTCTCTGGCATGGGCCTTATCGTTCAGGTAGGCCGCTTCCTGTAGGCGATAGGTGACATGCCCGTCTTGCTGCGGAACATGCGTGTGAAGTGGTTGGGATAGGCAAATCCCAGCTGCTCGGCTATCTCGTTGATGGTCATGTTCGTGCGGTCGAGCAGGTCCTTGGCTGCCTGGATAATCTTGTCCTGGATGAAGTGTTGGGCCGTGATGTTGAGTTCACGCTTCACCATGTCTCCGAAATAGTTGGGCGAAAGGTTGAACTGGCGTGCACACCAGGCCACGTTGGGCGGCCCCTCTTGTTCGGGCAGTCCGCTTAGCAGGTAGTTGTCGATGACCGTTGCCAGTTTGTGCTGCAGCATGGCGGTATTGTTGGCGCGCATGGTAAACTGGCGTTCGAAGAACCGTTTGCAGTAGCTCAGCAGGTGGCCGATGCCTAGGCGGAGCATGTGTCCGGTGAGATAGTCTTTGGGCGAATGGAGTTCGGCAAAGATATTGGCGAAACTGTTGCGAATGATTCCGCGCTCCTGCTCGGACAGTTCCAAGGCCTCGTATACATCGTGATAGAAGAAATTGAACATGTAGAAATCCCTGCCCAGTCCGGAATTCTCGAGCAGGTCTTCTTTGAAGGCCAGCATCCACCCTTGTGGCTTTGCGGTATAGTCGAGATTCATCGACACCACTTGTCCCGGTCGCAGGGAGAAGATAGTGCCCGCCCGGTAGCGGATACACTTGCCATTGCGCACTAGTTCACCGAAATCGCTGTCCATGAGCACGATGCAGTACATATTGAAATCAATGGGCTCAAAGAGCGTAAGGTCGGCTCTCGACAGTTCGCCCACTGCCACTGAGGGGTGGAGTGTCTCCTGATGGAAGTAGGCATTGTATTCGTCCAAATTCTGGATAATCTTCATCGTTTTGTGGAATGTTTGTGGATGCAAAGATATGAAAAATGGTAGACAAAGCGTAATTTTGGTAATATTATCTCTGGAATATTTGTACAATCAGTGATTTTGGTAGTTATTTCCGTAATCCTGTTCATGGCTTCTTCTCTTATTTTCCATATCTTTGCCGTCAAAACAAAGGTTTTATGCCTGAACAAGCACAAAATAACATCATAAAAAACAAAGAAGAACAATGGTTAAGTTTTATCAATCAGAGAATCAGGTGCCCTTGGAAATGCACAAGGTGCGTGTAGTACAGAAACTCACCCTCTTGCCTGTGGAGGAGCGTCTGAAGAAAATACAGGAGGCCGGTAACAACACCTTCCTGCTCCAGAACAAGGACATCTATATGGATATGCTCACCGACAGCGGTGTCAATGCCATGTCCGACCGCCAGACTGCGGCCATGCACATTGCTGACGATTCGTATGCCGGCAGTGAGACATTCAACCGTTTCAAGGTGGCTATCAAGGAGGTGTTTGGCACCGACCACGTGCTTCCCGCCCATCAGGGACGTGCCTGCGAGAACATCCTGGCAGAGGCATTTGTAAAGCCCGGTATGGTGGCTATCATGAATTTCCATTTCACCACCACCAAGGCACATGTGACACGTTGCGGCGGTGAAGTGCTCGAGCTGGTGGACAAGAAGGGACTCCTTCCCCAGAGCGACGACCCCTTCAAGGGTGACTTCGACTTGGAGGCGCTGAAGAAGACTATCGAGGAATATGGCCCTGAGAAGGTGGCTTATGTGCGCATCGAGGCTGGTACCAATCTCATTGGCGGGCAGCCCGTTTCGTTGGCCAATATGCTGGCAGTGGCCGACATCTGTCACGATTACGGAGTGCTGAGTGTGCTGGATGCGTCTCTGCTTCAGGACAATGTCTATTTCATGAAGACACGTGAGGCTCAGTGCAAGTATATGAGCACAAAGGAAATCTATCATCTGCTGGCCGACAAGGTGGACCTCATCTATTTCTCTGCACGCAAATTGGGATTTGCACGCGGTGGCGCTATCACCAGCCACAACAGCGAGCTCATCAAGAGCATGATGGAGTATATTCCTCTTTATGAGGGCTTCCTCACTTATGGCGGTATCGATGTCCGCACCATCGAGAGCATCACGGAGGGCTTGTATGAGAGCCTCGATATGGACTATATCAGCCACGGGCCTGAGTTCATTGCCTATCTGGTGAAGGAACTGGACGACTATGGTGTGCCTGTCATCAAGCCTGCAGGCGGTCTGGGCGCCCATCTCAATTGCTCCGAGATAGTACCCAATTTGCCTCACAACCAGTACCCGGCAGCCGCTGTGGGTGCAGCGCTCTACATTGCTGGCGGTATCCGAGGTATGGAGCGTGGTACGGTAAGCGAGCAGCGCGAGCCCGATGGCACCGAACGCTATGCCGAACTGGAACTCCAGCGTCTGGCCATGCCTCGTCGCGTGTTCACCCTCAGCCAGGTGAAGTACTGTGCCGACCGTGTAAAATGGATGTGGGACAACCGTGACATTATTGGCGGTCTGCAGTGGGTGGAAGAGCCCAAGGTGCTGCGCTTCTTCTTTGGCCGCATGAAGGAGATTGGCCATTGGCAGGAAGACCTCGTGGCCAAGTTCCGTGAAGACTTCGGCGACAGCCTGTAATCGGATTGCTGTCGTCAGTACATACAACAGGCGAGACTTGGGTGGTTCAACCGGGTCTCGCCTGCTGCATCCGCTCCCGATCTTTTGTATTCCTTAATTCCGCAAAACTTTGATTTAAATTAATTTATAAGTTCCTGAGCAACAAAAAGTTGCCCAGGATTTTGCCGTGTCAGATTTTTCACTTATCTTAGTGTTGCAATTAGAA
>SFQP01000193.1 GCA_004562975.1 bacterium
AGTACAAGTGGGTTTGCGAAGCAAGCACCACCGACGGCCAATGGTATTTCAAGAACCTGGCCACGGGCAAATACATGAAGCATAAAGGTGTGCAGGATGATGCCTATAGCTTTGATATCCGAAAGGGTGATGCTAAACATGCCACATCTACGGCCATTTACTCCGTAGGTGACAGCCGCTACATGGTTATAAACAAGGGCAATGGAAGCTGGAACCAGAGCACCGGCACCTATGCCCTGACGGATGGAAGCTGGTGTTCCGACTACGCATTTATCTCCACCTCCGAGCAGCTCAACATTCTGCAAGTGGGCACGAACGTGTCAGGCGTGCAGGCCAGCGTGACTTGGAACGGAGAAACGAAGTCGCTGCCTGCTGGATACGTCAAGTCGGGGAACGAAATCACTGACAACAATCTCAGCATCAATTACACGCCAGACGGCACTTGGACTTACCTCGGCCTCTATGACGAAAATGGCACAAAGGTGCTTGAGCCGGATGCTACGATGTCCGTGGACTTCTCCAGCAATGCCACCCGTAACTATACCGCCAAATTCTCTCCCGACCTCTTCAGTCAAAATTATGGAGAGAAATGGGTACGCTTTATCTTTGCCAATTCTACAAACTACACTTTGGTTTACGATGGCACCAACGTGAAGACGGCCACCGGTGACTACAGCGAAGCCAGCCTTTGGTGCTTGGTGGGCGATGCTTCCAGCTTTAAACTCTACAACCGCGCAGCTGGAGAGACTCTGGCATTGACGGCAGCAAGCGCCACTCCTGGAGATGGTACAACTGTGAGTATGGGAGCAGTAGCTAATGCCTCTACATGGCAGGTGGTAGACTATCTTACAGCCGGAAAACCTGGCTATGCCATCACACTGGCTGGTTCATCTGGATTTGGACTGAACTCCTACGGCGGAGCAGGCAATCAAATCAAATTCTACTCCAGCAGCGACAACGGCACCCACTGGATGCCCGTGCGCACCGAGAGAGAGTCCATGACCTACAGCGTGGAACTCACCGGAACGCAACCTTATGCGCTCAACACCAAGGTGGCCAATATGCAGTTCACCATGGGTGGCAGCACCTCGACCGTAGCAGTTAACAGTGCTGTGGCCGCCAAGACCTATTTTGCCAATATCAACCAGAACTTCACCGCCTCGTTTGTGATGTACCGAGGCTATAAGTTCGATGGCTTCGTGGTGGACGGCACTACGCAGGATGCCCTCACCAACTTTACTCCCCAAACGGGCGGCAGCACGGTAGTGGCCAAACTGAGCGTTGACACCGACAACGAGGCTCAATATCTGGCTTACAGTCCCAGTGCTACCGGCAATCCTTACCGCATCCCGGCCATTGCCAAAGCTCCCAACGGCGACTTGCTGGCCTTCTACGATCACCGTCCCTGTGGATCTGATATCGGTTACGGCGAAGTGGACGTGATGTACCGCATTTCGAAGGACAACGGACAGACATGGAGTGCAGAAAAGATTCTCGCCGACGGCGTGGGTGACCCCAAGGCATGGAACACGGGCTTCGGCGATGCCGCCGTGGTGGCCGATGCCGAAAAGAACGAAGTGGTCATCTTCATGGTGTGCGGAAAGACTGTCTGCTGGGATGGCAACTACACCACCGACCTCTCTACCAGCGACCCCAACCGCGTGGCACGCGTGAAGGGCAAGTTCAACACAGCTACCCAGCAGTGGGAATTTACCGCACCTGTAGAGGTGACGGAGAGCATCTATCCGCTCTTTGTGGACGAAAGCAACAACGTGACCGTGCAGTCGCTCTTCATTGGCTCGGGTAAGATTGCCCAAAGCCGCCTCGTGAAGAAGGGAGACTACTACCGCCTCTACTGTGCCATGTGGACAAAAAACGGAGGAAACCGCGTGATTTACTCCGATGACTTTGGCGACACATGGCATATTCTCGGCACGATTACTGACCGCCCGGCACCAAGTGGCGATGAGCCGAAGTGCGAAGAACTGCCCGACGGCAGAGTGTTGCTGAGCAGCCGTAAGGGTTCCGGACGTTACTTCAACATCTTCACTTTCAGCAATGAGGATAAGACGGAAGGCTCCTGGGGCAATGTGGCTTCGAGCAACGACGTGACCGGTGGCTTGACCACGGCGGATTCTGGCACCAACGGCGAAGTGCTGTTGCTGAAGAATGTGAAGAAGAATGCTTCGGGCGAACTGAAGGACATCATGCTTCAGTCTGTTCCTGCCGGCTCGGGCCGCAACAACGTGTCCATCTATTATAAGGAGGTGGATGCCAACACCCCCTATACGCCGGCTGAGTTCGCCACGGGTTGGACGAAGGGTTCTTCGAGGAAGAACCAAACGGCTTCTGCATGGTGTACATGCCCATCGACATTGCCACGGCTACAGGCAACGCCTACAGCGTTTCTGAAGTTGGTCTCAACGAAGAAGCCTTGAAGAAGGTGAACCGCGCACTCGAACACAAGGGCGTGGGCTATCCCACAGCAACGGCTTTGGTACGCACAGCTCTCGAAGCTTATAACAGCTACGACGCAAGTACGCTCACTGCTGAGATGCGTAACCAAGTAGACGAATTGGTTACGAACTTCAAGAGTGAGAAGGTTAACATCCAACTGCCCGAAGACGGCAAGGCTTATACCTTTGTAGGTGTGAGCAAGGCCGGCGTAAGACAGTATATGAAGTATGCAGAAGACGGCGTGACCTTCTCCACTACCAACGAGCCTACCGTCTTTGTATGCCACAAGCTCTCCGACGACTCTTTCCTCTTTGTCTGCAACGAAGGAAAGTACTTGGTTTGGAAAGGAAACGATGCTGGAGCCAATGGTTCTAAGGGCTATGTGGATAGCTATGGCTATTCTGAAACCCAGACCGTGGACAATGTAGCATATACAGCAGACGGCTGGACACACATCACCATCGCCAAGATGGTTGTCGGAACAAAAGTAACTGGCACACAGGCTGATTTGTTCGGCTATGTTACTTTCAAAGGGCGTCGTAACACAAAACCAGGACACGATGATGAATATGCCTACACCGTCCTTACGAGCAACGGCTACAACAGAGCCAATGTTCCCTTCTTCAATGACACCTACTCCTCCGCCCTCCTCATCGAGGATGCCACCTATCCCAACAACGTGAATCTCGCTGCGGTATCTGCTTCGGATACCAAGATCACGGGATTGGCAGACGGATCTACCATCGGTACATTCAGTGCGCCCTTCCCCGTTGTCATCCCCGAGAATGTGACGGCTTACTATGCCAAGCAAGGAACGGACTGCGTGACGCTCAAGGCCATCACCGAAACGGCCCTGCCCGCCAACCAAGGCGTGCTGCTGGTGGGCAATGGTGTAAGCTCGGCCTGCATGGTGCCTGCTGCGGACGAAACGAAGGCTGAGCTCACATCAAACGCCTTCCTAAACACGGCCGGAGCAGCACACACTATCGTTGCAGGCGACGATATCTATATCTTGGCCAAAGCATCAGAGGGCATTGCCTTCTATCCTGCCTCGGTGGGCAGCACGCTGGCCATGAACAAGGCATACCTGAACATGGCTGGCTCGGCAAGCGCATTGCAGCTGAACTTTGGCAGCACGCAGACGGGGCTGGCTGAAACCGTTGTGGCTCTTGACCCCGAAGCTCCTATGTATGACTTGCAGGGTCGCCGTGTGTTCCAACCGGCCAAGGGTAGCCTCATTATCCAAAACGGTAAGAAACTTTTTGTGAAATAACAGCATAGCATCTATTTGACATGAAAAAGAACTATCAACAACCTTCTGCTCATATCATCGCCATGCACCTTGATACGCTGATAGCCCAATCTCCCACAGTTGGCTATGGCAGTGAATCTGTGGATGCCAAAAACTCTTTGAGCGGAAAGCAAAACTTCAGCGATCAGATTTGGGCTGATATGGACGAAGAATAATCCATCTGTATCGATACTTTCACTATCTTTTCACTCCCGCTTCCGGGCGTGAAGTGAACCAAACGAAATCCGTCGTTACTTGTGCTTAGGCAAGTCGGCGGATTTCGTCGGTTTTTAACGGGTGGACCAAATTTGAATGATCCATACAGTCCTCCTACACATTTTTCCAGAACAAGCAGAAAATATCCGGCATTTCCTTTCCTTTGCGCTCGCCTTGTACTATCTTTCCATAAAATAGGCGGCGGCTCGGCAGAAAAATGAAAATCCTGCGGTTTTTCTTTTTTCTGCGCTCGCCTTGCACTATCTTTCCATAAAATAGGCGGCGGCTCGGCAGAAAAAATGAAAATCCTGCTGACAGCGGGTCGGAGTGGTATGTAAGCACGCAGTGCGCCTGAAAGTGGGCACTTTAATCTCGGCTTTCAACAATTTAACTGGCGAAAACAAGTTTGCTCTCGCTGCTTAATCGAAGTATAGTAGATTGGCTTTATTCCTGCACAAGGTGCGGGAACGAGACATCACCCAAGAGCTAATCGCTCCGAAGCGTCTTGAACAGGTGGTGCAGAGAAATCGGAGATAGTTCCGGTTGGCCTCGCAACCAGGATGAAGTTATTAGAGGATAAGGCGCAAGTTGGTGGCACCGGTCTTGCTTGCGCACGAAAACCTAAGCAGTGATAAGCGTGTAGAAAGCATATTGCTTCCTCGTTTGGACGAGGGTTCGACTCCCTCCTGGTCCACAGA
>SFQP01000194.1 GCA_004562975.1 bacterium
CTATGTGAAGGCATCTGTCGAAGCCCTGCAACCGGCACTCGACGTGGTGGGCGGCATCGAAAACATACGTGCAATGGGTATCGGTGCGCCCAATGCCAATTATTATACCGGCAACATCGAACAAGCCGCCAACTTGGTCTGGAGGGGTACGGTTCCCTGCGCCCAGATGTTCGAGGATGCACTGGGCATACCCTGCCGCATCACCAACGATGCCAACGCCGCCGCCATGGGCGAAATGACCTACGGCGTGGCACGAGGCATGAAGAACTTCATCATGATCACCCTCGGCACCGGTGTCGGCTCGGGCATTGTGTGCGACGGCAAGGTGGTGTACGGCAGCGACGGTTTTGCCGGTGAACTTGGCCACCTCATCATTGACCATAGCGGCCACGGACGCACCTGCGGATGCGGACGCAAAGGATGCTTGGAAACCTACACCTCGGCCACCGGTGTTGCCCGAACGGCACGCGAACTGCTCGAAACTCGCAACGAACCGAGCTTGCTGCGCGAACTGCCCGCTGAAAAAATCACCTCGTTCGACGTATTCCAGGCAGCCGAAAAGGGCGATGCCATCGCACTGGAAATCTTTGAATTTACCGGTAAGGTATTAGGCACCGCCTGTGCCGACTTCGCCACCTTCAACTCTCCCGAAGCCTTCGTCTTCTTCGGAGGACTTACCAAGGCCGGCGACTACCTGATGAACCCCTTGCGCAAGGCATACGAAGAAAACTGCCTGTCACTCTACAAGGGCAAGGCCAAATTGCTCATCTCTTCGCTCAACGGCAGCGAGGCCGCCGTACTGGGTGCCAGTGCGCTGGGATGGGAATAAATCCTTCATTCCTTCACCCTCAACCTTTCACCACACTGACCGCCGACACAAGCGGCCAATGTGGTGAAAGTTATTTTTTCGGGTACAATACACCTTCATATATACGTATTTTCAACCTTGAAAAAATCGTTCAAACATTCATATTACTTTCTTTTTCTTATGATATTCAAAGTATTATGATATGACATTTAGAGCTTTACTTCATTCATTGTATGGGGACAAAATTGAGGAAAACCTTTTACGGGAAAAGCCGTCCAACAAGTACAATGAATGCCTTCCGTTCCCATCGTTCATGTACAAAATATCTGAAAACCAATGCAAAACAATCCTTTATGAAGGTTTGAACGATGTTCCGGAACGGTAAATTACGTATATATATACGTGCGCAAGCTGAGGGCTGTAATACGCCTGACAAGTCCAGGACTATTTTTTACAACTCGGCGACTTGTTCAAACAAAGCCTGGACTTGTAAACACAACTCGCCACTTCAGTCAAGAGGCACGAAAAAAGGTGTGTCCTGCCGAGAGGGCACACCAGAACTGTTTGGACTTTCAGGGCGGAAGGCGGACAAATGACAAAGCCGGAAGTTCCGTCTCGCCATGCCGCACCACAGCCTGAAATATAAAAATAGAAACGGTCGCGCTATAAGCCGGGTTCTGTCAGGCTTCATCATGTCAAGGCCAGACGGGAGCGGATGAAGGGAAACACTGCAAGTATCTCTGTTTCATACCACACCGCAGCCAGACCTAACACCAAGAAGCCGCGCCTGCCATTTATCCGCGTGCAACGTCACCGTTGCACTCTATCGTTCTACCCTCCAACGTGTTTGCCGGCCTTTGCAGACCGGTGTAAGCTCGGACGGGTCGCCCTCCGACGTTGGTTTACATGAACTTTCAGCATCTGATGTACACGGCCCGTACGTCACCGCACGGCCGGTGAGCTCTTACCTCACCTTCTCACCCTTACCCCGAAAAACCATCTCCCCACGTTTCCATACGGAAAAACGAACAGGAAAATGGTGGGGCGGTTGTTTTCTTCTGTACGTATTCACCCTTACGGACGACTTCCCGTTAAGAAGCAGATTACCCTGTGCTGCCCGGACTTTCCTCCTGTAACACTTGATGCCCTCCCGCTGTCCTGTAGACAACAAAATGGCCGGTTACACGCGGCAAGCCACGCTACCGTTTCTAAAAACGCGGCAAAAGTAACGGTTTCTTTTCTAATGAACAATGAATAACGGATAATTGAAGCCCGGAGCGATGACGGAAGAAGTACATTCAAAGAACGAACCTAACTCGGGCGGCGGCTCGGACATGAAAAGAAAATCAAGGCTTTTCTTTTCATATCACTCGCCTTGCACTAACTTTATATAACTCGGGCGGCGGCTCGGACATGAAAAGAAAGTTTAGGTTTTTCTTTTCATATCACTCGCCTTGCACTAACTTTTCATAACTTAGGCGGCGGCTCGGATATGAAAAGAAAATCAAGGCT
>SFQP01000195.1 GCA_004562975.1 bacterium
CGCCGATGGCCGCCTGCTCCGCACCGCCACCACCGCCGGCGGCACCCTCACCCTCCGCTGCCCGGGCTACAAGGGCGTGGCCGTGGTGAAGGTGACGACCGCCCAAGGCGTGGAAGTGCAGAAAGCACAGCTCTGATTGAAACTTTGCTTTGATTGAAACTTCAGCGGCTCCGCCCGTAGCTATAGGCTTTTTGAGTTCTCTAAGCTATCTATAGTTTCTATGGCCTCCTATAGTCTTGGGCGGAGCCTTCCCTTCCGCAACTACTAATCCCTAATTTATTTCTCTATGCACAACTCAACTACTCACCTCAGCGGCATGAACCGTGCCCTGAAAGCCGTGGTGTGCTGGTTGATGGTTTGTATCAGTTCCGTGGCGGCCCATGCCGCAGCACCCGTTGACTGGGGCGATATGGAACTCGGCAAGGCCTACAACTACACCACCTTCACCGCCAACGGCGGTAAGTTCACCGCTCCGCAAAGCGGGGTGCTCACCTGCACCTCCACCTGCGGCGACTTCCTCTATCCCTATTCTGATGCGGAACACACGCAGGAGCTGAACTTCCAAACCAATTACGATTCCCAGGGTCACATCTACTACGAACTCAGCGTGACTGAAGGACAGGAAATCTATTTCTACAAGAGCTTCGTCATGAACTCTGGTTCCTGGATCCTCACCATGAGTAGTGAGGAAGATGTAAAGCTCAATCTCGTCTCTACCAGCCCCGAGGCTGGTGCCATGCTCAGTCCGGCAGGCAGCCCGCAGGTGCTCTTCTACTTCTCACAGAATGTGAAGATTTCGGGAGCGGACATCGTGGTGGGCGACTACAGCCAGAGCATCAGCGCGAACCTGAGCGGCTCCACCGTCTTCTTCAACTGCGGCGACGACCTCATGGCACTCCTCAACGCCGGCAAGCTCCAGGAGAATGACATCATCACCTTCCGCCTCAAGAATGTACGTATGGCCGCCAACGAAAGTGTGCTCTACGGCGAGGACGGCACGTGTGAAGTAAGCTACGTCTGCGCCGGCAACCCCGTGAAGCTCGTCAGCGTCAGCGGACTGCTCGATGAGGGCAACAAGTTCCTTTCCTATTGGGTGAAGGGCGACCCCCGAGGCATCCTTACCGCCACCTTCGACGGCGATCTGCAGGTGCCCGAGAAGGGTAGCCAGTCGCAGGTGCTCACCCTCGGCTTCGGTAACTCCGAAGGCGAAGTAGGCGAGTACTACTCCGAGACCATCCCCTACACCGTCAACGGCAATGTGCTCACCGTGGACCTCACGGGCAAGCTCCGTACGCCCGAGAACATGGTAACCTCCGGTACGAACTACGGACTGATGCTCCTCAAGCTTGTCAACGTGCGCGATGCCAAGGGCAACTACGTGTACTCTTCCGGTCTCGGCACCTTGGGCAGCTTCAGCTACGACATGGCCTATGAAGAGGTGAAGAGCAGCTTCACCGCTGAGTTCACTCCTGCCTCCGGCGAATCGCTGGCTGGCAAGGAGAAGATTGAACTCTGGATTACCGACTACGAAAAGCTCCACTTTGACGGCATCCTCTTTACCGCCGGCGAAACTTCCGTGGTCAGCACAGACTTCACCGCAACTCCCGACCCCGAATTTGAAGGTGCTTATATCCTCGACATCAATATCCCTGCCGAGATGAAGGACCTCAAGGGTGTGACCGTGACGCTCAACAACCTCGTTTGCGAGGACGGACGCGACCACAGCCTCCTCTTCACCGCCAAGTACGATTCCTTTATGCTGAAGAAGGTGCAGTACAAGGCTTCGGCTGATGCTGTGCCCGTCAACCTTTCCGGCGCACGCTTGGAGAAACTGCTGCCTGAAGCCAAAATCCTCGTCAACACCAACATGAACGACAATGTGGGCTATGCTTGGTATCAAATCCGCGACCTCAACCCCACCACGCCCGATGAGGCTATCGTGAAGTCTATGGCTACCCTCTACAAGGGTGAGGACGGCAGCTTCTCCGCCGAAATCTACGGTGCCGGCTACAAACTCATGCTGGGTCACACGTACCGCATGGAGGTGACGGCATACGCTTCGGAGGATGATTTCAACTACGGCAACGCCCCTCTCGGTACTGACTACATCGAGTTCTCCGGTGCCACACCGCCCTATGTTTACTCGCCCACGCAGCTCGTCAGCATCGACCCTGCCAACGAAACCACCCTCACCGAGGCCAGTGACACCGAATTCACCCTTGAGTTCGACGGTATGGTATCGCTCGATGCTTCCACCACGTTCGTGGTCTACGGCATGGGCGAGACCCTTCCCTTCAAGAGCATCGA
>SFQP01000196.1 GCA_004562975.1 bacterium
GCGGTGAATCCATTGGCCTATTTTCCCCTTGCTGTCGTAGAAGCTGTTGTGTACCCACAGTCCGATTTTCCAAGGCCAGCTCATGCTCGACGAGCCGAACACGGCGTTGTTGGGCGGATAGGCCAGCACGGCCTCCACTTCCTCCTGCGCCACTTCAAAGTCGGCTTCGTTTTTCGCCCAGGCAATTTTCATAGCCTTCTTCTGCTCTTTGGTCAAATCCTGCGCCTTGACTTTCAGACTGTCAATGCTGAACGACTGTTTCCCTTCCAGGGCATCATTGACGGCAGCGAAGGCATTGGCCACGGCGGTGATGACACCGGTGGAGTCGTTGCCCTTGTTCTTCCGCATTTGTGCCGGGTCATCCTTGTAGGTGATGTCCTTGATGCCCGTGTATAGCTGCTCGTCGTCGGGCAACGCCCGTGTGGTGGAGCAGGCGGTGAGCAGGAGGGAGGATATGATGACAATGAAGCCTGAGGGTAACAGGAATTGCTGGAGGTTCATAAGGGTGATAGGTTGTGGGGGTGATAGGGAGTGGGGTGATAGGAGGCTATAGGGAGCTATAGGGAACTATAGCTATCTATAGTTATCTATAGTTATCTATAGCTTCCTATAATGATTGCTCATTTCTTCTTTTTGAAAACGAAGAGCTCGCCGAGCTTGTCCGTTTTGCGGCGCAGCACGAGGCCGGCACCCGTTTTGGTAAGTTGGCCTTCGAGCGGGTCTTGCGTTTCGCGATCGTAGAACACTTTCACATAGCGCGTGGCGCTTTGGTCCAGTCGGTACTCCACGGAAATATTGTTGATGAAACTTTCTGCGGAGTTAGTAGCATCGGCTCCGGTCGACACCTTGCCGCCGATGATCACGCTGATGCGGTTGCCCCAGAAGCGTTTGGCGAACTGGAAAGAATAGTCCGTGGTCATGGTGCCCGTTTCGCTGGTGCCGCTCTCCACGCCCAGGTTGATGTCAATGGTCTTGAGAGCCGAGCCTGCAATGTTCTGGATTTCGCTTTGCAGGAAAGCGTTGAGGGCGTTGTTCGCCTTGAATCCGCTGCCCGACATCATCGTTTCGTCCGTCATGTACATGCCTGTGGCCATCATCGTGACGGCAGCCTTTCCGCGTTGTTCGGCACTCATGGCCGCCAGCTGGTTCTGTACCGCCAGATCCTCGGGAGCCTCGATGGTAAACTCCAGTCCCATTTCGTTAAGCGGTTTGGAGAGTTCCACGCCCACGTCGAAAGCCACTGAGCGTTGTTGGTCGTTCTCCGTCACTACCGCCTTGGTGCGTTCTTTCGCTGCGATGCTCAACGTGGGGTTCATCACGTCGCCGGTAAATTCCACGTAAGAGCCTTGTACCAGCTTGAACGTCTTGAGCGGAATGACCGGCAAGGCATATTTCATTTCTCCGCTGTTCGTGGTGAAGCGTCCCGTGAGGCGCATTTCCCCCTGTTGCGTCATGCGCAGTGTGAGGTCGCCGCCCCCTTCCAGGTCCACGTAGCTCTGTCCGTCGTCGCTGAGGTTGCAGTGGAAACGTGCCGCATCGCTGATGCTGATGCCCAGCGTCAGGTCGAAGCTACCCTCCGGGGCCGGTTTGGTCTGCATCGTCTGAGTGGAGTCCTCGAAGCTCACAAATTCTACGAGGCTGTTCAGCCGGTCGTCCACCGAAAGCGGCGAGTCCTTTAATATATACGTCATGTCCGTGCGGTCCAGCACTTCCAGTTTGCCGCGAATGGCCAGGTTGTCCGTCGTGCCCTTCAGTGTGCCGAGGAAGTTGGTGTACACTTTTCCGAAAATCATGGACTGCGCCTTCTTGCGCGTGTTGATCAGCTCAAAGTTCTTCGCTTTCATGTTAAAGTCCATTGACATCTGTGAGAAGTCCGACATATCGAACACCCCGTTGAGCACCAACGGTTGCTTGCCTGTGGAGTACAGGTTATATTGGTCAAAGAGCAGGCGGCTGTCCTTGATTTCCACCGCCCGTTCGTCCGTCCGGAAGTCAAATCCGTACACGTCGGAGTAAATGTGGGCCGAGTCGAGGTCGAGCGAACCGTTGAGCAGCGGTTTTTCCGCACTCCCCTCCACGTGGAGTTCGCCGGCCGCCTTCCCCTTCAGGGCCACGTCCGTGCCCACCATGAAACCGTTGAGCAAGTGGAGCGGGAAATCGTGGAGTTGGGCATCGCCCTCAAACACGCCCCCGTCGCGGTCAAAGTAAGTGCCGTTGCAAGCCAGCACCTCCTCGTCGTTCGAGCTGATGAAGGCCGAGGCGTGGTGTTCGCCGCCCGTTTTGGGCAGGTAGA
>SFQP01000197.1 GCA_004562975.1 bacterium
CTTGCCCGTAGAGCCTTCGGGAAGGTCGCTCAGCCATTTGCCCATTACGCGGAAAGCATCGCGATCGTAGAAGTCGTCGCAGTTGAGCACGGCAAACGGTTCCTTGATTACGTCCTTACCCATCATCACGGCGTGGTTCGTACCCCAGGGCTTTGTACGTTCAGCCGGGCAGGTAAATCCCTCGGGCAGCGCGTCCAAGCTTTGGAACACCAGTTCGCACGGAATATGGCCTTCATACTTGGAAAGCACAATACGGCGGAAGTCTTCTTCAAAATCCTTGCGGATAACGAAAACCAGCTTGCCGAAGCCCGCGTTAATGGCATCGTAGATAGAATAATCCATGATTGTTTCGCCGTGAGGGCCCAGCTCGTCAAGCTGCTTCAAACCGCCGTAGCGGCTACCCATTCCTGCTGCCAGGAGAAAGAGAGTAGGTTTCATGTCTGAAAAACTTTTTAATAATATTAGAAAGGTTCATTGCTGTGATTGCAAAACTACATAAAAAACCAAGTAAACCAACCCTCTGTCCCATTTTATTTTACTTATTTGTTAAGACAGCTCAAGATAGAACCACAGCCTACCTTATGAAAAGGTAGTGCAAGGCGAGTGACAAGCCCAATAATCAAACGAATATTTTGGAGAAAAGCGATATTTGAGCTATGCGCTAAAGAATTGTGGGGCGCATCCGGGCAAATGCCGGACGC
Organism: bacterium; assembly: GCA_004562975.1. The sequence continues at coordinate 702 of SFQP01000197.1, forward strand.
GCCCCACAAGGGTTGAGCTATAGGGAGCTATAGAGATATAGATTACTATAGATAGCTATAGATAACTATAGAGAACTATAGAGAACTATAGATAACTATAGATAACTATAGACTACCATAGATGCCATACGCCGTTAGGCGGGCGGCGGTTATTTTACAACCACCTTCTTGCCTCCTACGATGTACGTGCCGGCGGGCAGGCGGCGGCTCGGGTTGACGCGGAGACCGGAGATGGTGTAAACGGCTTCGTTGCCCGAAGTGCTGAGCTGGACATGGGTAATGCCGTCCTGAACAGACACGGTGTAAGTGAGGGAGAAGCCAGGCAGGGCATCGCCGTAAGTGCCGAGGAAGTAGCCTTCGGGGAAGGTGATGGTGTAAACGCCGGCTTCGGTCAGGGCAGGAGTAAAGTTAAGGATAGCCTTGTTGAATACGTCCGAATCGAGTTCGGCATCATTCAACTTCGTGGGTTCGCCACCGTCCTTGCTGAGAGTGGGTAAACCAAAACCAATGCTGATTTCATCCTCATCGGGGAATACGAGTTCTACTTTGCTGAGTTCCTTCACGGTGGTGCCGTTGGCCGGAGTAGCTTCCACGTTAACAGTCGGGCCGGCCTCGCCAATGGTGTAGGTAAGAGAGAAGCCGGGCAGGGAAGTGCCGAAATTGTCTACGAAGTAGCCTTCGGGGAAGGTGATGGTGTAAACGCCGGCTTCGGTCAGGGCAGGAGTAAAGTTAAGGGTAGCCTTGTTGTAAACGTCCCAATCGAGTTCGGCATCATTCAACTTCGTGGGTTCGCCACCGTCCTTGCTGAGGGTGGGGACACCAGAACCTATGCCGATTTCATCGTAGTCGGTGAAGATGATTTCAATCTTGCTGAGTTCCTCCACGGTGCTGCCGTTGGCCGGAGTAGCCTCCACGTTGACCGCACTGCCGCTGCCACCGTCATTGATGGTATAGTTGGCAGCGAAGGCAGCATTGTGGCTCTGGTTGAACTGCGTGCCGAGGTTGAACACACCGGCGGGCACGTCAAGCACGTACGCACCGGCATCGGTGATTTCCGTGTCGAGGGTGAGGAGGAGCGATTGCACCACGTAGTCCCAGTTGTCCATCTGGTCCTCGGGGATAATCTGCTCGATGGTGCTGACCTTGGCCACGGCGGTAAACTCGCCACGGTTGTAGAGCATGATGTCCTGTCCGGAGTAAGCGTCGCCGATACCCTCCGTACAGCTGACGGTGAACTGATGGAGTTTCTCCACCTCAGTGCCCGAAGCCGGAGTGATGGTCACTTCAAAGTTGGCGAAGTTGAGAGGATAGGTGAAACGGAAAAAAGTGTTCTCGTCTTCACCTTCGTTGCCCTGCACGCGACGGCCTTCGAAGTCGGTGGCCACCACGCTGAGGGTTAGGGTATTGCCCACAGAGCCGAGCGTACCGGCATCCACGGTGAGCTTCCAGATGTTGGAAAGTCCATCGGCGGGTTCTACGGCCTCGATGCTCTTGAAGGGAAGGGTCTCGCCCATGCCGTAGACCACGAACGTGGTGGAAGCATCGAGCGATACCATACCGTCGAACTCAAGGGTGAATTCG
>SFQP01000198.1 GCA_004562975.1 bacterium
TGAAGAAGTGGCCTCAGGCACCAAGTTTGAGGTGATGGACGCGGTGGGCTTCCACATTCCCGGTGCTTTCGACAAAATACTCGACATTGACACCTGCTACTTGATGGACGACATCAACAACCGTTTGCGCAACGGCATCCGCAGTTACGCTTTGTCCCATCATTTGACCTTTTTCGACCTCCGTGCCCAGACCGGTCTGCTCCGCAACATGATGGTGCGCACTTCGGCCACGGGTGAGGTGATGTTGCTGCTGCAGTTCTGCATCCGTTCGGCGGAGGAAGAGAAACAAGCCCGGGATTTGTTGGCTCATATCCATGAAACTTTTCCCGAAGTTACCTCTCTGTTGTGGGTGAATAACCTCAAATGCAACGACACGATAGGCGATTTGGAAGTACACACCTATGCCGGCACCGACTTTATCTATGAAATCATGGAGAACCTCCGATTTAAGGTAGGCCCCAAGAGTTTCTATCAGACCAACACCGAGCAAGCCTATGAACTCTATAAAGTGGCCCGCCACTTTGCCGGACTTACCGGCAGCGAATTGGTCTATGACCTTTACACCGGCACCGGCACTATCGCCAACTTCGTGGCGCATCAGGCAAAGCAGGTTATAGGTATAGAATACGTGCCCGAAGCCATTGAGGATGCCAAGGAAAATGCACGCATCAACGGCTTGGACAACACCCTATTTTATGCCGGAGATATGAAAGACATTCTCAATCGCGACTTCATTGACCATCACGGCCGGCCCGATGTGATTATCACCGACCCTCCCCGTGCCGGAATGCACACCGACGTGGTCAACACCATTCTCTTTGCTTCGCCCCGCCGCATCGTTTATGTCAGTTGCAATCCCGCCACACAGGCTCGCGACCTCGCCTTGCTCGACACCCAGTATCGGGTTGTGGCCGTGCAACCCGTGGATATGTTCCCCCAAACCCACCATGTGGAGAACGTGGTGCTTTTGGAAAAGCGCGAAGCCTGAGGCCCTTGTCCTTTTCTAATTAGGTAATCCATTTTTCCCATGCCTCTTCACCGCCATAACCCCGCTTTGAGCCAGAAACTGCTGCCTTACATCGTGGCCGACGACCCTTCCTGACTATTTGTCCGGTTGCAGTCGCTCACGGTGGCGGAGTTCCGCACGGCCGGCTACTTGTTGGCCGAGGATTTGTTGGTGCGGTGTTCTTCATCCGTGTTCTGGCATTTTTTTTGGGAAATTGTGCCGCGGCCGGCTACCTGTTGGCCGAGGATTTGCTGGTGCGTTGTCCATCGTCCGTGTTCTGGCATTTCTTCTTGGAAATAGTGCCGCGTCATTCCAAAGCCTATCTGGGCACCTTCCTCAAAGCCGCCTGCCACTTGTTCCGTTCCGACGGACTGGCATTGGACGAAGACGTGTTGGGGCAGTTTGCCAAAGGAGCCACCGTCATCGATATCCGCAAGACACTGGATGCCTTTCTCGCCATGCCGGTGAATGCCGCACAGGCAGAACTGTTGGTGCGCCTCTTGGCCGACAACCGTCTGGATTTGGCCGCTCCCCAATTACTGAAAGCCGGCACGCCAGTGGCCTATTACGTGCTCTTCTGCCTCCTCCGCACCGCTGAGGCCGACCACGCCCTGCTGCGCCACTACGCCGTGATGCTCATCCGCAAGGGCGATCCCCTTTCCTTCAAGATGGCCAGTGTCCTGCGCCAGTATTTCGATTTGAAGGACCTCCCCGGCCATTTCTCCCTTCAGCTCGCCCCTTACGAGCTGAGCCGTCTGGAGCAAGGCTATGCCACATTTATGGCAACCATCTCATGAAAACCGATTCATCTTCCTTATCAGCTATGAACAAACTCCTTTCCCTCATCCTCTTCTTGCCTCTCCTTGTGGCACTTCCGTCCGAAGCCCGCAAGAAGAAAAACGCTGACACGCCGTCCCCGGCGGAGAAGTCCACCACCCAGAACGGACTGTTCAAAGTGGAGAAAAGCGGTTCCGGCAATGAAACCAAATGGTATTTCATTGTGCCCGACAGCCTGTTGGAGCGCGAAATGCTCGTCACGGTCCGTTTCACCTCCACCCCGGCCAACACCGGCAAGTACGGCGGCGAGCTGGCCAACCAGCAGACCGTTTACTTCCAGAAGTCGCCCGATGGCCGGCTCCTGCTCCGTTCGCGCCTCTTGGTCAATACAGCCGACACGGCCGATGCTATCAACCGTGCCATCGTCATCAGCAACGAGGACCCCATCATCGGTTCCTTTGTTCCTGAAGGGAAAATGAAAAACGCCAGTAAGATTTCTGTAGGGCCGTTCTTTATGGATGACAACCCGGCCTTGGGTGTCACCAATTCCACCAAGCAGAACTTCGGCTTGATGTCCCTCATGGGCAGTCATTCTTATATAGAGAGCATCAAGAGTTTCCCGCTCAACACCGAAGTCCGTACCGTCAAGACATGGAGCTCCAGCAGCCGCAACAATTACGCCTCCGCCCTTACCGGGCGGGTCACGTTGGGCCTGAACATCTCCTTTGTCCTTTTGCCCAAGGTGCCCATGATGCGCCGCCTGTTCGACCCCCGCGTGGGCTACTTCACGGACGACTTCACCCTCTTCTCCGACCATCAGCAGCGCGTCGAGCCCAAGCGTTTCATCACCCGTTGGCGTTTGGAACCGAAAGACAGTGCCGATATGGAAAAGATGCGGCGCGGTGAGCTGGTCGAACCGAAAAAGCCCATTGTATATTACATCGACCCCGCCACCCCCAAGCAGTGGCGGCCCTATCTCATCCAGGGCGTCAACGATTGGCAGAAAGCCTTTGAGAAAGCCGGTTTCAAGAATGCCATCATGGGCAAGGAATGGCCGGAGAACGACAGCACCATGTCGATGGAAGATGCGCGCTACTCCTGCATCCGCTACTTGGCCTCGCCCATCGAAAACGCCTACGGCCCCCAGGTACACGACCCCCGCACCGGCGAAATCATCGAAAGCCACATCTGCTGGTACCACAACGTGATGAAACTCGTACACGACTGGTACATGATACAGGCCGGCAACATTGACGAGGCCGCGCAGAAAATGAATTATGACACCGAACTGATGGGCGAACTCATCCGCTTCGTCTCATCCCACGAGGTGGGCCATACCCTCGGCCTGCGCCACAATTTCGGCGCGTCCAGCACCGTGCCCGTTGACAGCCTCCGTTCCCGCACTTTTGTTGAGAAATACGGCCACACCCCCAGCATCATGGACTATGCGCGCTTCAACTATGTGGCACAGCCGGAAGACAGCATAGGCCGTGCCGGCATCTTCCCCCGCATCAACGACTACGACGAGTGGGCCATCGAGTGGGGCTACCGTCCCATGCTCGATGCCTACGACGACGTCAGCGACCATTGGGAACTGGA
>SFQP01000019.1 GCA_004562975.1 bacterium
CCCCGGCCTGCATCCATCCGGCCACCATGGCGCGCAGCCAGCGGCGGAACACGAGGTGCCACAGCGGGTCGTCGCTGACCATGGAGGCCACGCGGCCCATGCGGTCGGTGCCGTCCCACTGGGGCAGGTCCTTGAGGTATTGGCGCAGGGGATGGTAGGAGGGCACGGCCTCGGAGTAGAGGTAGCAGTCCACCCAGCTGCGGTAGCACTGCGGCAGCTCTTCCTGCACGTTCATAACCAGCGTGTTGTGCAGGCGGTCGGTCATGGGCAGGAAGTCCGCCGCACCGTCCTTCTCACGCAGTTCGATGTTGTTGTCCAGCTCGTTGTAACGCAGCTGCCACCGTTCATCCACGATCTTGCGGATGCGCGAAGGGGTGATGTACTTTTCGTCTGACTGCTGAAAGCTCGAATCGGGGGATACGTTCTCTGAAACCGCCAGACATTGTTCGCTGGCGCGGTTGGCGGTGGTTCGGGGTGTGGGTTGGTGTTTTTCAACGGCAGCAGAACCGTTGGTACGGGGTACGCCGAATTTCCGCCATACTACTTCGATGAACTTGTTCCAGATAACGCTTTTGCTGAAGCGTCCCGAGAGGCGGCTGAGCAGGGCGCGCCAGAGTTGGATGAGCATTTTCTTCATGGCAAATGGGGATAAGGTAATGTGTTTTTATAGATAAATGTACTGTTGTCTTTCGACGCGGCAAAAGTACGTACGCTGCTTGTTTCCTGCAAAAAAAGTGTCGTTGACTTGCACAGTTTGTGCGGTGCGATAATGGTGCGATGGCGGCTTCTCTGCCGAAAGCCTTCACAAGTCCAGGCTTAGATTTTACAAGTCCAAGAGTAGTTTTCACAAGTCCGGGATTAGATTTCACAAGTCGCCGAGTTGTGAAACCAAGTCGGGGAGTTGTCCATGCAAGTCGAGAATTTGTGACGGTAAACCAGTATTTTGTGAAGACAGGTCGGCGAGATGTGCGCAGCACTTTCCGGTTACTCTATAATATGGCTCGCGCGCATATATTTATACGTACAATCTGTTCGGAAAAAGCATTCACGCGTTCACCGGTTGTTCATTTTCCATTGATTTCCATCAGTTTTGCGTGTGAAGGCTTGCGCCGTGAAGCATTCACGCCTCTGTTTCCTGCTGTGAACACTTCACTCTCTAATCCTTCACACCTGAAACAGTTGAAAATCAACAAGTTACGCACATTCTGTGAAGGTGTGAACACTTTTTCCGGTTTAATTTTACGTATATAGGGAACAGCGTTTTTATTTATTTGGCAAAATGAGGTTATGGGTACTGAACCAAATTATCATCTCAATATTTCGTTTGTGATGAATGTGCCAGTTTGAATTTTAGTTGTGGTAAAGATGATATTGTGTTGTCTAAGTTCTCTTTAGTTGTATCTTTGGATAAGATAGGCTGCGGCTCGGCATAGGAAATGAAAATCCTTTGGCTTTTCCTTTCACTCTGCTCTCGCCTTGCACTATCTTTGCACCCGATATGGAGCAAGATACTTTTGACATAAGGGCAGAACAACGGACACCCGTTTCGTCAGAACGCGAGTTCGAGAACGCTTTGCGACCGTTGCAGTTCGACGACTTCAGCGGACAGCAAAAGGTGGTGGAGAACCTGCGCGTGTTCGTCGAAGCCGCCAAATACCGGGGTGAACCGCTCGACCATACCCTGCTGCACGGTCCTCCGGGACTGGGAAAAACCACGCTCTCGAATATCATAGCCAATGAGCTGGGCGTGGGCTTCAAACTGACTTCCGGACCTGTGCTCGACAAGCCCGGCGACCTGGCCGGACTGCTGACAAGTCTCGAACCCAACGATGTGCTCTTTATCGATGAAATCCACCGGCTGTCGCCCGTGGTGGAGGAATACCTCTATTCTGCCATGGAGGACTACCGCATCGACATCATGATTGACAAAGGGCCGGCGGCACGCAGCATACAAATTGACCTGAGTCCGTTTACCCTGATAGGAGCCACCACACGCAGCGGACTGCTCACCGCCCCGCTCCGCGCCCGCTTCGGTATCAACCTGCACTTGGAGTACTATGATGCCGATACGCTTTGTCATATCATTACCCGCTCTGCCGGCATCCTGCGCGTGCCCATCGAACCCCGTGCCGCCGCCGAGATTGCCGGACGCTCGCGCGGAACGCCGCGTATCGCCAACGCGCTGCTGAGAAGGGTGCGCGACTTTGCCCAGGTGAAGGGCAACGGACGCATTGACGAAAGCATTGCCGGCTTCGCGCTCGAAGCACTCAACATAGACCGCTACGGGCTGGATGAGATTGACAACAAAATCCTGCTCACCATCATCGACAAGTTCAAAGGCGGCCCCGTGGGCATCACCACCATCGCCACCGCCATCGGCGAGGATGCCGGCACGGTGGAGGAGGTGTACGAGCCTTTCTTGATCAAAGAGGGTTTCATACGCCGCACACCGCGAGGACGCGAGGTGACGGACCTGGCTTACAAACACCTGGGGCGCAGCCGCTACGGGGCACCCTACGGCGAACCCTCTCTTTTCGACTGAAACCCGGCTGGCTGGCCGCAGCTCCCGGCCATAGCCCCTCCCGGCGTTTCGCAATTCTTTTTTCATGATTACTTATCAGACCATTGAAGTGGAAATGCCCGCCCTGCCGAAGGCCAAAACGTCGGCCTGGGTGCGGCAGGTGGCCGCAAGCTACGGCAAAAGGGTGGGCGACGTGGCCTACATATTCTGCAATGACGACAAAATCCTGGAGGTGAACCGCCAATATCTCCAGCATGACTATTTCACCGACATCATCACCTTCGACTATACCGAGGGCGACCGCATCGGCGGTGACCTGTTCATCAGCCTTGACACGGTGCGCTCCAATGCCGAACTCTTCGGCCGCCCTTACGCCGAGGAGTTGCACCGAGTGGTCATCCACGGCATCCTGCACCTTTGCGGCATCAACGACAAGGGACCCGGCGAACGCGAAATCATGGAGGAGGCTGAAAATCAGGCACTCCGTTTGTTGCCGCCCGATGAGTTGGGTGGCTGACGGCGTTTCCGCCGGAGCCTTCAGCCCCAAAAATCTTGCGCTGACAGGTCCGATTTGTCTGTTTTCTACTCTTTTAGGCCAATTTGGCCGATTGTTCTGGAATTTAAGGTGTAATTTCTTGGAATTAAGGAAAACTTTTTAGATTTTTGCGGTTTTAAAGGAGTAGGCTCACAGGTGGGTTGGGAAGAAAAGCTTCTCTTTTCCGCCTTATTTGTATGCTTAATCCCCAACAATATATTACAAAGTTTTAAATATCTATGGAACCTGCAACAGGAAAATTAGGCGTGATGTGCGTCGGCCTCGGCGCGGTGACAACGACCTTCATGACCGGTGTGCTGATGACCCGCAAGGGCTTGGCCAAACCGGTCGGCTCAATGACCCAATACGACAAGATTCGTGTAGGCCGAGGAAAAGACAAGAAATATCTCCACTATGGTGAGATAGTGCCTTTGGCCTCGCTTAATGACATTGTGTTTGGTGCCTGGGACGTTTATCCCGCCAATGCTTATGAGAGTGCGCTCAACGCTGAAGTGCTGAAAGAAAAGGACATCGAACCCGTCCGCGACGAACTCAAGGCCATCAAGCCCATGAAGGCCGCCTTCGACCGCAACTATGCCAAACGTTTGGATGGCGACAACGTCAAGGACTGCGCCACGCGCTGGGACATGGTGGAAGCACTCCGCGAGGACATCCGCCAGTTCAAAGCCCAGAACGGTTGCGACCGTATCGTGGTGATTTGGGCCGCTTCGACCGAAATCTATGTGCCGGTTGACGAGAACGTGCATGGCACGCTCGCCGCGCTGGAAGCTGCCATGAAGGCCAACGATACCGAGCACGTGGCTCCCTCCATGTGCTACGCTTACGCCGCACTGGCAGAAGGTGCTCCCTTCATCATGGGTGCGCCCAACACCACCGTGGACATTCCCGCCATGTGGGAAATGGCCGAAAAGACCAAGATGCCCATCGCCGGCAAGGACTTCAAGACGGGCCAGACTTTGGTGAAGTCGGGCTTCGCTCCCATCATCGGCACGCGCTGCCTCGGCCTGAGCGGATGGTTCTCCACCAACATCCTCGGTAATCGCGACGGACTCGTGCTCGACGAGCCGGCCAACTTCCACACGAAGGAGGTTTCCAAACTGTCCACCCTCGAAAGCATCCTCGTGCCCGAAGACCAGCCCGACCTCTACACGGACTACTACCACAAGGTGCGCATCAACTATTATCCGCCCCGCAACGACAACAAGGAGGGATGGGACAACATTGACATCTTCGGCTGGATGGGCTATCCCATGCAGATCAAGATCAACTTCCTCTGCCGCGACTCTATCCTCGCCGCCCCGTTGCTCCTTGACCTCGTGCTGCTGTCCGACCTCGCCGCCCGCAAGGGACGCTACGGCACGCAACGCTTCCTCAGCTTCTTCCTCAAGAGCCCCATGCACGACTACACGCAGGGCGAGGTGCCCGTCAACCACCTCTTCCAGCAGTATGTCATGCTGAAGAACGCCATCCGCGAAATGGGCGGTTACGAAGCCGACGAGGAAATCGATTGATATTTGTACTCTTGAAGGCTGCCTAAAGCCTTGAATGACCATGAAAAGCTTCACGACACCTTTACCCGTTTGTACGGGACGAGCCTGCCGTGAAGCTTTTCATCTCTCTCCCTCTATTGAACCCATTGATAGGACTCCCCTTTAACCTTCCGCTCAACCAGTAATTTTCTTTCAAACGGTGAAAAGATTCTTCTTCCTGCTCCTCTTGTTCTCCTGCTGTGTCATGGCTGCTTTGGCCCAGAAAAAGCTCTCCGGCGTGGTGGTCGACTCCAAGACAGGTGAAAAGCTCCCCTTCGTCAACGTGGTCTACACCAGCGGCGGCGGAACGCAAACCGATCTGGACGGACACTTCAAGCTTCCCTTCCGGGCGGGGCGGCTGCGGCTTTCGGTCATCGGCTACGAAACGAAAACCGTTTCCGTGAAGGCGGCAGCCGACTCACTCGTGTTCAAGCTCGACGCGCTCGAAACGGCCCTGAACGCTGCCGTCGTGGTGGGCAAGAAGACTAAATACTCGCGCAAGAACAATCCGGCTGTGGAACTGATGAAGAAGGTCATTGAAGCCAAGAAGGAGAGCGACCTGCACGTCTACGACTATTACAGCATAGACAAATACAACAAAATAACCTTCGCGCTCAACGAGGTGACCGACCGCATTTTCGAGGAAGGCTCGTTCAAGAAATTCCCCTTCCTCAAAGAACACGTGGAGGTGTGCAACGAAACCGGGAAACTCATCCTTCCCATCTCGGTCGACGAGACCGTTACGCGGCTCATCTATCGCCGCGAACCCAAATCGGAGAAGAGCATCATCCTCGGACAACGCTCCAACGGCATCAACGACCTCCTGAACACGGGCGACATCATCAACACCATGCTCAAGGACTGCTTCACCGATGTCGACATCTACAAGGACGAGGTGCGCCTGCTCCAATACCCTTTCACCAGCCCCATCGCCACACACACGGGCATCAGTTTTTACCGTTACTTCATTGTTGACACGCTCATGGTGGACGGCAAGGACAAGTGCATACGTGTGGACTTCACTCCCAACAATCCGCAGGATTTCGGGTTCTCCGGAAGCCTTTACATCCTGGCCGACAGCACTTACCGCGTGCGGAAGGTGGACATGGGCATACCGGTGCGCTCGGATGTCAACTTTGTCGAGAGTATGCGCATCATCCAGAGCTTCGAACAGCTGCCTTCGGGCGAACAGGTGCTGATAAAGGACGATATGCTCGTGCAGCTCAAGATAGCGAAGTTCTTGAATAAGTTCCAGGTGAAACGCACCACCGAATACTCTAACTTCTCCTTCGCCCCCATCCCCGACCGCACCTTCAAGTTCAAGGGGGAAACCCTCACCGCCTCCAACGCACAGATGCAGAATGAAGCTTTCTGGGAAACACATCGTGCTGACTCTCTCACCAAGAGCGAGGGCAGTCTGGACCTGCTCGTCAGAAGGCTGGAACAGGTAAAGGGCTTCAAACCCGTGCTGTGGGTGGCCAAGGCATTCATCGAAAACTTTGTGGAAACAAGTCTTGACCCCGAGAAACCTTCCAAGGTCGACATTGGACCGGTCAACACGATGCTCACGCAGAACACCGTAGACGGGTTCCGTATGAGGGTTTCTGCACAGACCACCGCCAACTTCAACAAGCACCTCTTCCTCAAGGGGTATGCGGCCTATGGCTTCAAGGACCAGAAGGTGAAGGGCATGGGCGAGGTGACTTACTCCTTCAACGAGAAAGCTTACCTGCCCCGTGAGTTCCCCGTGAACAACCTTACCTTTAATTACACGCGCGACGTGATGTCGCCATCCGACAAGTTCATGCCTACCGACAAGGACAATGTGTTCACCTCCTTCAAATGGACCAAGGTGAACCACATGATGTATTTTGAAACTTACCGCCTACTTTGGGACCGCGAGTGGGAGAACGGTCTGCGCTTCAACATCCAGGCTGCCACCTCAAAGGACGAACCCACGCTTTCGCTCTTCTATCAGCCCCTTTCCAGCGGCTCCCTCAGCGGCGACCCCGCAAGCTGCTATCCTTACATCCGCACGTACGACCTCACCGTAGGTCTGCGCTTCCAGCCCGGCGTTACCTGGATCAACACCAAGCAGCGACGCATAGCCGCCAACAACGATGCTCCCATCTTCAGCCTGAACCATACCGCCGGTCTCTACAACTTCGGCCATGCAGACTATGCCTACAACTTTACCGAAGCCGGCATTTACAAACGCTTGTGGTTGGCCTCTTGGGGAAAGATGGACTTCTATGTCAAGGGGGGCGTGCAGTGGAACAAGGTGCCCTTCCCCCTGCTCATCATGCCTGCTGCCAACCTGTCGTACATCATGGAGGACTATACCTTCAACCTCATCGACAACATGGAGTTCCTCAACGACCGCTACGCTTCGCTCATGTACTCCTGGGACTTGAACGGCAAAATCCTGAACCGCATCCCCCTCATCCGCAAGCTGAAATGGCGCGAGTACATCGGCTGCAACGTGCTGTGGGGAACGCTCACGAGCAAAAACAATCCTTATCTTGGCAAGAACGCTGGCGACAGCCGACTGCTCTACTTCCCCGGCGAGATGCAGGCGGATGGCAGTTGTGAAACCCTTTCCCATGTCATGGACAAGAAACGGCCTTATGTCGAGCTGGTGGCCGGTATCCACAACATTTTCAAGATATTCCATATCGAGTACGTCCACCGTATGAACTACCACTATCCTGGCACGCAGAAGTGGGGCATACGCGGCATGTTCCGCCTCACGTTCTGACCCTCCCGGCGCGTGGCCGCCTGAATGTTTGCCTCTATTCCTGCTCAGACGACAATGCTGACAACTAAAGACAAGTCTTGTTCTGTGTGTCCCATATGCAAAAACACAAACAACTCCTCTGAAGCGATGGAGTTGTTTGTGTTTTTGTATATGTCTGCCTTTGGGTGGCGAAAAGAGATACCTGTCGTTTGCAGTGACTTCCTATATAAACAATCCGCCGGATTGATTGGGGTGCTGGGGGGTTCATTCCACCGTCACGCTCTTCGCCAGGTTGCGCGGCATGTCCACGTTGAGCCCTTTCTTCACGGCCACATGGTAGGCCAGGAGTTGCATGGGCACAACGCTTAGAAGGGGTTCGAGACAGTTGAGGATATCGGGCACTTCGAGGAGGTCGTGGGCAAACTTACGGATGTCGGTGTCGCCCTCGGTGACTACGGCCAGAATGCGTCCGTTGCGGCTCTGCACTTCCTGCATATTGGAGATAATCTTGTGGTAGAGCTGATGGTGCGTAGCGATAAAGACAATGGGCATCTCCTTGTCAACCAAGGCTATCGGACCGTGCTTCATCTCTGCGGCAGGATACCCTTCAGCGTGGATGTAGCTGATTTCCTTCAATTTCAGTGCCCCTTCAAGTGCCACGGGGTAGTTGTAGCCGCGACCCAGATAAAGGAAGTTCTTGGCATAGGTGAACTGCGAGGCCAGGTTGGCGATGGTGTCGTTTTGGAGTAGCACCTTCTTCATGAGGTTCGGGATTTCCATCAGTCCGGCGCAAGTCTGCTGGAACTTTTCTTCGCTCACCGTACCAAGGGCACGGCCAAGTGCCAGCGAGAGCATGGTGAGCACGGTGACCTGGCCGGTAAAAGCCTTTGTGGAGGCCACACCTATTTCGGGACCCACGTGGATATACACGCCGGTTTCGGCCTCACGGGCAATGCTGCTGCCTACACCGTTGACTATGCCAAAAACGAGTGCCCCCTCCTTTTTGGCCAGTTGGATGGCGGCCAGCGTGTCGGCCGTTTCGCCGCTCTGGCTGATGGCGATGACCACATCGTCTTTCTCAATCACCGGATTGCGGTAGCGGAACTCGCTGGCATATTCCACCTCCACACGAATGCGGCACATTTCCTCGATGAGCTGCTTGCCGATGAGGCCGGCGTGCCATGACGTGCCGCAGGCCACGATAATCACGTGACGGGCACGGATGAGTTTGGCCTTGAAGTTGTGCAGGGCCGAGAGGTTGATGTCATACGAGCCGTCGGCCTGTTTGACAACGCGGCCACGCATACAATTCTCGATGCACTGCGGCTGCTCGAAAATTTCCTTCAGCATGAAGTGGGGATAGCCGCCTTTGCTCAGGGCATTGATGTCGAGGTCTACATTCTGCACGCTCACTTCAGCCACGATTTCATCGAGGTTCGTGATTTCGAGCTCGTGACCAACACGGATATCTGCTATTTGCTCATCTTCGAGATAGACCATCTGGTGCGTATGCTCAATGAGCGGCGTGGCATCGCTGCCGATGAAAAACTCCGTGCTGTCCTGGCCGATGCCGATGACGAGGGGCGAAGCCTTGCGGGCAGCCACGAGGTGTTTGCCGTTGTTGCGTTCCATCACCACGATGGCATACGCGCCGATGGTTTTCTTTAACGCCTGGCTTACCGCATTCTTCAGCTTTTTGCCGTTCTTTTGGTAAAAGTAGTCAATGAGTTGCACCAGCACCTCCGTGTCCGTTTCGCTCTGGAATGAATAGCCGAGCTCCACGAGTTGTTCCTTGAGGAGTTGGTAATTCTCAATGATGCCGTTGTGGACCAGTGCCAAGTCGCCGCTGCCCGACAGGTGGGGGTGAGCGTTCGTTTCCGAGGGTTCGCCGTGGGTAGCCCAACGCGTATGGCCTATGCCCACCGTGAAGTCTGCGGCATCAGCGGCCGACTGCTGGAGTTTTCTTTCAAGATTGTCTACTTTGCCTTTGGCCTTGAACACCTCAATACGGCCGATTTCGGGTTGTGTCAGGGCAATGCCTGCACTGTCATATCCGCGATACTCCAGTTGGTGGAGTCCTTTGATAAGAAAGGGGGCAGCTTTCGCCCTACCTATGTATCCTACAATACCACACATATAATTATTTCCGGTTTAGTGAATAATATCAAGAATCTGTGTTTTGTGTTCTGTAATGCTGTCAAGGCTGCAAATGTAGTGGAAGGAAAGGACTTGCCCAACATCCGGACTGCAGTTTTTCAGAACAGCCCACGAAGTAGTTTGCCGGAGTACGCCACACTCCTAAAACAAATCCTTCAGTACCGAGAGCGATTTCAGTTCGGGAAAACCCGGTAGGTGGAGACTGTAGAACAGATTGATTTGTTCCAGCAGGCGGGAGCGTTCGCCACCGCTAAAGCGGAACACGTGCATCGTCTCATAGCGCATACGCAGGAGTTTGGGCACCAACGCCGCATCTGCGGGCTGCAGGCATTCGGAGTGGAGGGGCTGCTGATCGACAAATGTGGCACTTCGCATATCGAACCATGCACCTGCCGCAAAATCTTCTACGTTAGGCATGAATCCCAGAAAACGCGCGAGCCGAAGCAGGAATACCAGATGGAAGTTGGAAAATGAGTGCGTGCAGGTGTCGAGCCATGCCACAGAATGCACAATGTAGTCGTACACACTGCGGCTGTACGGTTCGCTCCGCAACGCATAATAAAGGAATTCTGCCAGGAAAAGCGCGATGGCCGACTTGTAGGGGTCGTAGGGAAGGGAAACGAGGGGGAGGGCGACCGCTGCGTACTTCGGTCGCTGCAGGCTGGCCTTGGGGCGGTGGTCCCACGCCACATCAAGCACAGCCAAAGGCTGGAACAGCGTGTGGCGCACCGCCGTACGGCGTGAACGGCTCACCTTGACGCTCATACCCAAACAGCCCATCTCTGCTGTGAGGAGGTGAACAATGAGCGTATCATCGTTGTATTTGATGCTTCGGAGCACTATGGCTTGCGATTTCATGATACAGAAGTTTTAAAAACATCCGCCACTTCAACAGGAAGCATTGGAGAATACAAAAATAGGGCGTTCGGCCCTTGAAAAGGCTTATAAACGGGATGAAAAGTGACCGAAATATGAAAAATCACACTTTTTTTTGAAAAAAATCAGCTAAAACTTTGCAAGTATAAAAACTTGTCCTACTTTTGCACTCGCAAATCAGGCCGAGAGGCATAATGATTTGAAGGCTTGGTCCCTTCGTCTATCGGTTAGGACGAGAGATTTTCATTCTCTAAAGAGGAGTTCGACTCTCCTAGGGACTACTAATAAAAGAACAATAAGAAATGGCAAACCACAAATCATCTGTAAAAAGAATTCGTCAGACGGCGTCTCGCAGACTGCACAACAGATATTACGCTAAGACAATGCGTAATGCAGTACGTAAGCTCCGCGCTACGACTGACAAAGCAGCTGCAACGGAGCTTCTGCCGAAAGTGCAGAAGATGCTTGACAAGCTTGCTAAGACTAACATCATCCACAAGAACAAGGCAGCTAACCTCAAGAGCAGCATCGCAATCCACGTGAACAAGCTCGCCTAATCTGTTAGTCATTCCTTCAGAATTTCACTCCCTTCCTTGCTTCGGCATCGAAGGGATTTTTTTGTTATGCCTAATATCTATCCTATGACAATGCAGATGCCAGCGGCGTAGTAGGGGAGGCAGTGTACTCATGGGAAAAGCCTTCTGTCATATTTCAGATTTTAGACAAATTGGCGTCAAAATATTATTCTTTGTTAAATAAGCTCTTAGGTCAAGCATATTTACCGATTTGTGCTTGTTTGTATGATGTTCCCTTTATATCTTTGTGACAGTTTATTGAACCGCTATTCTTTCTTGAATGGCTTGAGCCACTTTTTAGTGGCTTTTTTATTTCTAATGTGATGCAGCGAGTAACAGTTTATGTTGATGGGTTAATTTCTACTATGGATTAAGGACTCAAAAGAGACTAAATCGCCAATGGCTTAAATCCTATTGGATTGATTTGGTCTGTTTTTTTGAAAAATTTTTGGGAGAAAATCAGGTCTTAGAGAAAGTTGTGTATTTTACCGCTTCTCCTCTAAGCAGGGATAAGAGTGCTCGGCAAAGTGCATTTCTTAATGCCAACAAATTGATTAACGGCAATCGGTTTGAGGTTGTGAGGGGAAAGTATCTTGAAAAGACAATTAAGTGTCCCAATTGCCACTACACGATAATTCGTCCTGAAGAGAAGAAAACAGATGTGAACATCTCTATCAGGATGATAGCTGATTGCGTTCAAGACAAAACGGATATAGTAATTTTGGTTAGTGGCGATAGCGATTTGGTTCCACCTATTGAGTTCATCCAAAAGAATTATCCCTCCAAAAAAGTTAGAGTTTATTTTCCTCCTTCTATTAGCAGTTCAAACCTGACATCCAATATGAAGTCACATAGAGGAAAGGTTGTGTTTTTGCAAAACAATTTCAAGAAGTTTGAAGACAGTGCTATGCCTGAAGTAGTGGAAAATGGAGATAGGCGCTATATCATTCCTGATAAATGGAAATTATAGGCTGGCCTCTCTTTAAAGGCAGCATCCCGATGGTATTGTCGTGTTTTGCCGAAAAGAGGATACGGTCATGGCACAAAAAATCGGCATCCAAGCCTTGACTTGGATGCCGCTGTGCGCTTCAGGATGGGCTTGAACCAACGACCCCCTGATTAACAGTCAGGTGCTCTAACCAACTGAGCTACTGAAGCAAGTACAATTCAGTGAAGCAGGTTTGCTGTGCGCTTCAGGATGGGCTTGAACCAACGACCCCCTGATTAACAGTCAGGTGCTCTAACCAACTGAGCTACTGAAGCAAATCGAAACGGGCAAATCTGAACCCCATTTCCCTGAATTGCGGTGCAAAGGTAAGCCATATTTTTAAATATGCCTATATTTGCACAGAAAAAATGCAAAATTTTTAGGATGAAACGAATACTCGGTATGGGTAATGTCCTGGTGGATGTGCTCGTGCAGGTAAAAAACGATACATTATTGCAGGAGTTGGACCTTCCGAAAGGCTCCATGCAGCTGCTTTCCACGGAGCGTTATCTCGCTGTGAGCCAACGCCTTCACGGCCTCTCTCCCCGGCGTACCACGGGCGGTTCCGCCTGCAACACCCTCCTGGCCTTTGCGAACCTCGGCGGCGAACCCGGCCTCATCGGCAAGGTAGGGCGCGACGAGCCGGCCGACTTCTTTGCCCGTAACTGCCGCGAGAAAGGCATTGCCGCCCGGCTGCTCACCGACCCCGACCTCCCCACCGGCGTAGCCTCCACCATCATTACCCCCGATGGCCAGCGCACATTCGGCACTTACCTCGGTGCGGCGGCAGCCCTGGAGCCCGACGACCTCCGGGCCGAATGGTTCGACGGCTACGACTACTTCTACATCGAGGGCTACCTCGTCCAGAACCATGCCCTCATCCGCCGCGCCGTCGAGCTGGCCCGCGAGGCCGGACTACAGGTGTGCATCGACCTGGCCAGTTACAACATCGTGGAAGAAAACCGCGATTTCTTCCGTGAGCTGCTGGCGCAGACCGACATCGTCTTTGCCAACGAGCAGGAAGCCGAAGCCTTCACCGGCGTGGCCGACCCGCAGCACAACCTCCGCGTGCTGGCCGGGATGTCTTCTCTGGCCGTTGTCAAGGTCGGCAAGCGCGGCGTGTGGGTGCGGCGTGGTGAGGAACAGGTCGCGTGTCCGGCGCGCGAGGTGCCCCATGTGATCGACACCACCGCTGCCGGCGACTACTTCTCCGCCGGTTTTCTTTTCGCCCTCGCCACGGGCGGCAGCCTTTCCGACTGCGCCCGGCTCGGTTCCTTGCTCGCCGGCCACATCATCGAGGTAGTCGGCACCGCCCTTCCTGAAGCCGTATGGCAAGACATACGCGCCGCGTGGACCAGCCAGCGTTCGTGTTGAGAAATCCCGTTTTCGTTATTGACCTTTTTGCATTGCAAACTGTTTTTATGAGCCCTATGCCCCTTTACTTCAGGTTCTTGTTGTTCCTTTGCAGCCTTTTCCCCGGGCAGGTCATGGCCCAGCAAAGCAAGCACAATTTTGAGGTGGCCAAGAACCTGGACATTTTCAACGCCCTTTACCGCGAGCT
>SFQP01000199.1 GCA_004562975.1 bacterium
GTGGCCGTGAAGGTGGCATCCGGCGTTTCCGTGTCGGCCACGTTGATTTGCAGCGATGCAGTGGCCGTTTCGCCATTCTTGTTCGTAGCCGTCACGCTCACCTCCTGCATGCCCGTTTCCTTGAACACCAAGGTCGGGGTGAGCACCTGTACGTTCTCCACGCCAGCACCCTTGGCCGTCCATTGCAGGGTCTGTGCTGCCAACGAAGGCGTGGCCGAGAGGGTAACGGGCAATCCCACATAAACCTGAGCGGCAGGCTCGTTGATGCTTACCGAGAGGTCGGAAGCCGGCGAGAGGCTCACGGAGTTGAGAGCCGAGGAGGAGTGATTGCTGCCCAGCAGCGCAGCGTGGTGCGCACCGGCAGAATGGTCGCGCAACATCTTCACGCCGTTCACCGTAATCATGTCGCCTTTGTAGTAGGCCACGAGGTCGGAGGGGATGCCGGCTTCGCCAATCTCCACGTTTCGGCAGTTCTTGATTTCGTCTGCCGTGCGCGCCGTTTTCCAGATGCGGAGTTCGTCCACCTTCGCATCCCAGGCAGCGTAGTTGCCCGAACTCTGGAACACCAGGTTGCCGAAGCCGCCGATGCCGCTGTGCTTCGTGGAGGTCACGCTGGCCTTCTCCGTACCGTTCACGTAGGCCGTCATCTTATTGCCGTCAACGACCAGGGCGATGTGCTTCCACGTGCCCTTGGAGAGCGCACCCGAAGCGTTCAGGCGGTTCTCCGTGTCCCAGCCTGCCGTCAGCGTGCCGTCGGCATTAGCGTGGAACATGAAAGTGCCCCAGCCCGGACCGGCACTTTGGTTCCAGTTGGCCAAGGAGTTGCAATTGGTCCAGTATTCGATGGTGGCCTGTTCAAGTTTCGCGCCGAACACATCGGGGATGCTGAGTCCCGACTTCTGGAGGTTCACATAGTAATTGTTTTTCTTCGAGAACGGCACGCTCACCTGTACGCGCGATGACTCGGTCTGGCCGTAAACAGCTGCCACGCCGTAAGTACACGCGTCGTCCGAAGGCAACGTGTACGACTTCTCCGCCGTGCCCAGCTCGGCCAGCATTTCCGAACCCAAGTAGACGCGATAGCCCGTCAGCGTCAGGCCCGACTGTATCGGGCTGTCCCACGTCAGCACGCCGTCGGCAATGGCGGCATTGCGCGGACCGTAAACGCCGCGTCCCTGCACGACGAACGAAACCACCGTCTTGTTTCCCGCATTTTCGATGTTCACTCCCTCCAAGGGCAGTTCGAAAGGCGTTTCGATGCCTTGTTCGTCCTGGAAATAGTCAATCACCGACACATTGTATATATGGCCGCTTCCCACAGCCGTCCCCTTCGTCTGAATGGTGAAGAAATACTTCAGCGGCGCGTTCTGGTCGAACTTGTCGCTCAGGTCCGTCAGGTCATAACCGAACTCCATCGGCTCGTCGTGGAGCTTGCCGTCGGCCCAGCGTCCCAGCATCGGCACTTCGGGAGCCGGAATGGAATCGCCGTTGCGTCCGTCGCCCGCATACTTGAAGTGGTCGAAAGCCTGCGAAGCCTCCGGCTCGGTGGCGTTGAGGTCCGCCGACACACCGCCGCTGAGGAAGAGCTCCGAGCGGCGCGAATAGTCCATCTTTATCTTGATGGTACGCAGCGGACGGTAGTCCTTGCGCACGTTGTACACCTCGGGATACCACCAGCTGTCGCCCATCGTGCCATTCTGGTTGAACCAGGCACCACCGTGGGCGTAGGGACAGTAAATGAAACCGCCGTTGCACCACCATTGGCTCCAGGAGTTGACGATAATCCAGGCTCCACGCTCATCGGCGGACTCTTCGCCGTAAACGCCGTTGCCGTTGAGGTCGAACTCAATGCGGTCGTCGTAACCCACAATGGTCAGTGCATGGTCCACCGAGGTGCCCCATTTGTTCACATAATATTTTCCCGTAACGCCCGCCTCGTCGTTGGCCGGTGTCTTGGGAATAGGCTGCCAGTCGCCGCCGCTGGCCACGCCGATACCGGCCAGTCCGCCGGCATGGAACGACGTGTCGCCGTTGTGGTTCCAGAGCCAGTTCTTCACCGCCTCACGTCCCTCCTCGGTCTTTACGCTGAGGGGGAAGTTGGCCGTACTGATCATGCGGTTGAACATACCGGAATACCACTTGTCGTAGCCCTGCATCCAACCGAAGTCGGGGTAAGTCTCTTCCTGATAACCGAAGAGCTTGGAGTAGGTCTGTCCGCCGTAGAGGGATAATAATTGTCCGGGTTCTTGCCGTCGAGTCCCCGGTAAGCGTTCAGCTCATGGGAGAACATGTAGCAGATACGCGAAGCCGAGCCACACGAGCCTCCGTCCTGGTTGAACACGGGCGGGAAGTACGGTGTTTCGGCATTGTTGACGTGGTCCGGCCTTGCCGAAGCCACCTTGGCACTCTTGGCGGAGGGAGCGAGCAGCGCAGCATCCGGCTTCAGCTTGTCGCTGTAGTCGCGGTACTTCGTGCGGTCCACCTGCTGTGCCCACAACCCTGCGGGCAGCAATGCTCCCGCTACGAGAAGAGAGAATATTCGATGGGTCATAAACGATTAGAAATAAAGTTAAAAGATTAGTCCGAAGCAAAAGTAGCACAAAGATGGACAAAAGGAAAGGAAAACACGCAACATTTGTCAAAAAGGTGACGAGTGGATGGCGGAGAACTTCTCTGCTGGTTGACACTCCTGTGACATCCTGTGACAATTTGCCATTTTATAACTATTACTGTCCGCTAAACCCTAAGACTACACCTCTAACTTTCCGAGAGACAGAAGTGTGGCTTTCGGCTTATCATGGACAAGCCCCCTTTGTCAAAAAATAGA
>SFQP01000200.1 GCA_004562975.1 bacterium
CACGCTCGTCATCGTCGTGCTGATAGCCACTATCGTCAGCTGGCACATCCGCTGCATTCTGCGCACCAATCCCTCAGAGATTATCGCCAAAGAATAAAAACGTTTTCGATATGCCGAAAGTCATAATAAAAACGCACTGTCAAGAACTCATCAACAACAGACTATGATACAGTTAGAAAACATCAAGAAGGTGTTCCGCACGGAAGAAGTCGAAACCTGGGCGCTCCGCAATGTAGACCTCCAGGTGAAGGAAGGCGAGTTTGTCGCCGTCATGGGGCCTTCGGGTTGTGGCAAATCCACACTGCTGAACATCCTCGGCCTGCTCGACAATCCCACCGAAGGCACCTACCTGCTGGATGGCCGCGACGTGAGCAACCTGAAGGAGAACGAGCGCACAGACCTCCGCAAGGGAGTTATTGGCTTCGTCTTCCAGAGTTTCAACCTCATCGACGAACTCAACGTGTTCGAGAACATCGAACTGCCGCTGCTCTACATGGGTGTGCCGGCCAAGGAACGCCGTCAGCGCGTGGAGGCGGTGATGGACCGCATGGCCATCTCGCATCGTCGCAAGCATTTCCCCTGCCAGCTCTCCGGCGGACAGCAGCAGCGCGTGGCCATTGCCCGTGCCGTGTTGGCCAACCCCAAGCTCATCCTGGCCGACGAACCTACGGGTAACCTCGACTCGAAAAACGGCAAGGAGGTGATGAACCTGCTGAGCGAACTGCACCGCGAAGGCACCACCATCGTTATGGTGACCCACTCGCAGCACGATGCTTCCTATGCCGACCGCATCGTCCGCCTCTACGACGGCGAGATAGTGGAGCGCGTGGAATTGTAAATATGAGGTTATCAGGTTACGGGGTTATAAAGTTACTACTGTAACGCCTGAATACCATCAACTAAATAGTAACCCTATAACCTAAAAAACTCATAACCTCAGCAATAACCTCAATCACCCCATCGCGCGTGCGCGTATATACGTCATTAAATACCCGAAAAAAGCATTCACTCTTTCACAAACCGGTCTTTTATTGCTGATTTCCATAGGAAAAGCGTGTGCAAGTGAAACAATAAAAAACATTAAATTCTCCACCCTTCACAGGATTGGCCGTGTGTGAAGGCTTGGGGCAGTGTGTGAAGGCTTGAAATGCAAAGTGTTCACACTGGAAATCACTGATTTTCAGTCGTTTCAATATATCATGTGAACGGGTGAATGCTTTTGGGGGATATCATTGCGTATATACGCGCGCGTAAGAGATAAATCACAGCATGTGAAGGGTTGGAACAGCCATTAAACATTTACATAGTTTCACACTTCAAGGGTTCACTCCCTCCCACCCTCGTCCGTCCTTACGCATGATCCGACCGCCGCTCACAACTTGCTGACTATAGCGAACAAGTCGGCGAGTTGAAAAAACTAATCCAGGACTTGAAAAAACTAATCGGGGACTTGTAAAAACTAATCCGGGACTTGTGAGGCCATTCCCGATGCTTTCAAAATCAGTCGGTATGCGCCCAAAGGCAGGTTGACAAAGTAAAGATGAAACAGCCACCTTCGCTTCAGAAACAACCGGGCAAGCGCTCCACTGCCAGTCAGGTCAAACGAAACTGATTGATAAAAGTCACTAAAGATACTTGCATCATACCGCTTTTAGGTATCCCATATTTGTACGTTTCGGTGCAGATTAGTTACATTTGCACCTATGAAAAAGAGATACAAACGAATTTTCAAGTGGATTGGTATCATTCTGCTTTCGCCGATATGCCTGTTCCTGCTGCTGGCCATCTTGATTTATGTGCCTCCCGTCCAGAATTTCGTGGTACAACGGGTGGCCGAAGCCATGTCGGAAAGTATGGGGATCGACTTCCGCATCGGTAAGGTGCGGCTGGCCTTTCCCCTCGATCTGGCCGTTCACGATGTACTGGCCACCGAACAGGGCGACACGTTGCTGGAAGCACGCGCACTGAGGCTGGATGTGCAACTCCTGCCCTTGCTGGAAGGGCGCGCCGAAGTGGACGGCGTGGAGCTGTACAACGTGAAACTGAACACGAAAAGTTACGTGGCCGACACGCGCATCGTGGGACACGCCAAAGAGCTGACAGCCGCAGCCCATAGCATCGACTGGAAACAGGAACGGGTAAACCTGAACCGCGTGGCCCTGAAGGATGCTGATTTTCTCGTCGTGCTGAGCGACACGGCGCAGCAGGACACGACAACAAGCACTGCGCGCTGGATAATCGACGTGGAGAAGGCTGAGATTGAGCGCAGCCAAGTGGCCTTGCGCCTGCCCGGCGACTCCATGCGCATCGGAGCACAAATAGGCACGGCGACCCTGCGCGGCGGACATTTCGACACGGGGCTGGGCGACTATGCCGTGCACAGCCTCAGCCTGCGCCAATCGGGGCTGAGCTACGACCTGCCCCACGAGAAACCGGCCGAGGGGTTGGATGCCAACCACCTGGCGGTGACGGACCTGCAACTGGCACTCGACACGCTGACGTTTACCCACCAAGGGGTACTGCGCGCCGGACTGCGGAGGCTGGCCCTGAAAGAAAAATGCGGACTGGCCGTTGACCGCCTGCAAGGCTCCATTTACATGGACACCACGCGCCTGGTACTGCCGGCCTTGTGCCTCCGAACGCCCCACTCGCAGGTGGATGCCGAGGTGGACTTCGACTTCCGCTCGCTCACTGCCGGGAAGGGCGGACAGTGCCGGCTCCATGTGGATGCCCGGCTGGGGAAAGAGGACGTGGCGTGTCTGGGGAAGGGCTATGTGGACGCGGAATACCTAAACAGTTTGCCGGCAACGCCCATCACGCTGAAGGCGGACGTAGAGGGCAACATGGACCACCTGCGCCTGCCGGAACTGCGGCTGCAACTGCCGGGAACGGCCAAGCTCGAAGCAAGGGGATATGCCGCTCATGTGCTGCAAAACGGACGCAGCGGCCATTTCGCCTTGAACCTCTCCACGCAGAATCTGGCTCCCGTCAGGAATATGCTGCCACAGGAGACACGCCAAACGGTGACGGTGCCGGACGGACTGTCGGCACGGGGCACGGTGGACTTCAACGGGGACTTTTACCGGGCCGACCTGACGGTGGGCGCGGGACGGGGACGGCTGACGGCCAAAGCGCAAGCGAACGTGTTTGACACCTACGACCTCAGCGGCATGACATTGGGGGCGGAGTTGAAAGGGGGCAGGCTGAATGCTGATTTCTCCGCTGCCAATACGTGGCTGGAAGCCAAGGGGACGCTGGCCGGCACGCTGAACAGGAAGGGGTATGACCTGACACTGCTGACGGACATCCCGGCGGTGGACCTCCAGGCCATCGGGGTGATGCAGGATTCGCTGACCATCGGCACGATGGCCGACATCCATTTCCGCGCCAACCCCTCGTTCTCGGCCATGGAGGTGGACGGCTCGCTGTGTCGCAACACGTTTACCACGCCACGCATGAGCAACATGGCCAAAGACTTGCTTTTCAATTTTTCCACAGGGGCTGACACTACCACTGCCTCGGTGGCGGCAGGCGACCTGAAACTGCGGTTGGGAAGCAAAGAGGACATGGGCCGGCTGTCGTCGCAGCTGGGTGACTTCCTGGCGGAACTGTCGCGCCAGGCGGCGGGACATGAGTTGGACCAGGAGAAGCTGAAGTCGTTCCTGCCGGTCATGGGGCTGTATCTGGATGCCGGACAGGACAATCCGCTCTACAACATTGCCCGCATGAAGGGATATGCTTTCACGTCGGCTTTTGTCAAC
>SFQP01000201.1 GCA_004562975.1 bacterium
CAAAAAGTTACAGTTAACGTGCCAAAACAAGCTCTTTTATGTGTACTTTCGTAGCGACATAACGCTTCCATGTTATACCTCAATCAGATAAATAACCTTGCTTAGCTTCATTATTCCCACCTATAATTACGTATGTGTCCAACTGGCCGCCGACCTCACGGAACAGGCGGAGGCACTGCACCGCCAAATGCCCCAAGCGTTCGATTACGAAGTGCTGGTGGGCGACGACGCTTCCACCGACAAGGCTACGGTAGATGCCAACCGCGCCATCAACAACCTGCCCCACGCCCGGCTGATAGAGATGGAGCATAATGTGGGGCGGGCTTTCCTGCTCAACCGGCTCATGGAGGAGGCGCGGTTCGACCACGTGGTGATGATTGACTCCGATGCGGCGGTGTGTACCCCGGACTTCGTTTCGCGCTACTGGCACGCCCGCGAAGAAGCCTCCGTGCTTTGCGGCACGCTGCGCAACCCCGACACGCCCGTACAGCCCGGCTGCGAGTTGCGCTACAAATACGAACACGCGGCGACCACGCTGCGGCAGCAGCAGGCGGAAGAGAACCTGTCGCCCTATTTCCGCCTGTCGACCTTCAACCTGATGCTGGACAAGCGCGCACTCGGCGACCTGCGTTTCGACAGCCGTTGTGAAGAATACGGCTACGAAGACGCACTGCTGGGATTGGAGCTGCAGCGTCAGGGGGTCACGCTCCTGCACATCGACAACCCCCTCATCCATACCGGCATTGACAGCAACGTGTCCTTCCTCTCCAAGACGGAGGCTGCCATGCGCACCCTCTCGCATTTGGACGGACTCATGCAGGAACAAGCCGGCCCGTCGCGCTATTACCGCCGCTTACAAGCCGTCGGGTTGGGCAGACCGGCCGCCTGGTGCTTCCGCCTGTTGCGTCCGCTGCTGCGAAGCAACCTCCTGAGCCACCATCCCAGCCTGCTCATCTTCCAACTTTACAAACTGGGCTACTATGCCAGCCTCAAATAGGGAGGGGACAGGCGCATCCATGCCGTGAGCACACGCTGCGGCAACTCCCATCTCCACTCCCCTATTCCCCTTCCTCCGCACCACCCCACCCTTTGTTTGAAAAACAACACGCCCTATGCAGCTGAAAATATACGAAGCGTCGGCCGGTTCCGGAAAAACCTACCGTTTGGCTTTGGAATACATTGCCTTAGCCCTGGAAACGGGCCAGCCCTCCGCCTTCGCCAACACGCTGGCCGTCACTTTCACCAACAAAGCCACGGCAGAAATGAAAGACCGCATCCTGGCACAACTCTACAACGCCGCCCACGGAGGGCTGGATGCCGGTTTCATGAACGACCTTACCCGCCGATTGCACCTTGCGCCCGAAGTCATCGCCCAACGCGCCCGGGCAGCACTGCAAAGCATCCTTCACGACTACGACCGTTTCCGGGTGGAAACCATTGACTCCTTTTTCCAATCTCTTCTTTCCAATCTGGCCCACGAGTTGGGTTTGACGCGCGGCTTCCGTGTCGACCTTGACACGGAGGATGCCGTGTCGCGCGCCGTTGACCGCCTGTTGCTGTCCATCGGCCACAGCGGCAGGACAGGCCAGCGCACCGCACGGCAGGTGATGGAGTTTATGGAAGAGCGGATTGGCGAGGACAAGGGATGGAACATCAGCCGCGAGCTCAAGTCGTTCGGGATGAAAAACCTGTTCTGCGGCGAGTATCTGCAAAACGAGCAGGCACTTTCCCGCTTCTTCGCCGACGAGGACAACCTCCAGCGGTTGAAGAACGAGCTGCGCCAACTCGGCCAAGAGCTCCTGCCCTCCTTGCAGAATGTAGGAACCCGGTTGAACGGGTTGCTAACCCTGCCACCCGAAGGTGTCGACCCTTCGCAGCTCAAAGGCATCGGCGGCCTGCGCGACTACGCCCTGGCATTGCAAAACGGCAACTATATGGCCGACATGAACAAAACGATGCTGCAAGCCTTGGACAACGCCAACGCCTTGCTGAAGAAAGCCTTGCAGAAGGATGCGGCCTACGTGGCCTTTGCCGAAGAAACCGCGCGGCGGCTCGCCGAGGCGGAAAGTGTACGGGAGAAAGCCGCCCCCATCCTGTCCACCATCGAACTCACCCTCCAGAAGCTCACCCCGCTCTGCCTGCTCCACGAAATAGGCAACGAAGTGGGGCGCATCAACGCTGAATCCGGCACCTTCATGCTGGCCAACACCACCTTCCGCCACATCATGATTGACGAGTTTCAGGACACGTCGCGCCAGCAGTGGAACAATTTCAAGCGGCTCATCCTGGAAAACATGGCCAAGGGCGACGGCTGTATGCTCGTGGGCGACATCAAGCAGAGCATTTACCGCTGGCGCGGCGGCGACTGGGAAATCCTCAACAACATCGACAGCGAGCTGGCGCACATGGGCACCCGTCCCATCGCCGAACAGCTGGACACCAACTACCGCAGCAAGCACCATGTGGTGAGCTTCAATAACGCCTTCTTCCTCCACGCCCGCCAAGCCCTTGACCGGCTCAACATACAGGACGGCCTGACGGAGAACGCCTTGGTCAACACCATCTACGGTAAAGTGGCGCAAAAAGAAAAGCCCCATGCCGAGGGCGGCTACGTGCGCATTGCCCTGCCCGACAAGAAGGACACGGAGGAGGATATACTGGAGGATGTTTTCGGGCAAATCACCCTGCTGCACGAAACGCACCATGTTCCTTTCGGGAAGATGGGCATATTGGTGCGCGCCAAGGCGGATGCTGTCAAGATTATCCGCCATTGCTCCCTCCACCATCCCGAAGTGCCGCTCACATCCGACGAAGCCTTCAAACTGACGGCCTCGCCGGGCGTGAAACTCCTGGTCCATGCCCTCAAGTACCTGGCCAATTCTGCCGACACCGTGGCCCGCGAAGCCTGTCTGGTGATGGGGCGTGCCCTCGGTCTTCAAGCCGTGGGCGAAGAGGCCATGCAGACACTGGACGACCACCGGGCGCAATGGCTGCAACTGCCGCTGTTTGAAGCCTGCCAACGGCTCATCGCCTTGTTCCGCCTGCCCGAGGCCGAGGCGGAGGGGAAAGGACAGTCGGCCTACCTGCATTCGTTCCTGGACCACCTGCTGGCCTTCATCGACGAGAACGGTTCCGACCTGCCGGGCTTCATCACCCATTGGGACGACGTGCTCAGCACCAAATCCATCGCTGTGGACATCCAGGACTCTGTCTACATCATGACGGTCCACAAGTCGAAGGGACTGCAACGCCACACCATCTTCCTGCCGTTCTGCAACTGGTCGCTCGACAAGGATTTCCCCGATGATATCCTGTGGTGTACCACGGGCGAGTTGCCCAAGCCATTCAGCGACCTGCCTTTGGTGCCCGTGGGCAGCTATGCTTCTAAGAAGGTGAAAGCCTCGGCCTTCGCGCCCCACTATCGCTACGAACATTTGCAGCAACGCATCGACAGCATCAATGCCCTCTACGTGGCTTTCACGCGGGCCGAGGAAAATCTCCTGATTTGGAGCCAGCCCAAAAGCAACTCGGTGGCCCGGCTGGTGGAAGAATTTGTCAACGCACAAGCGGAAGGGGAGGACACCGGCTTGGCCCGGCCCCAACCGCAACAGGCGGCCAGCGAAACGGTGAAATGTTTCGGCGCGCCGGAGGATTTCCATGAAAAAGCGAAGGGTGAAAAGCGCAATAATCCGCTGGAGGACAACGATGCCGAAACAGTGGAAGTATCGCTCTACCACTCCACCGCGCCCGTGGTGTTCCGGCAGTCCAACCGGGCGAAAGATTTCATTGCCGAGGGCGGGGACGAGGAGCAGGACGTGGCTGCGGATGCCAGTTCGCAGCAGTCGGCTTACCTCAACCCGGGCAAGGTGATCCACCGCGTGTTACAGCAAATCGAAACGGCAGCCGACGTGGTGCCCACATTGGACTCCATGGTCAGCCAAGGCATC
>SFQP01000020.1 GCA_004562975.1 bacterium
GCCGAACTGCCCAAGCTCGACAAGGCCGAACTCCACGTGGAGGCCGCCTCGATGGGCGAGGAAGCCGCTCCCGTGGTGATCACACAAAGCGAGTATATGCGGCGTATGAAGGACATGAGCCGCTACCAGCAGGGTATGTCGTTCTACGGCGAAATGCCTGATATGTACAACCTGGTGCTCAACGCCGACCACCGTCTGGTGAAGGAAGTGGTGGTCGACATGAAGGGCGCACTGGCCGAAAAGCTCCAGCCCATCGAAAACGAACTCAAAGGACTGACGGCACGCAAACAGGCCGTGGAGGAGTCGCAGAAGGACAAGAAGTATGAGGAGCTGACCGACGACGACAAGGCGCAGCTGAAGCAGGTGGAGGACGACATCGAGGCACAGCAGGAAAAGCGTCGCGGCGTATGGGCCGAATATGGCAAGCAAAACCCCGTCGTGGCACAGCTCATCGACTTGGCCCTGCTCCAGAACGGTCTGCTGCGAGGCGAGGCTCTGAGCAAGTTCATCCGTCGCTCGGTGGATCTGATTAAGTAAAAAACGTAGTTTCCTATAGTTTTCAACGAAGTTTGGGAGTTGATAAGTTTTGGCGTCATTCCGTCTGTGCAAGAACGGCCTCTGCCGGCAGCGGATGAACTTTGAACTTTTCAATTCCCAAACGCTTTTTTTCACCTCAGTATTCCCATGAAACATCTACTCGTCTGCATCCTCCTTTCCGGCATGGCATGGATGGGATGCGACAACCGGCAGGTAAAAGCCATGCAGCAGGCACCGACAGCCGAAGTGCCGGCTACTCCGGCGGCTGAGAAACCTGCGCCCGACGACGGCATCCTGCGCCAGACACTCTACACGGCAAAGGACTCGCTGCGCGTGGTGGAACTGTTGCGGACCGAAACGGGGGCGAACGACGTGCTGTACTACGCCCGCCGCTTCCTGGACATCCCCTACGTGGGCGGCACGTTGGAGAAGGCCGACCCCGAACGTCTGGTGGTGAACTTGCGGCAGCTCGACTGTACCACGCTGGTCGAAACGGTGTGGGCTTTGGCCATGACCCGGCGGCAGGGCAGCAACAGCTTTGCCGACTATTGCCGGAACCTGATGCGGCTGCGCTATCGCGGCGGACGGATGGACGGTTACTTGTCGCGCTTGCATTATTTCACCTGGTGGATGCACGACAACCTCCGGAAAAACGTGATGACCGAGGTGCGCGACGACGAACACTTCACGGCGGTGATGAACGTGGAGAACCATTATATGTCGGCCCACCCGGACAAATATCCCTTCCTGAAAGCCCACCCCGAATGGGTGGACAGCATCGCCCGGATGGAGCGGCAGGCCAACGGTATCGACGGCACGTTCCTGCCGGCTGCCTTGACGGATTTGAAAAAGGAACAGCTCTCAGCCATTCACGACGGAGACCTCGTGGCCATCGTCACACGGAAGGACGGACTGGACTATTCCCACCTGGGATTTGCCGTGTGGGGAAAGGACGGGCGGCTGCATCTGCTTAACGCCTCGTCCATCCATCACAAAGTGGTGGAAGAGCCGAAAACACTGCGGCAATATCTGCGCGAACACCCTTCGTCCATCGGCATCCGCCTGTTCCGTTTGCAATGACAGTCTGAGGCATTGTCGGAACAGCCATTGTCATGGCTGGAAAAGGCATGAGCATTTATGGAGAAGCCGTTGTCATGGCGGGAACAGTTTAAACCATAAAAAAACAAGCGCGGCTCAAGGTTTGCGCTTGTTTTTCTTTTTGTGCCCCCAGAGGTGGAAGAAACCGTTGAAGCGGCGGAAGAGCTTGTAGCCCATCATCACGCCGTCGTAGACGGCTACCGCGCGTTCGGCTTGGCTGACCCACATCTGCACCTTGCCTTCCGATTCGGAAGGCGGGGCAAAGAGCAACTGCCATTTCTTGGCTATGGATGCCCGGTTCTTGTCTAATTTCTTATGCAACACGTTCAGGCGCGCCTGAAGCATTTCCGGTGTGTAGGTTTGGTTCGAGTTCATGAGGGAGCGTGGATGGGGTTTGTACAGAACGGGATAGGGTTTGTTGGTGAGGCGATGTGGTTTGTACGGGACGGGACTTGGTTTGCAAGCACGTGGCTGTGGTTCCGGAAACCATACCTTATATTATAAGGTGTCTTCCTCCTCCTCGTGGGCCTCCGGCTCTTCGGGCTGCGAAGGCTCGCTCAGGAACAACTGAGCCAGGAAATGGGTGATGGGGACTTCAATCCATTGCTTCCGGAGTACAAATATCAGGCAGGCCATGGCCAGGTAGCACGCCACCACGATGGCATAGCCCGCCGCCTCGTGGTGCAGCCATTCGCCGAGAGCCGCTGCCGCCATCATGGATACGAACCACAGGGCCAATGCGCCGAACATGAAAATGATGATGCTCAGGGCGATGGCCGTCAGCAGTTTTGACAACTTGCTTACGGCATCCACTTTGAAGTACTCCAGACGCAG
Organism: bacterium; assembly: GCA_004562975.1. The sequence continues at coordinate 2,470 of SFQP01000020.1, forward strand.
GTCAACGTGTTGGTGAAGGTCGGCAATCAACTGCCCGATGGTTTCAATGTTCTTGTCTGACGAAAACACGGCAATGGTTTGTTAGAGTGGAAAAAAACGGACGTTTTGCCCTGATGGTAAGGAGCGGCTACGCCGGCAGCAGGCTGGGCAAAACAAAAAAGGCAAACCGACAAATCGCCGGAGGGCAGGCTTGTCGGTTTGCCGGGAAGGATGGTTATTCAGCGGGCTGGAGTTCGTCGGCGATGTCGTCAACGAGGCTTTCCATTTCCTTGCGGTTGAGCTTGATGCCGCGCTTGCGGATAGCTTCGGCAATTTTTTCGCGCGTGTCCGTACCCTTTTCAGGAGCAAAAAGGATACCACAGGCTGCTCCTACGGCAGCACCGCCCAAGAATGCGGCTAAGATGCTAAGTCCTTCATGGAAAGTTGTCATTTAATCTTGTTTAACAAGAAAATATGTTTAAGGCGTGCAATGCTTTTGTAGTTTTGTAACGGTTTTTGCCCGAAGTGCCATTGGCGCATGGCCGTCTGGCTGATGCAAAAGCCTTTTGTGTAACGCGGTTATTCATTATTAAAAGTCATATTTTATCACATGAAAAAGAATTTGGTTTTGATGCTGGGCTTGTGTGCCGCTGTGATGTTCACGGGTTGTAAATCGCGCGAGAGCGCATACCGTCAGGCTTACGAGCAGGCTATGGCTCAGGATAAGACCGGGCAGAATGAACAACAGGTGGTACAGGAACAGAACAACGTGGCCGTTACTCCCGTTACCCCGCCCGTTACCACTACTCCGCCGGCCACCACAACGACCGTAGTGACCGAAGACCATAGCGATGTGCGCGAAATCCAAGGCGAAATGTCTGTGGTAAGCGGCTCACCCTTGAAAGCCTACAGCGTGGTGGTGGGCAGCTTCATCACCCAGGCCAATGCCGAAGGGCTCAAGGCTCGCTTGCAGGGACAGGGATATGACGCACGTGTGGTAAAGACCAACGAAACAATCAACGGACAAACCGGCTGGTACCGCGTGGTGGCCTCGTCGTATGACGACAAAGCTTCGGCAGTACAGTCGCGCAACAGCCTGAAGCAGTCTTATCCAGCTGCATGGTTGCTCTACAGAAAATAAATGTCACACCGCAACTGAGGTTACAAGGTCGGGGGTCGTGAGGTGATGATTGAAGCTGTCGGCCGGACGGGAAGCCGTTTGGCCGGATGGCGGTCCTGAACCTCGGGTTCTTGACCTTGTAACTTGTTGTTTTACTCCTTATATATATAGGAGTGTTTCCTCCTATTATATTTTAGACTTTAGACAGCATCCTTGGAACAGAAGAAACCCCTCTTAGGACAAATTCCCGACGAACTGGGCACGATGTGCCAAAGTCTGGGACTGCAAAAGTTTGTCGGAAAACAGCTGGCCGACTGGATTTACCGCAAGCGTGTATTCGCGCTGGATGAGATGACGAACATCAGCAAGGCGGCGCGGGCGGTTTTGCAGGAGCATTGTGTTGTGGGGTGCAGTAGTCCGGTGCGCGAACAGCGGTCCGTGGACGGAACCGTGAAGTACCTGTACGCAACGGCCGACGGTCATTTCATCGAAACCGTCTTTATCCCCGATGGCGAGCGCGCCACGCTGTGCGTCAGTTGTCAGGTGGGGTGCAAGATGGGATGCGCTTTCTGTATGACTGGCCGCCAAGGGTTTGTCGCTTCCTTGTCGGCCACGGACATCCTGAACCAGATCTTTTCCCTGCCCGAAGCAGACAAACTGACCAACGTGGTATTCATGGGGCAGGGCGAACCCTTCGACAACCTGGACGCTGTGTTGCGCGCCACCGAGGTGCTGACCGCAGCATGGGGGTGGGGGTGGAGTGCCAAACGCATCACCGTTTCGAGCGTGGGACTTGCCAAAGGACTGCGGCGTTTTCTGGATGAGAGCCAGTGCCACCTGGCCATCAGTCTGCACCATCCCATTCCGGCAGAGCGCGCGCGGCTCATGCCGGCCGAAAGAGCTTTCGGCATAGAAGAAGTGGTGCGCCTGTTGCAGCAGTATGACTTCTGCCGCCGGCGCACGTCTGGCCCCCGTCCCGCAGAGGGAGCGCGCCAGCGTCGGCTGTCGTTTGAATACATAGTGTTTGCCGGTATCAACGACACCCGTCAGCATGCCGATGCCCTGCTGAAGCTGCTGCAGTCTTTGGATTGCAGGGTCAACCTCATCCGTTTCCATGACATACCCGACACCCCTCTGCGTGGTGTCGGTGAAGCGCAGATGCGCGAGTTTCGCGACTATCTGACAGCACATGGCCTTTTCACCACCCTGCGGGCTTCGCGGGGACAAGATATTTTTGCAGCTTGCGGCCTGCTCAGTACAGCTGAACAGGAGGCGCGGGCTTCGTCTGTTTAACGATATTCCTTTATTATGCCAACCAATCATACGACAGTAGATAACGCCCCCAATGCCCAGACGGGCTGTCCGTCGGTGCGTGTGGGCATCACCCAGGGCGACACCAACGGAGTGGGGCCTGAGGTCATATTGAAAGCCTTTTCCGATTCCCTGATGCTGGAACTCTGCACGCCGGTAGTCTATGGCAACGCCAAGGTGTTTGCCTACCATGGCAAGACCCTGGGGCTCAATGCCAACATCCGGCAGGTAGTTTCGGCGGAAGATGCCGCCGCCGGCCAGCTCAACTTCGTCAACTGCTCCGACGCAGAGGTCAAGGTGGAGTTCGGGGCGCAGAGTGCCGAGGCCGGCCATGCCGCTTTCGTGGCACTGGAACAGGCCGTGCAGGACCTCCAGTCCGGCCTTATTGACGTGCTGGTGACAGCTCCCATCCAGAAAGCCAGCATCCAAAGTTCCAACTTCCGTTTCCCCGGCCACACCGAATACCTTCAGGACCGCCTCGGCAGTGACGGCGGCGAACCGCTGATGATACTGTGCAACCCCCTGATGCGGGTGGCTTTGGTGACAACCCATTTGCCCATTTCGGAAGTGGCCTTTGCCATCACTGAGGACCGTATCGTGCAAAAGGCGCGGATGCTCTACGAGTCGCTGTGCCGCGACTTCAACATCTCTTCGCCCCGCATTGCCATTCTGGCACTCAACCCCCATGCCGGCGACAGCGGCGTGATAGGCCATGAAGAGGAAGAGGTGATTGTGCCGGCCATCAAGTCGCTGGCAGATGCCGGCCTTCCCTGTTACGGCCCCTTCCCCGCAGACGGATTCTTCAATGCCGCCATGTACCGGCATTTCGATGCCGTCCTCGCCATGTACCACGACCAGGGACTGGCACCCTTCAAAGCCTTGACAGACCACGACGGCGTGAATTTCACCGCCGGACTGCCATTCGTTCGCACCTCGCCCGACCATGGTACGGCCTATGATATCGCAGGAAAGAACCTGGCCGATGCCCAGTCGTTCAGGCAGGCCGTATATTCCGCCATTGATATCTGGCGCAACCGGCAGGCATACGATGAGGCTCATGCCAACCCATTGCCCAAGATATTCCAGGACAGAAGAGAAAAATAAGGAACGGGCCGGCATCTCGGACCGCTCATGCCCTCAGGCACGGTCAGACGGTGCCGGCTTCCTGCATCCTTCAGCACCAACCATCAAGAAGTAACAATATTCATGAAGTTTGCCATCATTGCAGCCGGCGAAGGCTCACGGTTGCAGCAAGAGGGTATAGCGTTACCCAAACCCTTGGTCCGTGTGGGAGGTGAGGCCATGATAGACCGCCTCATCCGCATATTCCGGGCAAACGGAGCCGAGGAAATCGTGATAATCGTCAATACGCTCAACCCACTCACGGAGCAGCATCTCAGGCAGTTGCAACAGCAGGGACTGGCTGACGATGTGCGCCTCGTGGTGAAGAGCACGCCAAGCTCCATGCACAGTTTTGCCGAGCTGGCTCCCCATCTCACTGACGGGCCTTTCTGCCTGACAACAGTCGACACCATATTCCGCGAGGAAGAGTTCGCCCGTTACATCCGCCATTTCCTGCAAAGCGAATCCGACGGTTGCATGGCCGTGACCGATTATATAGACGATGAGCGTCCGCTCTATGTGGCTACTGCCGACGACAGGCAGATAACCGGTTTCCTGGATACCGCCGGGCAATGCCGGTATATCTCCGGAGGCATTTACTGCCTGCGCCCTTCGGCACTTGACATTTTGCATCAGTGCATCCTTGAAGGCCAGAGCCGTATGCGCAATTTCCAGCGTGCGCTGGTGGCCCATGGACTCAAGCTCGAAGCCTGTCCTTTTTCCAAGATATTTGATGTAGACCATGCCGCCGACATAGCCAAGGCCGATGCTTTCTTGGCTTCGGCTCAATAAATCTCGCCTCCATGCTGACCATTTTGGGCATAAGCCGTTCGCCACAGTTCAGCCCCAATTCCGTTGACCGCGATGCCGCCATCTTCGCCGCCGTATCGTCGCGTCTGCGCCGTGCGGGGCATGAGGTCTATGTCATTTCCGAAGACCTTTTCATAACCGTCGACCTGTCAGAGTTCGACCTCGTTTTCTCCATGGCGCGCAGCACCTATGTGCTGGAAGCCTTGGATCAGGCCGCTCGTGAAGGCAAGGTGCAGGTGGTCAATGCCCCAGCTGCGTTGCTCAAGGGCAATCGTCTGCACCTGATGCAGACATTCCAGGCAGCCGGACTGCCACAGCCCGCTTTCGCCCGCCTGTCGCTCAATCAGGATGTCGATGCCTTTCCCTTGCCTCCCCATGTGACCTACCCCGTGTGGCTGAAGCGCGCCGATGCCTGTGCACAAACAGAGGCCGATGTACAGTTCGCTGCTGACGAACAAGCCACCCGGGAACTGGCGGCAAGGCTTGGCGCGGAGGGAGTGGCCGAAGTGCTGGCCGTGTCCCATGTGTCTGGCGACCTCATTAAATTCTATGGCGTGCAGGGTACCGGCTTCTTCCATTATAGTTATCCCACGGAAGCAGACGGTTTCAGCAAATTCGGGTTGGAAGCTCACAACGGCAGTCCGCATCATTATGCCGTGACAGCTGAAGCCCTGAAAGCCTTGGCCGACAGAGCCGCCGAAGTTTCCGGCTTCACCGTCTATGGCGGGGATGCCATCGTCAGTGCCGATGGCAGCATCCGGATTATCGATTTCAACGATTGGCCCAGTTTCTCCCCTTGTCGCCGTCAGGCAGCTGCTGCCATCGCCGCCCGGCTGTTGGCGAGTCAGGAAGAAGGTTGAGCATCCGGCAAGATTGGGCTGCCAAATGGTGAGCTGGTGGAACCCCATTCGCTTTACCGGCTTTTCCCACATTACCGGCTTTTCACGCTCTACCCGCTTTTCCTGCAATCAAGTAGCAACACATTCTATTTTCCCCATTTCATGTCAGATTCCTCTTCCCAACTTCAATCCACTTTCAAGTCTTCTGACACCGAAGAATGGCTTGACATCCATTTCACCCGTCCCCTCGGTTTCTTGTGGGCACGTTTCTTCAATTATTTCAACGTCCATCCCAATGTCGTCACGATAATCAGCATCTTTCTGGGAGCTGCCGCCGGCGTTTGTTTCTATTTCCCCGAGATGCGTTACACCCTTTTGGGCATTTTCCTGCTGGTCTGGGCCAATCTCTACGACAGTGCCGACGGCCAGTTGGCGCGCATGACCGGCAAAAAGACGCGCTGGGGGCGCATCCTGGACGGTTTTGCCGGCGATGTCTGGTTCTTTTTCATCTATGCCGCCATCTGCCTGCGCCTCCAGTCAGAACTTATTCCCGGCACCCGGATGGAGTGGGGCATCTACATCTGGCTGTTGGCCGCTTTCTCCGGTTTCATCTGCCATGGCAAACAATGCCAGCTGGCCGACTACTACCGCAACATCCACCTCTATTTCCTGAAAGGGGAACAAGGCAGTGAGCTTGACAGCTTCGGCAAACTGCGTGCTGAGTTGCGCACTTTAAGTTGGAAGAAGGACGGCATGTGGATGGTATTCCTTTATTTCTATGGCAACTATACCCGTTCGCAAGAGCAGATGACCCCCTCGTTCCAGCGGTTCAGGGCACGGCTCAGGCAAACCTATGTCGGACGTGCGCTGCCCGAAACGTTGCGCCGTGAGTTCCGCGCCGGCAGCCTGCCCCTCATGAAATATGCCAACATCCTGACATTTAACACCCGGGCCATTGCGTTGTACATATCCCTCCTGCTCGGCGAACCTTGGCTCTACCTCGTGTTCGAGGTCACGGTGATGAATGCCCTCTTCCTGTATATGCGCCAGCGGCATGAGCAACTGTGCCGCAGGCTGACCGACCAGCTTCGCGGAGCATAACACGCCTCCCCTTCATCCCCCCCTCCTTCCCTTTCTTCCCGCAACCTTATGAAACCACTCTATCGCAACCTCTTCTTGCTCTTCGGTGTGGCAGCCATCATCGTCATGCTGTTGACTTTCGATGTGGACTATACCCAACTGGTCCAGAACCTGGGGCGCGCCGGCCTTTACCTGCCCGCCGTGCTCGGCGTGTGGGTAATCGTTTACGCTTTCAATGCCCTGGCCTTCCAAATCATCGTCAACAGCGGCACCCACAGCAAGCACCTCAGTTTCCGCCACGCCTACAAGCTCACCGTCTCCGGTTTTGCTTTCAGCTACACCACCCCCTTCGGTTTTGGCGGTGGCCCCTACCGCGTGATGGAACTCAGTGCCCACATCGGCGTGCCCCGCGCCATGTCGTCGGTAGTGCTCTATTCCATGATGCACATCCTGTCCCACATCTGCCTGTGGAGTTCAGCGGCCGTCCTGTTTGCCGTCGTCTATACCGACAAGATGACTCCCTTCCTTTGGGGGCTGTTTGGCGTGTTTGTCTTTGTGGTCATTTTGGTGTTGGCCCTTTTCCGCCTGTGCTATCGCCGGGGCGTGATAGTCCGTTTGTTCCAGCCCCTGCTCCACTTGCCCTACGTCAAACGTCCGGCCCGAAAGTTCTACGACACCCATCTCGCCGATATGCAGAAAGTCGATGCCGGCGTGGCCTATCTTCACTCCCAGCCACGTGCCTTCTGGTCGTCCTTGCTGTGGGAATATGTGGCCCGTGTGGTCAACGCCCTTGAGTATTACTTCATACTCTTGTCGTTGGGAGTCAGCCTCACCTTCTTCGATGCCATACTCGTCCTGGCCTTCTCTTCGTTGATAGGCAACATCCTCTTCTTCCTCCCCATGCAGCTTGGAGCCCGCGAAGGTGGCCTGTCGCTGATAGTCCGCATATTGGGGCTCAGTGCCCCGGGCATAGGCATCTTCACCAGCCTCTACACCCGTATTCGTGAATTGTTCTGGATATTCATCGGAGTCAGTCTGGTCAAGGTAGGCAACAAACGCATCATGCAGGGATAACAGACCATTTCCGTGCCAACCGCTCCCAAAACGACCTTCCCAAAAAGTTCCAATACCCCAATTCACCAATTCCTCCAAGAGATTTCATACCCCACCATGCCACAAGCATTCCTATTCGATTATGGCGGTACCCTCGACACCGCCGCCCGCCATTGGGCACACGTCCTTTACGAAGGATATCAGTCCACGGGTCACGCCGTCAGCGAGGCCGCTTTCCGTCAGGCATACGTCTACGCCGAGCGTCTGTTGGCCCGTGAGCCCCACATCCAGCCCTCTGACGACTTCCACACCTTATTATATAAGAAGGTGTACATCGAGGTCAGCCAGTTGGTTGAGTCCGGCGCATGGGCATTCTCCTCTACCGACGAAATGGAAAACGCCGTCCGTGCCATTGCCGGCTACTGCAATGCCTATGCCGCCCGCCATGCCGCCCTTTCCGCCCAAGTGCTGGACAAATTGAAGGGCCGGTACAAACTCATTCTCGTTTCCAATTTCTATGGGAACCTCCACGCCGTGATACAGGCGTACGGACTGGCCGGCTATTTCGACGACGTGGTAGAAAGTGCCGTGGTAGGTGTGCGCAAGCCCGACCCCGCCATCTGGCAGTTGGGCGTAGAGGCCGCCGGCAGTCCCGCCTCGCAGTGTGTGGCTGTGGGCGACAGCTTCACCAAAGACATACTGCCCGCACAGGCCGCCGGCTGCGAAACGGTATGGTTTAAGGGCGAAGAGTGGGAACCCACCGAGCGCGACGAAACCGTCCCCACCCACGTCATCACCCTGCTCGACGATTTGCTCCGGTGGTATTAGCCCCTTCGACGCGTCCCACCCTTCGGCGCGTCCCTCATCAGACATGTTTCCTTTCGCACGGCCTACATTGCAAGTCGCTGAATTGGCAGTTTGTAAAAAATAATATAATTTTGCCGCCGCTATTCCGTAAGTTTTCGGTCCGGACGCAAGCAAGGTAGACCATCCGGAATAGCTTGGACAAGAACTTTTAACTAAATACCATCATGAATATATCATACAAATGGCTCAAGGAATACGTTGACTTCGACCTCACGCCAGCCGAGTTGGCCGAAGCCCTCACCAGCATAGGCCTCGAAGTAGGCAGTGTGGACGAGGTGCAGGCCATCAAGGGTGGTCTCGAAGGCCTCGTCGTGGGCCATGTCCTCACTTGCGAGCCGCACCCTAACAGCGACCATATGCACGTATGTACAGTCGACCTGGGTCAGGGTGAGCCCTCACAGATAGTTTGTGGCGCGCCGAACGTGGCTGCCGGACAGAAAGTCATTGTCGCCACGCTGGGCACCAAGCTCTATGGCGAAGGCGATGAATGCTTCACCATCAAGCGTTCCAAGTTGCGCGGAGTGGAAAGTCTGGGCATGATATGCGCCGAGGACGAGATAGGCGTAGGCACGAGCCACGACGGCATCATCGTGTTACCCGCCGATACGCCTGTCGGCTTGAAGGCCGCCGAGTACTACGGACTGGAGAGTGATTTCGTCATTGAAGTAGATATAACCCCTAACCGTGCCGATGCCTGTTCGCACTACGGCGTGGCACGCGATTTGTACGCCTGGCTTGTCCGTCAGGGAAAAACCACTTCCCTGCACCGTATGGACGTGTCAGGCTTTGCTGTCGACAACCACGACCTTGACATCGCCATCGACGTGCAGGCCACCGAAGCCTGTCCGCGTTACTGCGCCGTCACCGTCAAGGGATGCGAGGTGAAGGAAAGTCCTAAGTGGCTGAAGGAAAAACTCGAAACCATCGGCTTGCGTCCCATCAACAACATCGTCGACATCACCAACTACGTCATGATGGCATACGGCCAACCCCTCCACTGCTTCGATGCCGACATGATAGAAGGCGGGAAAGTCGTGGTGCGCACCATGCCTGAGGGTACCCCCTTTGTCACCCTTGACGGAGTGGAACACAAACTCTCGGAGCGCGACCTCGCCATCTGCAACACCCGCGAGCCCATGTGCATTGCCGGCGTGCTGGGCGGACGCGGCTCCGGCACGTACGACACCACCTGCAATGTGCTTCTGGAAAGTGCCTATTTCAATCCCACGTGGATCCGCAAAAGTGCCCGTCGCCACGGTCTGAGTACCGATGCCTCCTTCCGTTTCGAGCGTGGCATTGACCCAGCTGGCCAGATATACGCCCTCAAGGTGGCAGCCCTGTTGGTCAAGGAGCTCGCCGGCGGTACCATCTCCATGGAGATAAAGGACATTGAGGCCGAAGGATTGGCAAAGCACTTTGAAGTAGCACTTGACTATCAGTACGTACACGACCTCATAGGCAAGACCCTCCCCGTCGAGGTCATCAAGGAAATCGTCACCTCCCTTGAGATGAAGGTGGTGGCCGAAACTGCTCAGGGCCTTACCCTTCAGGTACCGGCCTACCGTGTCGACGTGCAGCGTCCCTGCGACGTGGTTGAAGATATCCTCCGCATCTATGGATATAACAACGTGGAAATCCCCACTGCCGTCAAATCCAGCCTCACCATCAAAGGCGACGTGGACCGCAGCAACAAGCTCGAGAACCTCGTGGCCGAGCAGCTGGTGGGAGAGGGCTTCCGCGAAATCCTTAACAACTCGCTCACCAAGGAGGCTTACTACCAGCAGTTGCGCACCTATGCCCCCGAGCATCTGGTCCACGTCCTCAACCCCCTCAGCTCCGACCTCAACGTGATGCGCCAGACTCTCCTCTTCGGTGGTCTGGAAAGTATCGCCCACAATGTCAACCGCAAGAACGGCAACCTGCGTTTCTTCGAAAGTGGCAACTGCTACTTCTTCGACGCTGACCGCCGCACCCCCGACCATTCCCTCGCCGCCTATTCTGAGGCGCAGTACATGGGTCTGTGGCTCACCGGCAAACACGTTGAAGGCTCCTGGGCACATCCCGATGAAGCCACTTCCGTTTACCAGCTCAAGGCATACGTGGCCAACATCCTGCGGCGCGTAGGCATGGAGCTGGGCGGACTGCTCGTTGAAGCCGGCCAGAACAACCTCTTTGCCAAGAGCCTCCGCATAGCCGACCGCAGCGGCAAGGTGCTCGTTGAGCTCGGCCTCGTTTCCAAGGCCCTCTGTGCTGCCGTGGGCATTGAGCAAGAGGTGTACTATGCCGAAATCAACTGGACCTTGCTCATGAAGCGCGTCAAGAAGAACCGCGTTTCTTTCAAGGAAATTTCCAAGTTCCCCGCAGTCAGCCGCGACCTCGCCCTCCTCGTCGACAAGAGCGTGGAGTTTGCCCAGATAGAGCAGATAGCCTATGCCTCGGAGAAGAAACTCCTCAAGCGCGTCGAGCTGTTCGATGTTTACGAAGGAAAGAACCTTGAGCCCGGCAAGAAGAGCTATGCCGTCAACTTCGTGTTGCAGGACGACACCAAGACCATGAACGACAAGCAGACCGAGGCCGTCATGAAGAAGATCATCGCCAACCTTGAAAAGCAGTTAGATGCTAAGTTGCGCTAATGCTCATCATTCACACATAAACAACAATCATCAAAATATAAGGAAATATCACCATGGGAAGAGCTTTTGAATACCGGAAAGCCGCTAAGATGAAACGGTGGGGACACATGGCCCGCACCTTTACCAAACTCGGGAAACAAATTGCCGTAGCCGTCAAGGCTGGAGGACCCGAACCCGAAAACAATCCTACGCTGCGTGCCATCATCGCCACCTGCAAGCGTGAAAACATGCCCAAGGACAACATCGAGCGTGCCATCAAGAACGCCATGGGCAAAGACCAGAGCGAATACAAAACCATGACTTACGAGGGCTACGGCCCCCACGGAGTTGCCATCTTCGTCGACACCCTCACTGACAACGCCACCCGTACTGTGGGCGACGTACGTTCCGTTTTCAACAAGTTCAACGGCAACTTGGGCACCATGGGATCCCTGGCTTACCTCTTCGACCACAAATGCGTGTTCACCTTCAAGAAAAAGGACGGGCTGGACATGGACGAGATGATTCTCGACCTCATTGACTTCGGCGTAGAGGACGAGTACGACGAGGACGAGGAAGAAGGCAGCATCACCCTCTACGGCGACCCCAAGTGCTTCGGACAGATTCAGAAACACCTGGAGGAAAACGGCTTCGAGGTTATCGGTGCCGAGTTCACCTACATCCCCAACGACCTCAAGGACGTCACTCCCGAGGAGCGCGAAAGCATTGACAAGATGGTAGAGCGTCTGGAAGAGTTCGATGATGTCCAGACCGTATATACCAACATGAAGCCCGCCGAAGACTGATTTTCCGGAAGGCTTCTGAGATTTTCATACGACAAACGAGCCTGCCGGAACCGTTGGCACCATGTGCTGTCAGTTCGGCAGGCTCGTTTGTGTGTTTCGTCCTCGTTCTTTGTTCTGAACGCCTGTCACAGTCACTGCGCCCTGTACTCCTGCGGCTTGATTTGCGTGTCGTAGACCAGCGCACCGTTTTGCTGCGAGCGGTACACGTAGCGGAACGTCACCCCCTCCTTCTTCAGGTTGATATAGTTCACGTCCGCTACCAGTTCGTGCAGCAACAGCCGGTGCATCAGTTCCTTCTGCTGGCGTATGGCCGCCTCGTTTTCCGCAGCCAACGAGTACCACAGCGTGTACACCCTTCCGTCCGGTTCGTACGAAGTGCTGTCCAGCCGCGTTCCCGGTTCCGGTTCTTGCGGACAATGGTTTTCCGTAAATTCCCGCGCTTCCCTTTGCAGCCGTTTGTCGAAGTTTTCCTGGCAGGCTGTCAGCCAGAGCAGCACCGTGAGAAAGGCCACAGAGCACCAGACCGTAGATTTCATGTTCATGACAGAAAATTTATAATGAATAATGCCGCGAAGCTAATCATAAATCATAAATCTTAAATCATAAATTATAAACTAAAGCACCCTCTCCCTCATGATAGCAACCACTCCGTCCCCAATAAGCGATGAAGATCTCGAAAAGCGCGTAGCCGAAGCCGTCGCCCTTTTCAAGTCAGGCTACAACTGTTCCCAAAGCGTCGTGGCCGCCTTCGCCGACCTTTACGGTTTCAGCCGTGAACAAGCCTTGCGCATGTCCGCTTCTTTCGGTGGCGGCATAGGCCGTATGCGCCAGACGTGTGGTGCCGCTTGCGGAATGTTCCAGCTGGCAGGACTTGACTGCGGTTCCGTTGATGCTGCCGACCGTGAGGGCAAAAGCCACAACTATGCGGTGGTACAGCAGATGGCCGAGGCATTCAAGCAGGAAAACGGCAGCCTGATATGTGCCGAACTGCTTGGTCTCAAAAAGCCGGAAGGAACACCAGAGGCCGAAGCCCGCACCGACCGGTACTACCAGAAACGCCCCTGTGCTCACATGGTCGAAACCGCTGCCCGCATATTTGCAAAATATCTGAAGGAAAAAATCGATTGATAATTTACGATTTATGATTAGGTCTGCCGACCATCATACAGGACGATGCAGTACCGCTGACTTCATGGTTGTAGGCATAATTATAAATGATGAATTACTGAAGTTTTGGATGTGAAGAAGTGATGGTAAGCCTTTTCCACAAGCCCGGAAATTGTTCCCACAAGTCCGGGAGTTGTTTTATCAACTCAAGGAGTTGTGCAGACAAGTCCAGGACTTGTGCGGACAAGTCGCCGGGTTGTGAAAGGACTTCACGTAACGTCCGGCCTGACAAGCGAGGCGGTTCTGTCACGCTGAATAAGCCGCCATCTGTTTTGAATATGCCCTTTACGTACGCGTATATACGTATTTATTTCCCCCAAAAAGCATTCACCTCCTTCACATAGAGCGTGTTTCATCCTGATTTTCAGTGGTTTTTGGTGTGAAGGATTGGATTTCAAAACATTCACACGAGCGGTGAACGCTTGGAGGGGCGGAGAAAGCAAACCTTCACACCGGGAAACCGCCTCGAAATCAGGAAGTAAGCGATAGAAATATGAACGCGCGCTGTGAATATTTGAAAAGGCAAAGCTTCATACGCTTTTCCATTGGAAATCAGCAGGATATAGTCAGTGCTTGAAGGATTGAATGATTTTTCTGAGGATAAAAAATGCGTATAGAAGAGCGTGGACAGGTGGGCAGTAAATGGTGAATTGCTCCGTGACCTTTCTGCGGGTGCTGCCCAATTCCCGAAACTTCAGTAAATTATAAGGGGTGTTCTATAAATTAGGTTTTAAAGCATACCCCATGAGTGATTTTACTTATTCCGGCCGTCTGCTGTTTTTTAGAGCGACCTTTTGCAAGTCACGGGTCAAGGCTTGCGCCGCCTGGGGCACGAAGTCGTGGTGGCATCCGACGGCGACGGGTGGAAAAACTATCCCCGCGACATTGACCTCCGCCGGACCTCCTTTAGCTTCGTAGGCAGCCTGGTCTACTACCTCCGCCTGTGGCGCCAGTTCCGCCAGTTTCGCGGCTTTGATGTCGTGCAACTCATCAATCCCGTCTTCCTGCCTCTCAAAGCCGAGCGCATGATGCCCTTCTACCGTTATCTGCGCCGCCACAATCGCCACATCGTGATGGGAGCATTCGGCATGGATTATTATTATGTCAAAGCCTGCCTCGACTTCCGCACCTTTCGTTACAGCGATTTCAACATGGGGCATGCCGAACGCATTTCTGACGAGAACGAATCCTTCAAGCGCGACTGGCTCTACGGCCCCAAGGGCGTGCTCAACCGGCAAGTCGCCGCCGATGCTGATGCCATCGTGGCCGGGCTCTACGAGTATGATGCCAGCTACCGCGCCCACTGCCCACATGCCCCCCACAAGCTCACCTACATACCATTCCCCATCATACCACGGACGGACCATCCCGCCAGCCCTGTGGCCTTCACTGCCGGACAGCCTCTCAAAATCTTCATTGGCATCCAGCAGTCGCGCAGCGCGTACAAAGGCACCGACATCATGCTCCGCGCAGCCCGGCGCGTGGCCGTACGCTACCCCGAAGCGTGCCGTCTGCAGGTGGCACAGAATGTACCCTTTGCACAGTATGTCAAGATGCTCGACACCTCCCACGTTCTGCTTGACCAGCTCTATTCCTACACTCCCGCCATGAACGCCCTCGAAGCCATGGCACGCGGCATGATTGTCGTGGGCGGCGGCGAACCCGAATCATACGACCTGCTTGGAGAACAGGAACTCCGACCTATCGTCAACGTCCAGCCCGACGAAGAAAGCGTTTACCAAGCCTTGTGCCGTCTGGTCGAACAGCGTGAAACCCTTGTGCCTCGCCTGCAAGCAGAAAGCAAGCGTTACATCCTCCGCCACCACGACTATTTGGTCGTGGCGCGCCGCTACGAAACCCTCTATAGCCGGCTTGACCGGCAGTGCTGATTCTTTTTTCAGGCTGCTTGCTTCCTTCCGCTTCCGGTCAGGGCTCGCAAGTCCGTATTCAGCTTTCCAATTTCCTGCAGCCGGTTTTCCTGTAGTACCAGTCCTTGCAGCAGACAATCCTGATGCCATCGAGTCAGCTGTTGTCCGTGTCTGTCATCAGCTTGCCAGCACAGGGCAATGGATTTTCTCATGTTGTTCATTTTATCTTCATACTTTTGTAAGAACAGAAAAAGTGTGTCAGGAGCAATTAGCAGGCTGAAAATGCCGAGCCGCAGCCAGCTTAATACAGAGAAAAGGCAAATCTTTTAGCTTTTCTTTTGATTTCAACTTGCCTTGCACTATCTTTGCCGCAACAAACAACTAAATAACTAATGGAATTTACTGCGAAACAAATAGCTGAATATTTAGGAGGAGTGGTGGAGGGCGATGCCAACGCCAAGGTGAAGACCTTTGCCAAGATAGAAGAGGGAACCCCCGGCGCCATCTCTTTCCTTGCCAATCCACAATACGAACACTATCTCTATGGAACCGCTTCGAGCATTGTTTTGGTAAACCATGATTTTCAACCTGAACAAGAGGTGAAAACAACCTTAATCAGAGTAAACAATGCCTACGAATCCATAGCCAAATTGCTTACCCTCTATCAGTCGGCCATACAGAAGCGGCAGGGAATCCATCCCTTGGCTTGTGTGGCCGAAACGGCACAGGTGGCCGACGGCGTTTATGTAGGCCCGTTCGCCTATGTCGGTGAACACGCTGTAGTGGGCAAGGGCTGCCAGATTTATGCCGGTGCCGTGGTGGAAGAACGCGCCGTTCTCGGCGAGGATTGCCTGCTTTATCCTCATGCCTCGGTGTACCACGATTGCAAATTGGGCAACCGCGTGACCCTTCATTCCGGCTGCGTGGTCGGTGCCGACGGCTTCGGCTTCGCCCCTGCTGCCGACGGTTACGAAAAGATACCGCAGATTGGCATCGTCACCATTGAGGATGATGTCGAAATCGGTGCCAACGCCTGCGTTGACCGTGCCACCATGGGCAGCACCATGGTACACCGTGGCGTGAAGCTCGATAACCTCGTGCAGGTGGCCCACAACTGCGAGGTCGGGGAACACACCGTCATGTCCGCTCAAGTAGGTGTAGCCGGTTCCACCAAGATTGGGCAGTGGTGTATGTTTGGTGGCCAGGTGGGCATTGCCGGCCATGCAGTCATTGGCGACCGCGTCCTTTCCGGAGCTCAGGCCGGTATCGCTGGCAGCATCCGTAAGGGTAATGCCACCGTGCAAGGCTCGCCAGCCATTGATGCCAAGAACTTTATGCGCTCCAGCGTGGTGTTCAAGCATCTGCCCGAGTTGCAGGCCGAGGTGAACAGCCTCAGAAAAGAAATCGAAGAACTGAAGAAGAAAATGTAGCATCTCTCCCGGCACGGGGCGTGAGGCGAAAATGATGACAAATCGTTCTCTCGCGCCGGCTGTCCTGTTTATAATAAAGGAAGCAGACTGTCCGGCACAGCGTAAGCCTGCCAGCGTGTACCCCCATGCGGAGATGCCGTTATCCCATATTCTATATGTTAAAGCAAAAAACACTGGCCGGCAGTTTCTCGTTGTTCGGCAAGGGCCTGCACACAGGGCTCAGCCTGACGGTAACTTTCAATCCGGCTCCCGAAAACCACGGATACAAAATTCAGCGCATTGACCTGGAAGGCGAACCCGTCATTGAGGCCATTGCCGAAAACGTAATCGACACCTCTCGGGGCACCGTTGTGGCCAAGGGGGATGCCCGTTGCAGCACCATCGAACACGCCATGGCCGCGCTTTACGCCATGGGCATCGACAACTGCCTGATTCAGGTCAACGGTCCCGAATTTCCCATCCTCGACGGCAGCTCCACCATCTATGTGGAGCAAATCCGAAGGGTGGGGGTAGTGGTACAGAACGCCCCGAAGGACTTTTACGTCATCAAGAAAAAGGTAGAGTTCAAGGATGAAGAAACCGGTTCGTCCATTATTATCTTACCGGATGAACAGTTCTCCATCACCTGCATGATTTCCTTTGACTCCCAGTTCATCAACAGCCAATTTGCCACACTGGACAACATGGAGCACTTTGCCGAGGAAATTGCTTCGGCCCGAACTTTCGTCTTTGTGCGCGAAATTGAGCCTCTCCTGAAAGCTGGCCTTATCAAGGGTGGCGACTTGGATAACGCTATCGTCATCTACGAGCGCCAGATATCACAGGAAAACCTCGACCATCTGGCCGACAACCTCCACGTCGAACACCGCGATGCTACCAAACTGGGTTATCTCAACCGCCGCCCTCTGGCATGGCCCAACGAGCCGGCACGCCACAAGTTGCTGGACATCATTGGCGACATGGCCCTCATAGGCCGCCCCATCAAGGGACGAATCATCGCCACGCGGCCCGGCCACACCATCAACAACAAGTTTGCCCGCCAGATGCGGCGCGAAATCCGCAAGTACGAAGTCCAGGCACCCAACTACGACCCGAACAGCGAACCCCTGATGGATGTCAACCGCATCCGCGAGCTGCTCCCCCACCGTTACCCCATGCAGCTCGTTGACAAAGTCGTCGAGACTGGCTCGAACTATATCGTCGCCGTGAAGAACGTCACCTCCAACGAGGCCTTCTTCCAGGGTCACTTCCCACAGGAACCCGTGATGCCCGGCGTGCTGCAGATAGAAGCCATGGCCCAGGCCGGCGGCCTGCTCGTCCTCAATTCGGTAGAAGAGCCCGAACGGTGGAGCACCTACTTCCTCCGCATCAATGACGTGAAATTCCGCAAGAAGGTCGTTCCCGGCGATACGCTCATTTTCCGCGTGGAACTGATGGCTCCCATCCGCCACGGCATCTCCTCCATGCACGGTTTTGCTTTCGTGGGCGAAACCATCGTGATGGAAGCCACCTTTACCGCACAGATTACGAAAAACAAGTAAGAACCTTACCTGCGAGGGGGCATGAGCGTTTCCTTTTGCCCCTCTCCTTCCCAACAACAAGATATGATTAGTCCTTTAGCATACGTGCATCCTGAGGCCGTGATTGGCGAAGGATGTGAAATAGGCCCGTTCTGCTACATTGATAAGAATGTGGTGATAGGCAGTAACAACCGCCTGATGAACAGTGTGACCCTTCTCTCCGGAACGCGGCTGGGAAACGGCAATACCATTTTCCCGGGGGCTGTGATTGGTGCCATCCCGCAGGACCTGAAGTTCAGGGGTGAGGAAACAACCGCCGAGGTGGGCGACAACAACACCATCCGCGAAAACGTGACCATCAACCGTGGCACTGCTGCCAAGGGCAAGACGGTGGTGGGCTCCAACAACCTGCTCATGGAGGGTATGCACGTGGCACATGATGTGCTGATGGGCAATGGATGTATTGTGGGCAATGCAACCAAAATTGCCGGCGAGGTAGTGATTGACGATTTCGCCATCATTTCGGCCGCTGTGCTCATTCACCAGTTCTGCCACGTGGGCAGTTATGTCATGGTGGGCGGCGGTACCCGTTCGGGGCAGGACATTCCCCCCTATTGCATGGCAGCGCGCGAGCCGGTCAGCTTCTGCGGTCTCAACGTCGTCGGACTGCGCCGGCGCGGCTTCACCCCCGAAACCATCGAGCAAATCCACACCGCCTACCGCCTCCTCTACCAGCGCGGAAAATTGCGTGAAGAATGCCTGGAGGAAATCCGCCAGACACTGCCCATGACCCCGGAGATACAGTACATTCTTGACTTTGTCACCACTTCCAAACGAGGCATCATCAAATAACGGCAGCCTCTGGGGCGAAATGCCATTATCAAAACAACGTACAACCATGTTATACAGAATCAAATTTATATCCGACGAAGTGGATGGTTTTGTCCGCGAGGTGAAGATAGACAGCGATGCCACCTTCCTTGATTTGAACAATATCATCTTGCAGTCCTGTGGCTATCCCGATGACCAGATGACCTCTTTCTATATCTGTAATGAAGAGTGGGAGCGCGGACAGCAAATCACCCGCGAAGATATGGGAGTGGGCGATGCAGACGAGGACATCTATGTGATGGACGAAGTGCGCCTTTCCGAGTTTATCGAAGACGAGGAGCAACGCCTGGAGTTTGTGTTCGACCCCTTTGCCGACCGATGCTTCTTCCTGGATGTGAAGGAAATCATTCCCGGAGAAAGCCTTAAAACTCCTGTTATCCTGCGTGCAAAAGGAGAGGCACCACGTCAGATTGATGAGTTGGATATGGATTTGACGGCACCAGTAGCCAATGCCAAAGGTAAGAAGGCCGCTGCTGCAGCCGAAGAGGATTTTGATGACGAGGCCGTTTTCGACGATGCGGCATTCAACGATGACGATATCGATTTGGAAGGTTTTGAAATCAGCGACGGCAAGCTTTTCTGAATCTTGGCTGCTGTTTGACCGAGGAAAGGCATAATACTACGCCAATGTGCAGCAAATTCCACTGTTCATTGGCGTAGTTTTTCTGTTATGGTGAAGGATATGAAGCAAAAGACCTTGAAAGTCATATTGGGCCCGACCGGGGTGGGGAAGACGGCGTATGCGTTGCGTGTGGCCGAGGAGGCGGGTTGTCCCATCCTCAATGCCGACTCCCGGCAGCTCTACCGCGACATTCCCATCGGCACCGCAGCTCCGACCCCCGAAGAGATGCAGCGCGTGAAGCACTATTTCGTGGGCACGTTGGGTTTGGAGGAATACTACAGTGCGGCGCAGTATGAACAGGATGCGTTGCGGCTGCTGGATGAATTGTTCCGTAGTCACGATGTGTGCGTGTTGTCGGGCGGTTCCATGATGTACATTGATGCGGTCTGTAAGGGAATAGACGATATACCTACGGTTGATGCCGAAACGCGGCAGTTGCTCAAACAACGCTATGAGGAGGAAGGTTTAGAGCCCTTGGCTGCAGAGCTGCGCCTGCTGGACCCAGCATATTATGCCAGGTGCGATGTCCGTAATCCAAAACGAGTAGTCCATGCTTTGGAGATTTGTTACATGACGGGCAAAACCTTCTCTTCGTTTCGCAAGGGGAGGGTAGCGGAACGGCCATTCAGGATTGAGAAAATCGGGTTGTGGCGTGAGCGCGACGAACTTTTCGACCGCATCAACCGCCGCGTTGACCTCATGATGGAGCAGGGACTGCTGGAAGAGGCCCGGCGCGTGTACCCCTACCGGCATTGCAATGCGCTAAACACGGTGGGCTATAAAGAACTCTTCAAATACATTGAGGGCGAATGGCCCTTGGACTTCGCCTTGGAGAAAATCCGCCGCAACACGCGGGTGTATGCCAAGAAACAGATTACTTGGTTCAAGAAGGATGCAGAGGTGAAATGGCTGGAGGATTTTTAGTGCGAATACTCGCCTTGATCTGTTTTTCATAAGATAGGCTGCGGCTCAGCAATGTAAATAAAAATCTGCGCTTTTTCTTTCCATTGCCTTCGCCTTGCACTATCTTTGTCCGCGCAAACCAAAGAAGAAACTGTAATGAATAATCCGTTAAAAGGAGGAATCGGATGGGTACTGGCATCCTTCCGATGGATAGGACGAGGTTTTCGCGCCTGTTGGCGTTGGTATCGCGGACAGTACGCAGGCCGTCCATGGTGGTATAAGATATTCACTTTCTTGTGGTCTTTCTTAGCCTTTATTGCTTTTTATATTTTTGCCGTTGTTTTCAATCTGTTCTGGCTGTTCGGCAAATCACCTTCCATCAACGACATCATCCATCCCAAGACGGCGGCTGCGTCCGAAATCTACAGTGCCGACGGGAAAGTGTTGGGCAAGTTCTTCAACGAGAACCGCTCGCCTGTACCTTACGACTCCATCAGTCCCGTCTTCTTTCAGGCTCTCATCTCCACGGAGGACGAGCGTTTCTACCAGCATCACGGCATTGATTACCAAGGCTTGTTTGCTGCCGCCAAGGATGCCGCGCAGGGTAGGGCGCGCGGTGCTTCCACTATCACCCAGCAACTGGTGAAGAATATGTTCCGGGTGCGCACGCATTATTCCACCGGTTTGTTGGGTAAAATCCCTGGAGTGAGCATTCTGGTGATGAAAAGCAAGGAGATGATTATCGCCACCGAGATTGAACTGCTTTGCTCTAAGCAGGAGATTTTGGAGATGTATGCCAATACGGTGGACTTCGGCTCGAACGCATTCGGTATCAAGACAGCCGCCAAGACCTATTTCAATACCACCCCCAAAGAACTTAAAACTGAAGAGGCCGCCGTTTTGGTGGGCCTGCTCAAAGCCACATCGGCCTATAATCCGCGCATCAATCCCCAAAACTCCCTGAAGCGCCGCAATGTGGTGCTGAATAATATGTACACGCACCGCAAACAATTGAAGGAGCGTTTCGGACAAGTGTACATTGCGGACAAACAAACCCTTAACCAACTACAGGAACAGCCCATCCAGCTCAACTTCAACGTGGAAAGTGCTTATGACGGTAAGGCTTTGTATTTCCGCGATGCCGTGAAGGACTATATCGACGAGAAGTGTCCGGAGCTGGATGTCTACTCCGACGGCCTGAAGATTTACACCACGCTCGACTCCCGTATGCAGGAATACGCTGAGAAAGCCGTACACGAACAGATGAAGAAGGTGCAGCAGAACTTCGACCGCCATTGGCGCGGCTTGGGTGACCCTTGGCGCGACGAGAAGGGACAGCTCATTCCCGGCTTCATCGAAGACAAACTCCGCAAGACGGATGCCTACAAGATGTTACAGGCACGGTTCCCGAACAATCCCGATTCCGTGGAATATTATCTCAACAAGCCGCACAAGGTCAAGCTCTTCAGTTATGACGGCGAGAAAGAGGAGTTCATGTCCACTGTCGACTCGTTGCGTTACATGGTCAAATTTATGCACACCGGCTTTGTGGCCATGGAACCCGAAACCGGCCACGTCAAGGCATACGTGGGCGACATCGATTTCAAGACCTGGAAATACGACAAGGTGAAGTCTATGCGCCAGCCCGGCTCTACTTTCAAACTCTTTGTGTATGCCACGGCCATGAAGCAGGGACTCACCCCCTCGGACGCACGTAAGGACGAATACATACGTATGGAGGTGTACGACAAGAGGAAGAACGAAACCACCGTTTGGCAACCCCATAATGCCAATGGCCATTTCACCAATGCCAACATCCCCCTGCGTTCCGCTTTTGCCCAGAGTATCAACACCATTGCCGTCAAATTGGGACAGGAAGTGGGCATTCCCAACGTCATCCAGACCGCTCACGACATGGGCATCAAGTCGCCGCTTGACGACATACCCTCCCTGCCGCTTGGTGCCAGCGATGTCAACCTCTTCGAACTGGTCAGCGCGTACGGCACGGTGGCCAACGGTGGTGTTCACGTGGAGCCGGTGTTGGTGACTAAGATAGTCGATTCCGAAGGCAATGTGGTGTTTGAGGCCAAGCACGAAGAAATGCGTGCATTGCCGCAAAAGGCCGCTTTCTATATGCAGAAACTGCTCGAAGCCGGCGTGCGCGACGGCGGCGGCACTTCGCAGACGTTGCGGGCCGGAATGTATCTGGGGCCGTTCTTTGCCCATCTGGATATGGGTGGCAAGACGGGAACTTCCAACAACCATTCCGATGCCTGGTTCGTAGGTGTCACCCCCAGCTTGGTGGGCGGTGCCTGGGTGGGCGGCGAATACCGCAGCATCCATTTCCGCACAGGAGCCTTGGGACAGGGCAGCCGTACGGCACTCCCCATCGTGGCGCAGTTCATGCGCAGCGTGATGGACGACCCGCAGTTGCGCACCAAATATCTGCACAAGTACGGTTTGCCGCCCGAAGATGTGGATGTCAGCACGTGGCAGGCTACTTATGTGCCGCGTGAGGAGGAGCCCGACTCGCTGGCCGGCGACTCTCTGGGGCTGGAAGAAGGTGTAGTGGACGATGACCTTATGGGAGGTGAAGGCCATCCCGCAGCCGGAGGCGAGAATGCCGAGGCCACGCCAGCCGAACCCGTTGCCGCGCCGCAACACAACAATGAAGCGGGCAAGACGGACAACCTCTTTGAATAGTCTGCCACGGCCTGACCGGAAGCGGGGATGATTCCGGTACTCCCTGCGGAGTAACGCTTAAAATCCGGTAGTTCAGTGGGCTGGTCACTGGGCGCGTACGGCAGGCTTCGGAGTAAATACAGCAAGTCCCGGACTGTTTTCTACAGCTTGAAGTGTTGGTGAAACAGTCCGGGACTTGTCGTGTCCGGTTCTTCCGTCAGGTCAGTTCTGGCCGGGTAAGCCGGTTGGGGAATTTTTCCTTGGTCTCTTGGGGGTGGGGTTCATCACCTTCCTCTTGGCACATTCGATACTGGGAGGCAAGCCGGGCGGCAGGAGTAGCAGCGTTTCGTGGAGTTCAGCCAGCAGTTCGGGAAATGGTCTGGCCATCCGTGCCGCCAATTTAATCATGAGGGAGCGGCAGCTGTCGTGCTGGGCACCGTCGGTGATGCCATGCAGGCAGAAATCAAGGAGGTCAGCCCTTTGCATCGTCGTTTCAGGTGCCAAATCATAGAGCAGCGTGAGCAGCAGGCCGGGGCGGAAGGGTAGCGTGCCGCTGAGGATTTTGTCGGTAAAGGCATCGCAGAACGGCAACACGAACTCCTGTTTGTCTGCCGGGCTGAGGTGCGTCAGCACCCACGCCGCATACATGGCTTTGCGCGCTTCGGTGGTTTCATCCAGCACCAGACGGCACAGCATCGTAATGGCTTCCCCGTCGTGCGCTGTGGCTTCCACCACCTTGCGCACCTTGGCCATCGACATACGGCCTTCAAGCCATTTCATCCATTCCATACAAAAACGAATTACCGTGCCGTGATGTGGAAACATGACTGTTTCACTTCGTACTTCACGTAGCAGGTGCCCATCAGCCGCTGGTCCTCCAGCACTTCCGCCAGGATGGATTTGAACACCGTCACCCAGCGCACTTCGTCCGTACCGTCATCGTTGATTTGCAGGAAGCGGTTGTACGAAATGTCAAACGTCGTGCCGTACTGGTGGCAGCTGTTTTCCGATGCGTTGCGGTTCACGTTGCGCAGGCGGCGTACGTCCTCCTTGGTTCGGAGCACGGAAGTGACAATCAGCTTGTGCGGTTCGTAGCCCTTGGTTACCAACGAGTCGTTAAAGGCCCGTGCAATCTCGCTCAGCAGTGTGGCGGCTCGGGGCACGAGGTAGGGGATGGATTGGCGCAGCGGTTGGATGGAATAGAAAGGGTTATCGCCCACGAATACCAGTTCCTTCATGCGGTGCTGCGCCTCGTGGCGGTTTTCGATGTGTGAGATGCCCAGACGTTGCGCCGTGGCTAACTGCACATCGTTCAGGTCGGGAAAAGACTCCTCAAAGCGTCTGACGCTCGTCACGCGGTTCTTCACCGGTTTGCCGTCCGGCTTCAGCAGCGTCAGTTTGGCTCGCGGTCGCAGCAGCAGGCTGTCCACGTAGCGGGCTTGCAATTCTATGCTGTCAGGTTCGTGGGGCGTGGCGGCGGCTTCCGGTTGTACTTTGGTCGTTTCGATGATGCGGTGCAGGGTGAGGTCGGGATTGACGCATTTGGCAATGCCAAGCGTAGTGACGATGAGGACAAAAGTCAGAAGAAAATAGCCTCGGTAGGCGGTGGCCTTATGTTTCATGAGTGGTTGCAGGGAGATTGTTGGGGATTAAAAGCGCACAAAAGTAAGGATTTTTCATATTCTTTCAAGGGGATTGCTTACTTTTGCGAGGCAAAACAACTGATAGCCTCCATCGTTTTTTTAATACCTTCAGCATTTTCAATGATTGAAAAGCATTTTATTCTCGAAGAAGCCGATCCCGTACTTTTTTATGGCGCGAACAATTGCAATATCAAGATGTTGCGTGCCCTTTGTCCCAAGTTGCGCATCATGGCGCGCGACAATGTGGTTCGCGTGGTGGGTGGCGAGGAAGAGATGGCCGAGTTTGAGGAAGTCATGCAGCAGCTTGAAAAGCATTGTGCCAAGTACAACCGCCTAAGCGAGGAAGATTTGCTCAACATCGTCAAGAAGCGGACCATGTCCGGCGATTCGGGCGAGGGAGTCATCGTTTACAGCACAGGGGGCAAGCCCATCACGCCGCGCAGTGAGAACCAGTTCCGCTTGGTCGAAGCTTATTCCTCCTGCGACATGATTTTCGCCGTCGGCCCCGCCGGTTCCGGCAAGACGTACACCGCCATCGCGCTGGCGGTCAGGGCTTTGAAGAACAAGGAGGTGAAGAAAATCATCCTCAGCCGTCCTGCCGTGGAAGCCGGCGAGAAACTCGGTTTTCTGCCTGGCGACATGAAGGACAAAATCGACCCCTATCTCCAGCCTCTCTACGATGCCTTGCAGGACATGATACCGGCAGCCAAGTTGCAGGAGTACATGTCTACCAACGTCATACAGATTGCGCCGCTGGCTTTCATGCGAGGACGTACGCTCAACGATGCCGTGGTCATTCTCGACGAGGCGCAGAACACCACTACGGCGCAAATCAAGATGTTCCTCACGCGTATGGGGTGGAACACGAAGATGATCATCACTGGCGACCGCACGCAGGTGGACCTTCCGGCTTCGCAGCGCAGCGGCCTGACGGAGGCGCAGCGCATCCTGCGGGGCATTCCCGGCATTGCCTTTATCGAAATGAACGAGCACGACATCATCCGCCACAAGCTCGTGACCCGCATCGTCGAAGCCTATGCCCGTGAAGAAGAACAGAAGAGGCAACGTCACGGTGAGCCGGCGGATGCTTGAAAGGGGTGAAACGACGTAGATATCAATGTGTCGTCATTTCTATCGCGGCCATCCCGTAGCAGGTTTTATCCTTCTTATTATCCCCAAAAAACTCAACTAATATATAATCTCATGTCTGCATTAACACAAACAGCGTTCAACTTTCCCGGACAGCAGGGAGTGTATCACGGCAAAGTACGTGATGTCTATCATCTTGGCGACCGCTTGGTCATGGTGGCCACCGACTTGGCCACTCCCGACCCCATGGTCACTGTCGGTTTGCTTTGCGAGGGTTTTCCCGTCGAGATGATTGTGCGCGGTTACCTTTGCGGCAGTGCCTGGCGTGCCTACAAGAGCGGTGTGCGCGAAATTTGCGGTGTCAAGCTCCCCGAGGGCATGAAGGAGAACGAAAAGTTCCCCACGCCCATCATCACGCCTACCACCAAGGCCGAGATTGGCGAGCACGACGAGGACATTTCCAAGGAAGAAATTCTGGCACGTGGGTTGGCTACGCCCGAGGAGTATGCCCTGTTGGAAAAGTACACCCTGGCTCTCTTTGCCCGGGGCACTGAATTTGCCGCCAAGCGCGGTCTGATCTTGGTGGACACCAAGTACGAGTTCGGCAAGCACAACGGGGAAATTTACCTCATGGACGAAATCCACACCCCCGACTCTTCGCGCTATTTCTATGCCGAGGGCTACGAGGAACGACTGGCCAAGGGCGAACCGCAGAAGCAGTTGTCGAAGGAGTTCGTGCGCGAGTGGCTGCTCAACAACGGTTTTCAGGTGCATGGTGCCGCCGACCAGCCCATTCCCGAAATGACACCCGAGGTGGTGAAGAGCATTTCCGACCGCTACATCGAGTTGTACGAACACATCACCGGCACGCCTTTCGTTCCGGCTCCCGCCGACAACGTGTTGGCTCGCATCGAGCAGAACGTGACGGCCTATCTGGCACAGTAAACCCTGCCGACCGCCCCGCAGGCGGATGACAAGTTCCCATAAGTTTCCCCGCAGCAAGCCATTCCGGCCTCCTGCGGGGAAACTCGTTTTGCGCCCTGTTGAAAGGGAGTGCTGAAAATCAGGCCGTGCCGGATTTTCCTGCCTCAGAAGTCCACACAAGCGCGCTCGGCGATGTGCTGCATCAATGCCGAGGCCACGGCTTTATGGGCAGGGTGTACGCTGTACGCCTTCACGTCATCCAGCGTGTCAAAGCGCGAGGTGAGACAGATGTCCCACTGTTCCGCCGGATTGAGGTTGAGACCCACCTTCACCTCGCGGATGAAAGGGATGACGGCAGGCAGTGCTTCGATGCCCGCCTTGAACTGCGCCGCCGCTTCGGTTCGCAGCGCATCGGGCACGTCGGCCCGGAATTTGAACATGACGATGTGTTGTACCATCACACACATTATTAAGGGTTTGACAAAGAGTTATGCAGTATAAAGTCCGTGATTTGCCGCAGGGCCTCCGCGTCCATCTTCCCCTCCTTCAGGTAGTCTGCGGGGGTGGCCATTTCCGGCAATTCACGCAGCAGGTGGTCCAGTTTCGGCAGGAACACACAGTGTACCTGGGTTCGGCCAGCCAGTGCCTTCTCCCACAGTTTCAGGTCAGCTTCCGTCACTTGGTAATCGTGGCTGCCTTGCAGAAACAGCATGGGCAGGTTCTTGAGCCGTTGTGCCGTGGCCGTTGGGTTGTAAGTCTGCTGGAAATCCACATACTCTTTGGGCAGTGCAGCCATCATCTGCCGGGCCGTGGCTTCCGCCTGCGTCTGTGCCGTGGCCTCGTCCGCCCCCTGTTTCCGGGCTATGTAGACGAGCTGTTCCATCAGTGCGTCGCGGAACGGACGCGCCAGTGCCGCCCAGCCGATGATGCCCGCCAGGGGCGTGTCCGCCTTTTCCGCAATGCGCGGTACCAACGTGCCGCCCAGGCTGTGGCCTATCACAAACAGCCGCTGCTTGTCCACCTGCGGCAGCAGGGCTGTCTGGCGCAGTGCTTGCACTGCATCGTCCACCACCTCCGTGTCGTACGTCAACTGCCCATCCGACACTTCCGCCGTCCGCGCCCCGTACACCTTGGTGCGCTTGTCGTAACGTACCACGGCGATGCCATGAGCCGCCAGCGCGTGTGCCAGTTCGCGAAACGGCTTGTTCGGTCCCAGCGTCTCGTCGCGGTCCTGCGGTCCGCTGCCTTGCACCAGCACTACCGCCGGCACTGGTGTCGTGAGGTCTTTGGGCAAGGTCAGCGTGCCCGGCAGTTCAATCCCGCCGTGCTTCACCGTGAAATCCTCCTCCGTGAAATTCTCCTCCGCGCCCGCCCGGGCAGACGTGGCGGGCTGTGTGGCTGTGGCCGGTGCCGGTGTGAAGGTCAGTCCCGCCAGCAGTAGTTCGTCGTCCAGCACCACGTTCATCTGCAGCGGCAGCCGTTCGAAGCGCAGCACGCTTTGGCACACGTGCAGCCCCTGCCGTTCCGTCAGCGACCAGGCTTCCTGCTTTTCCAGTTGTCCTGCCTGCGTCAGCAGTTGTTTCCAAATCGCCTGCACCATAGCAGCCGGAAGTTGGGCTTTCACTTGTGGCGTGGCGTGCGCCAATACGCTGTCAGCCTGTCCGGTCTTTATCCATTCCAAGTGGCGTCCGGCCATTTCGGTAAAGCGGTCTGCGTTTGCTGCCATACTTCCGCACCACAGCAAGAGTATGCAAAGAATCTGTTTCATAAGTCGTATGGTTTTCTCTCAGGTTATTCATTCCATGCTCCGCAATGCGGACACCGTCCCTTTTGGGGAATCGACCGCCGGCACATTCCGCAGAGCAGGTGCGAGGGCTTGTGGCGGTAGTATCGGCGGATGGCCCATACCCAATAAGCCACCAGCAGCGCGTAGCCTATATAATAAGGTGTGGTCAGGGTAAACACCAAATAGAGCACCACGCACACCGCGCCCAGCGAGCTGAGAAATGCCAGCCGGTCGCCCAAGTCCGGTTGTCGGCGCAGCTCGTCGACCACCGCTACTGCCACGATCAGGATGGTCCACACCGATGCGATGAACAGTGCCAGGATGAGTGGCAATTGTGGCTCGAAGGGGTTGAGCGTCGGGTGGTAGTAAAATTCCACCCATGTATCCGGCACGAACCGTTGCATACTTCCGTACAACGCCGCCGAGCCGCTGACGCACAGGCAGAGCAGGGTGGGGTAGAAGCTGGGGATGTCGTGGAAGTGAACCAGACGGTAGTGCTTGTGGCGGAAGTATTGGATGAGGCCGAACAGGGATGCCAGTGCCAATACGCAGATGACCATCACCGAGCGCGTACCCGAGAAGTAGTAGATGAACTTCGAGATGGGGTCATCGGGCACCACGCGGGCGAGCAGTTCCGACTCGTGTATCCAGCCCTGCGTCAGTTGGTCGCGCGCCACCTTCACCCATACAGAGTCGGTGGAATCGCTCGGCACATAGATCACCTGTGCCACCACCAGCTTGTCGCTCTTTTTCAGCTGTACCGTGTCGAAAAGCTGGTGGTCGTATTCGGCCATGTCGTTCTGGCTTGGCGGAGCCACGAGTGCCAGCGAGTCAGTGGCCTGGAAGTTGTAGCCTGTCCAGTAGTGGTGGGCGATGTAGAAGTTCACCGAATCAACGGCTCCTTCGCCCGTTACCGTCCAATGGTCCTGCTTGTTCGGGTGCGAATAGTAGCAGGCGGTTAGTAAGAAGGTGGCCAGCAGCAGTAGGAGCAAGGAATGAAGATGGCGCATGGTGTACATTGTTGAGTGAGCGTGGGGAATGTGATACGTCTTTTACCTATTTGTTTTTCAGCACCTGCATCTCGCAGCGTTGGCAGTCGAAACGCAGCGGGAAGGTGCGTCCGTCGGGCAGCCGCAGTGCGAGCGGTCCGGGAGTGGAGCGATCCTTTTTCAGGCAGATGCCCAAGGCGTGGCGAATGCAGTGGCGGCAGGTCATCAGTACCGCCTCGCCTTGCGGCTCTTTCAGTTCAAACGCCGGGGCCAGCTCTGTCGCGCCGTGCGATTGGTAGAAGGCGCGCGCCTGGTCGTTGGCCACGTTGGCGTTGTAGCCGAGTCGTTGAGGTGTCAGGCGGCGCAGCAAATCCTCGTCGCGCTTGCCCGGGCGATCTGTCTGGTACGCCAGCCTGTGGTCGCGCAGCAGGGCCTCGCACACCTGCCGTCGCCAGTCGGCCAGCACCGAGGCCGGAATGAAGCGTTCGCCCTGCGTCAGCACCTCTACCTCCTGTGCCGTCCAGCACGTGCCGCCCAGTTTCGTCAGCTGCCTCACGATGGCCTCGCGCTGGTTCGTGCGTGCCGCCTCGTGCGGATAAACGAAGCCGAGCGTCACGTGGCAACCCGTTTCGTCGGCCATGTCGATGGCATAGCCCTGCGGTGTTTCGCGTAGCGTGAGGCGAGCCGCCAAAGTCCGCTCCGCCGTGGGGCGCGTCAGTTGTTGCCCGAAAGCAAAGTCCAGGCTGCGGTGGAGAACCGTGCCCGGTCGCAACGGGGGCATTTTGGCCGGAAACACCAGTTTGCCTTCCACGCGGTTCACGCGGAAACCTTCCAGCCGTCCCTCGCGGTCCACGAAGCACAGGCCGTCGCCGGCTACCAGGGGCGGCGTGGAGGGAGAGAGCGGTTCAAACACGAAACGCTGGCGATCCGTCCGTTTCACCCACCCCACCTGCGGCCCTGTGGCCTTGGGCGAGTGGAAGGCGTATATCGGCTGGGGCGTGCGGCCTTGGAGGAAATAGTCGGTAAATCCCCGGTTGAAGCTGCGCTGCACGTCAGGTTGGAACGTGAGGCGCGACACTCCTTGCGAGGCACGTACGTATTCGTCTGCTCGTCGCTTCAGGATTTCGTCAATCCGTTGCCTGTACCACGCCGTGACGTTCTTCACATATCCTGCATCCTTCAGCCGTCCTTCAATTTTGAACGACCGTACCCCCGCATCCATCATTTCCTCCAACAGGTCCGTTCGGTTCATGTCGCGCAGCGACAGCAGGTGACGGTCGGCCACCAGCGTGCGTCCCTGTCCGTCCACCAGGTCGAAGGCCAAGCGGCAGAACTGTGCACAGCAGCCCCGGTTGGCCGAGCGCCCGAAGCAATGTTGCGACGCATAGCAACGTCCGCTGTAGCTCACGCAGAGCGCGCCGTGTACAAACGCCTCGATGGGCACTTTCACCGCCGTGGCCATATCGCGGATTTGCTGGAGCGACATTTCGCGCGCTACCACGATTTGCCGGAACCCCGCCGCTTCCAGCCATTGCGCCTTTTCCGGCGTGCAGTTGTCCATCTGCGTGGAGGCGTGCAGCGCAATGGGCGGTAAGTTCAGCTGCAGCAGTGCCAAATCCTGCACAATGAGCGCGTCCACCCCGGCGCGGTAGAGCTGCCACACCAAACGCTCCGCCTCGGCCAGTTCCTCGTTCCACAGG
>SFQP01000202.1 GCA_004562975.1 bacterium
GAGGATATCTTCGAGGCCATGTCTACTTCTTCCGATACCAACGGCAAGCCTTTCGTGGAAGGCTGCTCCTTCGCTTTCCCGATGCAGAAGTTGGACGATGCCCTGCTCTACGTGCAGACAGCGCGCAAAACGCTGGGTGATACCGAGGTGAATGGCACGAAAGTGAAGGACACGAAGTTTGAAATCTTCGTGAGCCGTGGCACCTACTACCCTTACCGTACGGTGACGGGCCAGTATTCCTATTCGCGTGGCAACACATTCCTCGTGCCCGAGGGTGTAAGCATCTTCGGCGGCCTGCGCGATGACCTGGCCGACGGTACCAATACGGACTCCTATTTCTATACTTCCACCGATCCCAACCAAAAACTTACCCTTACCGCCACGATTACGGTGAACGGCTCCACCACCACTCGCCGCTTTACCCTCAAGGGACAGACCACGGAGAACATCCTCCGGGCCCGCGAGTTGGAGGACCTCAACCACAATTCGCTCAAGGAGCCTTGGGAAATGAAGTACCAGACCATCCTCTCGGGCAAGAGTGTGAACTCCGAAACGGCAGACAACGTCTACCACGTCATTACGTGTATTGCCGACGAGGACTATGTGGGCACCTTGCCTACGCCGACCAACACTACCGGTACACACAACATTGACAACTACACCCGCGAACATACCGGCGTGCCCATCTTGCTCGACGGTTTGCAAATCATGGACGGAAAAGCATTGGGCTACGATGCCGCCTCCGTGGCCAACGCCTATTCCTATTATAAAGGAGGCGGTGTGCTGGTGGACGGCAACTGGCAGAAGCCGACAAGCGGCAGCTGGAACGCCAATGGCACAGTGGACACTTCGGACGAGATTCATTCCCGTTCCACCGACCCTGCCGCTGTGGGCAAGCGCTGCATACCCTTGGTGGTGCGCAACTGCGAGTTCACCAACAACCGCGCCGGTGCCGGCGGAGCTATCTACAGCAACGGTATGGTGGAAATCTTCTCCAGCAACTTTGCCCAGAATGCTTCCAAACAGCGCGACGAAGTGAGTGTTACCCCGTTGGCCGACTTGCCCGAAACTTCCACGAAGTACAACGGCAACGGCGGTGCGATTTACAGCACCTATGTGCTCTCGGCCGTCAACACCATCTTCGCTAACAACGAGGCCGGACTGGTGGAGGAAACTGCCGACCTGAACAACCTCACGGACAAAGGTTCGCGCGGCGGTGCTGTGTTCCACGGTGCCACGGCTGGCTATGGATCATTGCAGATGGTAAACTGTAACTTCGTGCGCAACCAGGCACTGAGCTATCCCGCCATCTACCTGTGCTACCCCAACCGGGGTGATGTCAACATGAGCGACAACCCCCACAAGGTGGTGAACTCCATCTTCTGGGGTAACGAAGTAACTCCCGACTGCACCATTTCCGGCACGGAGAAACAGGTCAACTTCGTGTGCAGCTATTGGAACCGCGTACCCACCAACGGAGCCATGGCCGAAGCCCCCTCCGTCTTCACCGACGCCCGCCTGTCGGCTGACGGACTCACACCCGGCATCGGCGAAAACCTCTGGTTCTGTGCCTACGAGGAGGGACGCGGTTGCGAGCCGCGCATGGACGACCGGGGTACCATTGACTACCGCACTATCTCCTACACACTCAACGAATACATCCCTAACCTGTTCAAGACAGGTACGTACTGGGAGAACGGCGACAACGGCACACCCGTGAAGCAGACCTTCGACAACAACGGCACGAAATACATTTGGGTTACGAACAACATCTACCTGAGCGATGAGAACAACGCGCTCAACGGACCCAACTTCGTCAATCCCTCCTTAGGCCCCGGCGTGAACAACTACCTGCCTTCGGCCGACTGGATGATGTCGCGCCAAAACAACCTGACGGACAACGGGTGGTCGCGCATACAGCAGCAAATCCAGCTCAATGATGTCACGCAAAACTACGACTGTTCCTTCGTAACAGATGCTTCCGGCGACTACATTGCACAAGGTATCTATGCTGACACCCGCAATAACCGCAAGGATAACAACTATATTAAGATGCCCATCGGCAACGAAATGTATATGGAGTTCACTGACGGCTCCCCGATGTTCCGCATCTCCAAAGACCCGAACCCCTCGCAAAACCAGACCTACATCGACCTCGGCGTGTACGAGTACCAGCACATTCAGCTCAACCCG
>SFQP01000203.1 GCA_004562975.1 bacterium
ACAGATCCTTGACACGGGCACGGAAAACTTGCCCTGTGTCACCCTCAACGACTATGCTGACCAGAAGAGCCGTGGCATCGTGGAGGGATATTACGGCTATCCCTATTCCGTTTCGGTGAAGAAGGATCTGATGCGCTTCATGATGCGCCACAAGATGAACACCTACCTTTACGGTGCCAAGAGCGACCCTTACCACTCGGAGAAGTGGAAGGACGCTTACCCGGAAAGCCTTACTGCCGAACAGGAAAAGAACGGCTGGATGTCGCAGGACATGATCAGCGAAGTGAGCGAGGTGTCCCACCAGACAAAGGTGAACTTCATCTGGGCCATCCACCCGGGCAACGACTTCGTGTACAGCAACACGGTGGTGAACGACATCATGGGGAAATATGAGAAGATGTACTCCCTCGGTGTCAGACACTTCGCCGTGTTCGTGGACGATGTCGGCGTGCCCAGTTCCGAAGCCGACCTCAAGGCCAATGCCGACCACCTGACGGCACTGCAACACGCCATTGAGGAAAAGTGGAACGTCAACCCCGCCTCGCCGGCCGACACGGTGCGCCCCTTGCATTTCGTGCCCCAGATCTACTGCACATCGTTCGCCTCGAGCACCGAACAGTACAACAACTTCTTCCAAGCACTTTCCTCCACGCCGTCAAACATCACCATCTACACCACGGGCGGCGGCGTGTGGTCCGTGCCCAACAGCAACGACTTGGCAGCACCTCGTGAGCCGCTGGGACGCAGCGTGGCCTGGTGGTGGAACTATCCTTGCAACGACAATGCCGACGCACAGGTGTTCCCCATGGACACTTACTCCAACTTCTACGATATGCCTGCCGTCTGGGCACAGGCCACCCTGCCTTCCTCGCTCGACAACGGACTGGGCGTGGTGAGCAACCCCATGCAGCAGGGCGAAGTGTCGAAAACGCCCCTCTTCAGCGTGGCCAACTATGCCTGGAACAACGACGGTTTTGACAATATCAGTTCTTGGGAGGCTTCCTTCAAGGCCGTATTGCCCGGCAACGAACGGGCACAGGCCGCCTACCGTTTCCTCGCCCCTTATCTGCGCTACAACAACCTCGACGACCTGAGTTCGCTCGTCAGCAGTTACAAGAAAACCAAGGATGCCTCAGCACTCGTCGGAAGGATGGAGGAAATCCAGAGCAATTGTGACGTGATGATAGCCCTCAAGGACTCGCCCGTGGAAGGGGAGGCGTTGCTCTACAAGGACCTTGCTCCCTGGCTGAACAAACTCCGCGCCATGGCCTTCACCACGAGAAAACTTTTGGAAGTGGCCGAAACAGAAGGGCAGGATGACAGCCGGTGGACTTCCTATCTGGCCGAACTCAAGCATATCGATGAACTCTCCACCGCCGAAGAGTTCAAGGCTTATGCCCTTGAAGGCATGGGCAGCGGCATCAGTACCTCTGTGCGTATTGCCCAGGCTTCCGAAACCGTGCTCCTGCCCTTTGTGTCCTATATGAAGGAAAATGCCCTCACTGACTATTTCGGACAGGCCGAACAACCCAAAGTGCCGGGCTATGCCAGCAACGTGGAGGGTTCCAAGGCTTCGGTGGGCTACGGTAACGGTACGGTTTATGCCGTACAGACCAAGGCATATACCTTGCAGAAAGGACAGTGGATGGGTGTGCGCCTCGTACAGCCCACCAAGGTGATTGAACTGACCGTGGCCGATACCTTGCTGGCCAACCATACCGTGGTGGTCAGTCCCGACGGTAAGGACTGGACCCGTGTGACGGAAACTTCCAGCGTGCCCGAGGGCTATGTGCGCTACCTGGCCGTGGTGAACGATGGAGAGGAACCCGTTTCGCTGAAACTGACCAAGAATACCTTCCGCCTGCAGATACCTGTGTCGACCAAGGTGGAGGAGGCCACCATACCCGAAGGGAATATCTGGGATAACCATACCAAGGAACTGATGTATGACGGCGACCCGAACACGTTTGTCTGCCTCAACCGCAACCAGCAAACGGGCGACAGCTACGTACTCAAACTCACCAAAAGCCAACCCATTGGCCGCGTCAGAATTGTCATGGGTACGGTCAACGGTGACTATATGAAAGAAGGACGGGTGCAGGTTTCGGAAGACGGAAAGAAGTGGACGACACTCAAGGTCATGGGGACGAACAAGACAAACTACACGCTTTCGGCCAAATGGCTGCGACTGTACGAAATCGAGGTGAACGGCAAGGGTACTTTTACCCAAGAGAAAATGATGGACGATGCAGGGATGGCTTACGATGAGGTGTACGATGATTTGGCAAACACTTCCACGGCACAGGCTCTCTCTACGGGCGACCTCAACCACCTTACCTATTATTTCCAGAACTACAGCCTGCTTCAAGGTGTTACCTTCTATTGCGACCCCGCCACCTTGGAAAACACGACGCTGGAACTGAGTCCCGATGGTCAGGAATGGTACGCCAAGACTTACGATGCCGCCACGGGCGTGGTACGTCTGATCTTCGATGAGGCTGAGGCCGGACTCAAAGCCATGCGCTTCAGCTGGACGGGGGCCCAAGCACCGGCTATCTACGAACTGGTGGAGAATGCTTACGCCGACCGTCAGCCTGTGGTCACCCGCATCGAACAGCTGGAATCCGTTGCTTCCGGCCAGAGTGCCGAGGTGAGCTTCCGCAATGGCCGCTTGCAGGTGGCTGCTCCCCAAGGCATCCGCAGCGTTTCCGCTTACGACACGGCAGGCCGCCAACTGCTGCACCTCAGCTTGAACGGTGCCGCCCAGACTACCCTGCCGCTGATTGGTCAGGCCGGCCAGGCTTGGATTGTCAAGGTTCTCCTTTCCGACGGCTCTTCCGTCAGCTATAAGGTCAGGTAATTCCCGGCCAAGCGATGGGAATATGACGTTCTAAGGTTATGAGGTTATAAGCTTGCTCGTTGAGCGGTGGTTTTCATCATCCGCTCTGACAGTAATCTTATAACCTCATAACCTTAGGTTTTTTTGTCGCTATTCGGTTCTTTGATAAGCACAAAAAAAGAGTTGCTTCCGTCGGGAAACAACTCTCAATGTTTTTTTCAGTAGGGTTCTACTTGATGTCAAAAACTTAAGCTTCAGCTTCGGGAGAAACGGAAACCACGCTGCGGTCACGATTGCCGCGATGGAAGGAAACCACGCCGTCAACGAGTGCGTAAAGCGTGTGGTCCTTACCCATACCCACGTTCTTTCCGGGATAGTGAACCGTACCGCGCTGGCGAACGATGATGTTGCCGGCTACGCAGGTCTGTCCGCCCCAAATCTTAACGCCTAATCTTTGTGAAGCCGACTCACGGCCGTTCTTAGAACTACCTACACCTTTTTTGTGTGCCATGTCTTTCTGAAACTTTTAAGGATTAAGCAATTACGTTCTTGATTGTCAATTCGGTGAACTGATGGCGATAGCCGTTCAGCTTGCGGTGGCCTTTGCGACGCTTCTTGTGGAACACCAGCACCTTGTCGCCTTTAACCAGCGGCGAGAGCACTTCGCATACAACCTTGGCACCTTCAACGGTAGGAGCACCCACCTTAACTTCGCCATTGTTGTCAATCAACAACACTTTTTCAAATTCAACAGTCTGGCCGTTTTCGGCACCGCAGATGTGGTTTACGAAGAGCTTCTTGCCTTCTTCTGCTTTGAACTGCTGACCGTTAATCTCTACGATTGCGTACATTTATA
>SFQP01000204.1 GCA_004562975.1 bacterium
GAAATACTTGGGATATGAAGATGTTTCGGAAGAGGCGCCATTGCCAAATGTACCTTGTGTTATTATCTATCCAGAGGAAGGTGGGGAGAAAAATAACCCGTTCCTCAATATTTCATTAAAGAAACTATGTTCGAAGAGTGTAGGAGGACTTGCACTATTCTATAAAATAGTAATATCGGTCCCTACATTAAAGGAGTAAATTATTTTTTTGTATTGCCTGTAAACTCTATTGCAATGCGGCTCTCCCTCGCCTTCTCCGCTACGCTACGAAAGCGAGGGAGAGCCGCGATAATTGCACTTCTATCTTGAAAGTATAGCAGGAATGGCATATTTCCGTATAAGTTCGGACACGGCAAACTGTTTCCGCAGGGAAAAGTGTCTGATTAGCCTCGTCACTTCCTCCCTTCAACACTCCGCCTTCAGGCACCGTTTCGGAGGATCACCGGCAAAGGGCTTCTGGATGTTTTCATAATGATTGCTGTCCGGTAAAAGTTCAAGGCCTAACTTGCTGAGGTTTCAATGTTTATCGGCATTCTTGAACTTTTACCGGACAGCAATAAAAGAGAAGACATCTTCACCCAGCGTTCCACCTTGAAAAGAATGACTTCTTTGCTGCACCCTGACAATGGACTTTAAGGCGCGGTTTGTGCCGCAGGCTGCAAAATGTCTGTACACAACCTGCCGCTCCCCCGCGCTCCTACTCGCCCGCTGCCA
Source organism: bacterium (assembly GCA_004562975.1). The sequence goes on from SFQP01000204.1 coordinate 715, forward strand.
GTTCCTCCAGCACCTGCCAGCACTGGAAGAGGCCGCGGGGCACGTGGAAGCAGCCTTTCCACTTGCCGCCCTTGAGCGGGAGCAGCACCTCGCCCCGGCGGTTGAGGTAACCGTACCACTCGGGATAGTCGGGGTCGGCAAAATGGGTCCACACATAGTCGTGAACACGCTCGAACCACTCCAAGCACTTCGGGTTGCCCGTGAGGCGGTAGCCCTTGAGCATAGTGATGAGCGTTTCGATGTGTACCCACCACAGTTTCTGGTCCCACTCCAACTGCTGGCAGGGGTGCCCCAGACGGTCCATGAAGTAGAAAATGCCGCCGTACTGCTTGTCCCAGCCATACTCGGCTTCGTTGAGCGCAATCTGCACGGCCTGCTCAATGAGGTCCTGCCGTCCGAGGCGTTTGCCCAGGTCCATGATGAACCACATGGCCTCGATGGCATGGCCGGGGTTGAGTTGCCGGCCCTCGAAGCAGTCCACCAGTTGACCGTCGGTGCCGAGGTTCTCCACGATGAGTCCCAGTTCAGGGCGGTAGAACACGTCCATCACCTCGTGGATGCAGGTGTCGATGGTGCGGCGCAGGAAGTCGGGTTCGAGCAGCGGTTCGATTTCAAGGGCCACGTTGCAGAGAATCATGGGCAGGGCAAACGATTTGAGCTGCCGTGCGCCGGCTGCCGCCTTGTTCCACCTGCCCTTGGGGTTATCCACCTTGGAAAGCACGATGTCGAAGGTGCGGCGGGCTATGTCCTCATACTCCTTGTTGCCCGTGGCGATGGCCAGCTGCCCGAAGGCGATGACAGCAAAGGTGTAGGAGAAAATGTTGTACGGCTCCACCAGCGGATGCCCCTCGCGGTCGAGCGAGAAATACCAGTTGAGCTGTCCGTCGTGGCCGTGCCGCTTCAGGAACTCGGCACCTTGGATGGCACAGTCGAGCCACTCCTGCCGTTTCTCCACTTTGTTATAGAGCGTGGCGAACATCCACACTTCGCGGCCTTGCATCCAGATGAATTTGTCGGTGTCGAACACCTGTCCTGTGCGGTCAAGGCAGGTGAAGTAGCCGCCGAACTCCTTGTCCTGCGACTTCTCTAACCAGAAAGGAATGACCTTGTCGAGCAACTCGTGCTTGTACTGTTCGGCAAGCGTTTTGAAATCGTATTTCATTGTAGTAAAAGATTTGTTTTGGGAAAGTAAAATCTGGTGAGTCTACTCGGCGCGTCGCGTCTGCCAAGTGAGGCCCTCCAGGTTGGTATCTTCGCGCATAAAGAACGACAACAGCCATGCCACAGCCACGGAAACGGCCATGCCGATGAAACCATAAAGCAGGAAGCTCACGGGGGTGAAAGCACGCACTACGAACACGGCGGCAACGCCGGCCACAAAGCCGCAGAGGGCTGCCCGCCCGCCAATGCGCGGGAAGAAGATGCCCATGAGGAACAGGCCGCCCAAGCCGCTGGAGA